>NZ_CP036348.1:4939587-5251764 GCF_007753095.1 Rosistilla carotiformis
CGCGATGGCTTCTCGAAACTTAAGGTAGGTCGCCCAAACGTCCAACATCTATTGCCAGACGCCGCCGACAGGATGGGTATCGAACACATTCGAGCAAGCCAGCCTCAACGCCGCCACGCTAGATGAGAATCGATATCAATATGCTATCCGCGACGCGTCGGATGTTCAAGACCTCGCGGCACCGAACGCCGCCCGCGGATCTCCCGTGGTTGCGGATTTCCAGCCGATTGCGACAATGAAGGATCGTTATGTAGTCTGCCGCCCTGAACGCTGGAAGCTGTCTTTATGTCGTCTGCCGTCGGAAAAGGATCAAGCTTAATTGATCCAACCTTTCTTTTTGAGTTTTCCGTCGCACTCAAACGAGCGCCGTTGAAGTGGGGCAAGACCGGCGTTCGCCTGGATGAAAGCTATCGCATTCCCGCGTTTGGCACGCTCGCAGGTCGGCCGCACTATGCCGATCTCCGCATGGGATGGAACGAAAACGGGATCGGTTTTCGCGTCGAGGTCGTCGGCAAAGCTCAAATGCCTTGGTGCCGCGAAGCCCGCGTCGAAGAGAGCGATGGGCTGCATCTGTATATCGACACGCGCAACTCACCCGGCATCCACCGCGCCAATCGCTACTGCCATCAATTTGCCTTTTTGCCGATGGGTGCGAGCGTAAAACGGGATCAACCCGTCGCTCGAATGCTCAATATCCATCGAGCTCGCGAACTGCCCACGCCGGTCGATTCCGATGCGTTGCAGGTTCACAGCACGCTGAAAAAGCACGGCTACGAAATGAGCGGCTTGATCCCAGCCAAGGGACTCACCGGATACGACCCCAGCGAATACCCACGGATTAGTTTGTGGTACGCGATCGTCGACCGCGAGATCGGCTGGCAAACGCTCTCTCTTGGCCCCGAATACCCGTGCCAAGAAGATCCCACGCTCTGGGCAACTGCCGAACTGGCGAAAGACTAACAGCGCCACCAGCCCGCCGAAGCTGTGCGTTAAAGCGACGGTGGGCACGCGACACTCTCGAATTCGCCTTCCGTACGGTAAGTGCGAGTCAAACTGCACCTCGTGCAACGTCACTTGCCCACCGAGGCTACAAAATCGTCAACGGGTTGCGGCGTTCTTCCCCCATTGCCGCCGACGTGGTTGCTAGATCCGCCGGATCGTTCGCGCCACGTCGAGGCAGGAACGATCCCATGAAATGGAGAGAGCCTCTCCGCTACGGCTTGCTGAACAGTTCAAATTGAAGCGGATCGTTTGATTCCGGTTTCACCTCTGCCGTCAATCCGCTGGTAATGGCGTCGGCGTATCGTGTTGGGATGAGCGATTTATCCGACGGAGGCTCAGGAGCTTCGGGGTCGAACGGAACGACTTCCATCGCCTGGACACCGACCTTGTAAGAACCTGGTTTTACCCCATCGTTCGGCTCAAACGTACGCAATTGAAAGGTACCATCGGCGCCGATTTGGCCAAAGGCAACCTGACCGGTCGTCCCCTTGGATGTGTCGGGAATAAATTCAACCGTCCCCGTCTGCAACGGTTCACCATCGATGGTCACCTTGCCCGAGACCGGGATCAGCCCAGGATGCCCCGAAGGACCACACCCCACCAGCGCAAAACAACAGGTCGCCACGACACAAACATCGAGCCAAGTTTTAGACAAGCGTTCTATTCTCATTATCGATTCAATTGCAATAGGTTAAAGTGCGCAAAATACCGACTGGCAGTTCGTTGTCCACGAACTGCCAGCAACGGTTTACTCATGATTTCCATACCGATTGTCAAGCAAGTGACAACGTGAGGCTGCACGCTCCGCTACCAGGGCGCGACCGTTTCGTTCCCGCCCTTTGTGCTGATGGCGCGCCAAGTGAGGATATCGACCGTCTCCGCAGCGAACCGAACGCTTCCATCGGCCATCACGATTTGGACCCCGCCTGGATGCTGAGAACTAAATGGCAACAAAGTCCAATCGTTCGCTTGATTGCCGGTATAGGGCGTCAATTGGTTGGGTCCATACCGCGTGCCCCGTGTCGAGCCACTACCTTCCAAATAGATCCCGCCCACCCAAGGACTCCAGCGCGAGTTGACTTTCCAGGTGGACCAACCGATATCCTTCATAATCGTCGGCCGAAATTCGGCATACATCATGGTATTCGTGGTGCCATCGATGACATCTGCCATCCGAGTCTTACTGTTCGCGAAGAACATCCCGTAGCGACTCGAATCGCCCAGAGTCGTCGTCGACTTAAAATTCTGATGCCCGGTCGGATGATAGCCGCCAACAGCTAAGTAGTTACTGATCACAGCATCGAATGATGGATTCGAGCCACCATATTGATAGAACTGGTCCTTACCCGATTCCTCTCCGGCATACGAAGGACACAGATAGGCATCGATCCGTGTCGCGGCAATCTTGTGGTTCACTGGAGCGCAAAAACTGACGTTGAAGTCGACCTGATCGTACAACGGCCCTTGCTCGATGTAGGGCAAGATGTGAACCAACGGTCCAAATTTGTTATCCAAATCGGTCGACGACGATGTGAAAGCGGTTCCAATACTTCCTGGAGGAAATCGCAGGTGCGTGTCGTGGTAGTTGTGCATCGCCAAACCAATCTGCTTCAGATTGTTAGAGCATTGCATTCGCCGAGCGGCCTCACGCGCCGCTTGGACCGCCGGCAACAGCAGCCCCACCAAGATCCCGATGATCGCAATCACTACCAACAGTTCAACCAGCGTAAAACCCTGCGATCGCAGGCCGCCGTTCGATTTCAATCGATTTATCATCTGGCAATCTCCGAATGGTCGAGTGCTCGCAGCGCGAACCCTCCACCAAACTCATACATTGTTAAACCAAGCTAACAGTGAACTCCAATGCGCTACATTTCGATCGAATATCGCATCGACAACGCGCGAGATCTAATTTCCGAACCTGCAGCGGTTCAATCGGAGCACCGTTTTGCGGAAAGATAATTGACACACACAAACTGACTTGGGTGCCAGATTACACATGAAGAAGGGTGAATCTACAGATTTCCCGCAAACCCTTCAAGTTACCATGATAAACAAACCAAACCGGCCCGCACAAATGATCCCCTTCACAGTAACACTGCCGATATATAGACAGCCAAACCATGGTAAACTACACACCCTGTATGCCCAACAATTCAAGTGTTGAGTTTTCCTAAGTAGTGATGTAGGGCAGAGCTTCTGTCGTACGCGATTTAGAGAATCGTCAGTGGGTTGCGGCGTTCTTCGAGAGTGCCTCGGGTGACGCCGACGCGGTTGCTGGCTCGCAATTGCGTCCAGACCTCTTTGCCCGTCACCTCGCCGCGCAACAACTGTTGATACAGTTCGATCGTCCGCGCGATCTCGGGCCCCGTCTCTTCCAACAGCTCGATCCGCATCGCCGCGACGCCGGCGGAGATCAGCGACGGGACGATCTCTGCGGCGCTCTGAGCCGCCGCATTGAAGAGTGTATTGCGGCAAGCGACGTCGGCTTGCAGCGGATGTTCCATCCCCGCCCGATCGCGCAAGTGAACGACATGCCGGTCGCATGGCCTGCCACAGTTGGTCTTGTTGGTTCCCGGTGACAGCACGCTGCAGAAGACACAATGCTCCATGTGGAACATCGGCATGTGTTGGTGCACGACGATCTCCAACCATCCGCTCGGAACCGCTTCGATCAGTTCGGTCAATTGCTGCCGATTCAGATCGTACGACGGAGTGATCCGCGTCGCTCCTTGTGCGATCAAATGATCGGCGGAGATTTCATTGGTCGCGTTCAGCGAAAAGTCGGCGATCACTGGGAAGCCTTCGTTGCGATAATATCGCAGGCCGGCCAAATTGCGAACCAGGTAGCCGTCGGGCTGATGGCGTCGCATCGCGCGGAACAGCCCGAATTCGTCGGGCTTCTGAATCCGCGGCGTCGCCAGCACGATCCTGGCTTCGGCCTGCCGCGCCATCGCCACCGCACCGCGATACTCGCGGATGTCGTGGAAATCGGCATACAGATCCCGCATCCCGGCGTCGATCGCCGACTGCATCTGGTCCATCGTGCGACATAAAATGTGCAGCGTCGGCACGCGGCCCGCTTCGCTCGCTGCTGCGGCTTGCGTTTTCGAAACACTCTGCTGCAGATCGGCCAGCGCCGATTCGCAGTACCGCCGCGGCGGCCGCGCGATCGCTTGAGCTTCCAGCGCCGCGACCAGTTCGCGTCGCAACCGTCCCAACACGCTCAGCGGCAACATTGGACGGCCGACGATCTTGGCCGAGAGCGCCGTCAATTCAAACGCGGTCCCGCCCATCCGCCCCAACTGGGCGTGAAGCGTTGCTTCGTCGATCGGATGCTTGCGAGCTTCGACCATCGCTTGGTCCGATTCGATTTCGACCGGTGCCATGCCAGCCGCTTCGGCGACGACGCGCAGCGGTTGATCGACTGCGGCTGTCACGCGCAAACGCAGCGGACGCCGGCGGACCGGATCGGTTTGCGAATAGCTTCGCTTGAGCTTCTGGTTCAGCTTCGGATCATCGGTCTTCCACATCGCTTGGCCCGGTTCCAGCAGATCGAAATCGATCGCTCCGGTTCCGAACTGCAGTTCGACTCGCGAAGGATCCTCGCGATCCAACGCGCGGACATCGAACAGCCGTCCGCCCTGTTCGGCTTGCTGATCCCGATCGCCATCGAAGACGACCCCATCGCCGCGATTCAGCGGGATCTCCGCGTCGACGATCACGCCGCGACGATTCGTTGCGATCACCGTTCCCGCCCGGACGCCACGCTTAGCGGAACTCTGCCCGGGGACCAAACGCTTGTGCTCGCAACCCTCCAACCAGCCCGGCGAGAAGCCGCGCGAAAAGGAAAGCTCCATCTCGCGGACTTCGGTCTCGGTCAGATGGACCGCGCGGCCTGCCATCGCGTCGTCGATCGCCTTGCGATAATGCCGAACGATGTTGGCGACATATTCGGGCGTCTTCAATCGCCCTTCGATTTTTAGCGAACAGACGCCGGCATCGATCAGGTCGGGGATCAACGCGTATCCCGCCAGATCCTGAGGACTCAACAGATACTTCTGGTCGCCCAGATCGCGGTCCTGGCCATCGACGATCAGCTCGTACGGCAGACGACAGGCTTGCGCGCACTGGCCGCGATTGGCACTGCGGCCCCCCAGCGATTCGCTGGTCAGGCACTGGCCGGAATAGGCGACGCATAACGCGCCGTGAATGAAACACTCCAACGGCATCGTCGTCTTCTGAGCGATCGCCTTGATCTCGCGGACCGACAGTTCGCGGCCGACGACCACGCGTTCGATCCCCAGCGATTCGATCTCGTCGATGCATTGGGCGCTGGTCATCGTCATCTGCGTCGACGCGTGGATCGGCAGGTCGGGAACCAGTTGCCGGACCAAGCGAACCAAGCCGAGATCTTGCACCAGGACGGCGTCGACGTTGGCGTCGGAGATCTGTCGCAACAGGTCGGCGATCGCCGGCAGTTCGCTGGGAAAAATCAGCGTGTTCAGGGTGACGTAGCCCGCCAGTCCGCGGCTGTGCAGCAGATCCATCACCTCAGGCAAATCGGCGGGGCCAAAATTATGGGCCCGAGCCCGGGCGTTGAATCCACAGTCGAGGCCGAAGTAGACAGCATCGGCACCGTTTTCGATCGCCGCGCGAACGCAATCGATGTCGCCCGCCGGAGCAAGCAGTTCGGGAGGCAGGGGCGATGGGCGATCGAGCGATGAGGTGGACAAGGTAGATTTTTGCGGTTGGGGAACAGAGGCGTGGGAGGCTCGACAAACGCAGCCTCATCGCACTCTCGCATTGTAGCGTACGTTCAACTTTTTAGCCCGACCGCACTTTCCCCGTTTTGACACCTCCGGGCTGGAAACCTGCCTGCACGTGGTATCATCACCCGCACGAAAACGAATTGTTTCCCACCGGACCGCAACCGATGAAAACGGCCACTCGCCATCGACTGCTCTATTGGTACCTGCTGCTGTTTGGCGGCGTCGTCTTTTCCGCCTTCTTCGCGGCCGCGATGCCTGGATCGTGGATGATCGCGACAGCGGAATTCTTTGAAATCGACGGCTTCCCCGACCACCGGCTCACCTGGTACCTGGCTCGGCACCTGTCGGTGGTCTACGGAATGCTAGGCGTCGCGGTCCTGGAACTGGCCCGCGACCTGCCGCGATACCGAGCGTTGGTGTTGAAGCTCGGCTGGGGGATCGTTGTCCTGGGCGGTTTGCAATGGTGGGTCGACCTAGCGACCGGCATGCCCGCGATCTGGACTTATGGAGAAGCGATCAGCACCGCCGCTGGCGGCGCTGTCATCGTCTATCTGGCTCGCGGCTCCGAAGAGCCGCCCGCCGACGTCGACTACTGATTGACCAATTCGGAAACGTAGATCATCAGCCCTTTATAGGACAGGTCGATCGCTTGACCGCTGACCGGCACGGGACCGTCCAGATCGGGATAGATATCCGCTGGCGAAGGCGCCGTCGTGTCGACAAACAGATTCCACTTCATCCCACGGCCGTGCAATGGCATGTTGAAGGTCTTCCGCTCTCCGGTCGAATTGAAGAACATCACGACATCGCGTCCCATCCCGTCGGGATCGTCGGCTTTCAACGGTGCGGCCAAATAAGCCGACATCGCCAATTCGGGTTGATGCCAATCGAGCGCGTCGCCGTTGGCGTTGAACCACGAAACGTCAGGGATCTTGCGACCGTTTTCAGGTCGCCCGGTGAGGAACTTCTTGCGTCGCATCGTCGGTTGGTCGCGGCGGAATTTGATCAGCCCCTGGACAAACCGAACCATCGATTCGTTCTTCTCGACCAATCGCCAATCGAACCAACTGATGTCGTTGTCCTGGCAGTAGGCGTTGTTGTTTCCCTTTTGCGTGCGTCGGGTTTCATCCCCCGAAACCAGCATCGGAACGCCTTGGCTGAGCAACAGCGTCGACAGCATGTTCTTGATCTGACGTTCACGAACCGATTGGATCCCGCGTCGCCGCGTGGGGCCTTCGATACCGTAGTTGTCGCTGATGTTGTGGTTGTCGCCGTCGCGATTGTCTTCGCCATTGGCCATGTTGTGCTTGTCACGGTACGACACCAGGTCGTTCATCGTGAAGCCATCATGCGACGTGACAAAGTTGATGCTGCAGAACGGAGCCCGACCAGCGTGTTGGTACAGGTCGCTGCTGCCCGCCAGGCGAGTTGCCACGGCGCCGAGCGTTCCGCCATCGCCACGCCAGAAACCGCGAACGTCATCGCGGAAGCGACCGTTCCATTCGGCCCAACGCAGGTCGCCAAACGAGCCGACTTGGTAAGCTCCCGCGGCGTCCCAAGCTTCAGCGATGATCTTGGTGTCTGCCAACATCGGATCTTCGGCGATCAATTCGACCATCGGCGGGTTGGGGACCAAGTTGCCGTGCCGATCGCGACTCAAGATGCTCGCCAGATCGAACCGGAAACCGTCGACGTGGTAGTTGTGCACCCAGTGTCGCAGGCAATGGAAGATCATCTCGCGGACAACCGGATGGTTTCCGTTGACCGTGTTTCCACAACCGCTGTAGTTCGTGTAGTGCTCTTGTTCGGAAAGGATGTAGTAGACCGAATTCTCGAGCCCCTTGAAGCTCAACGTCGGTCCCTGTTCGTTCCCTTCACACGTGTGGTTGAAGACGACGTCCAGGATCACTTCGATCCCGGCGGCGTGCAACGCCTTGACCATCTCTTTGAATTCGTTGACCTGCGCCCCCGGCTGCTTGCCGGCCGCATAGCCACGGTGCGGCGCGAAGAAGGCCATCGGGTCGTAGCCCCAATAGTTCGGCCGTTCCAGTTTTTCGCCGTTGGTCGCTTCGATCGGGAACTCGTGAACCGGCATCAACTCGACAGCCGTTACGCCCAGCGACTTCAGGTACGGTATCTTTTCGATCACGCCCAGGTAGGTGCCGGGATTTTTGATCTTCGCCGTCTTGCTTTTGGTAAAGCCGCGGACGTGCATCTCATAGATCACCGAATCGGAAAGATCGTGCCGCAAGTGGCGATCGCCTTCCCAATCGAAGCTGTCGTCGACGACGACGCACTTCGGCGGACGGGTGATCCCGTCTTCGTTCGATTGGAACTTGCCAGCCAATGCCTTGGCGTAGGGATCGATCAATCGCGCCGAAGCGTCAAACCGCTGGCCGCGTTCAGGATCGAAAGGTCCACTGGCTTGGAAGTGATACAGCTGGCCCGGCTTGATATTCGGAACCTGAATGCTCCAGATGTCCCCCCAGCGGTCGACGTCGCGATCGAATTCGATCACCTGCGACGGATCGCGGTCGTTGACGTTCTTGTAAAGCAGCAAACGCATCGAGGTTGCAGAACGGCTGTAAACAGAGAACTGGACGCCATTGGGCTTCACGACCGCCCCGTAAGGCAGTTGGTAAGCGAATTGCAACTCGGGGTGCGGGTGACGCATGAGCATATTTCGGAGATCCTTCTGGAGCATGACTCAAGGGGTACTTTCATCGACAGGCTTCAAATTGCCTATGTAAAAACAATACCCCCCGCTGCCGATGTCGGCTGGAATCTTCGTTCAGCTTCGTTCAATTTTCTTTGAGCGACGGCCGAACGGATCATCTAGCGAACCGCTACCAGAAACACCTTCATTTTCGATCAGCGAAGAAAGGACGGACATTCCGGCAATGTTTATTGCGAATTCGCGTAAACATCAACCAGACCTAGACCACAAGATACCTTGCAATGAGGCCGTTGCCTTCCCCTTGGCGTTTTTTCTCCGTTCCCCCTCGACAGGACACGATCGTCCCCACACCGTAGTGACAATGGAAGCAGAACCGCCTTCAAGCGGCTCAGGAACGCTGTAACAGAAGAATCCTCCAAATTATTTTCAAAAAATTCCGATCATTCCGGTGCGGCAAAGTCTCCGGTCGCGCGATGATTGACAGCAATAACCATTCGGAAACGTCGTCGTGTCATCCCAGGCGTGTCCGGTTCCGCGAGCACTCGATGGCAACCGACCGCTCCCCACTGGCAGCCGCAACAGTTGGCAAAATCCCGGCAACCCTTCCATCACGCCGATCGGTCGATCATCGGATAGGGGCAAAAGGGGACACGCACATTCCTGGCACGGGCCGAAGGTCCAGCAATTTGCATAGCCCAGCCTGCAGGGCTGGGTATCAGCCGACGGCGCCCGGTTTCATTTCACAACAGGCGAAGGGGCAACGCCCCGGGGGAGTGGTGGTGACAATCGACCGGGCCTTCAGCCCAACCATGTCAATCAACGCCCCTAGAACCCAGGCCGATGGCCTGGGCTATGCAAATGGTCGAGCCTGCGGCCCTAACATGGATGATTGCGATGTGGAACGGTCTGCGACGAACGAAAGACTTCTCACTGGCCGGGCAAGCGTTCGGTCGCGACAACTCATCATGCCTTACGTATAACTGACAGCCCCCCCCCGGCCTCTCCACGGAGACGCGACGGGGGAACAGCGGTCAGCGCGGGCTGACCTCCAACGATCCAATGCTGTTGGTCGCTCCAACAGCTAGGGAAAGGTCCCCCTGCGGACGAACGATCACTGCGGCGAAGCAGCCCCTTGCGACATTTCGTCCAACTGTGCCAGCTTCAATCGGACGCTAAGGATGTAGGGATCCAAACCTTCATCCCAGTGGCCGTAGGAGGTGGCAACAAAGGTTCCGTCGGGGAGGATCTCGACCCCCGAATATCCCGTGTCGTAGCCCTTGGTGTTTTCTTTCAGCCGCACATTATATTGGCCCTGCTTTCCGTCAACGAGATCGTCCCAGGTGCCGACCCATGCGATCCAATGCCCTTCAAAAGGACGTGTTTTGGCAGCATGATGCGGTGAACGGCAGCGGAAACTGACCAGCAAACGACCGTCCGAATCGTATTTGGCAACATGTCGGTCGCCGGTCAGCGCCAATGGCAACTCGCGTGGTGCGGTCCACGTCTTGCCTTCATCATCACTGAAAATCACGTGGGAATTCTTTCGCAACCGACTCTCTCGCAACAGCACAGCCAACCGCTTGCCATCAGGCGAACGAATGCACTCGGGCTCCGAAAGATGGATCGCACTGGACCGGTGAACCGATTCCGGTCGCGACCACGTGAGGCCTCCGTCGGTGGACAACGACTTATAAAGGGTCACCGTCTCGGTGCTCCCCCCATGTTCGGTAAAATAGCGACCGTCGTCATGGAACATCGCCAGATAATGCCCTGGGGTGCTCAATGGTTCGACGAACCCCATCACAACGCTTCCGCCCCAATCTCCGGCTGGCTTTAATTCGCTCCACTGGGCTCCGTTGTCTTCGGAGATTGCCATCCGTGCCGGATACAGCCCCGACCAAAGCAACAGGCGACGCTTCCCTTCCGCGTCGACGACACGATGCAGGTTGGGAACCTCTTTGGAGGTCGACCAGTTTTCGGGAGTCGCCAGTCGTGGCCCCCAAGTCTTGCCGCCGTCTTCGCTGCGTTTGTAGAGGATCGCCCCGCGGCCGACTCCCTTGGCATAAACGCACAGCATTGTCTGCCCGTCATCCAACAAAGTGGTCGATGGATAGCCCAGGTAGAGTCCCGTTTCGCGGTCGACGACGACTTGGCGGCGCAGCTGGTCGGTCAGATCGATCGTTTCCAGAGTGACCGTAGTTAGCGGATCGTCCGCGTGCGTTGGGGACGCCAACGCGATAGAGACGAACAGAACGGCGAGTGGAAAGAATGCAACTTTCATTTGTCATCGGTCCTTGATGAACGATCGATCCGTACGGTGCCACGGCATCGCGCCGAGCCGATCTATGCCGTGCGTGGTCTCGGAAAACAAACTTGCCTGCGAAAAAGCAAACTCTGCCGCTCGGGCCACGCGAATTAAAAACTAACGGAAACGGGAGCTAACGACGTCTTCTCGAACACGCCAAGCGGAAAATCAAGCCAGCTGAAAAACTTGAGGGCCAAGGTGTTTTGTGTGAACGGTGCCGATCAGCGTGTGGCACAGTGCTTCGCGAACAACGATGTCCATCATCTGTCCCGCTTGGCGGCGATTCCCATCGAACACAACGATCCGATCGCAATGCGTTCGCCCGGTCATCTGCACGACCGGGCCATCATCGCCGTTCTTGATCGACTTCTTGCTCGGCCCTTCGACCAACACCTGAACCGTCTCGCCGACAAAGCGTTGATTGTCTTCCAAGCAGACTTCGTTCTGCAGGTTCAACAAGTCGTTGTTACGACGCTTCTTCACCTCCAGCGGGATGTCGTCTTCCAATCGTTCGTTCGCCTTGGTCCCTTCGCGAACACTGTATTGGAAGATGAAGCTGTTTTTGTAGCGGTACTCGCGAACCAGATCCATCGTCATCTGGAACTGCTCTTCGGTCTCGCCACAGAAACCGACGATAAAGTCGCTGCTGACCGAGGCTTCGGGCAGGAACTTGTGGATCCGCTCCATCATCGCCCGGTAGTCGGCGATCGTGTAACCACGCTTCATCCGTTTCAGGATCTCGTCCGAACCACTTTGCGCGGGAACGTGCAGATACGGCGAACACTTTGGCAATTCGTGCACCGTTCGCAGCAGATCTTCCGTCATGTCCTTGGGATAGTTCGTCACGAACTTCAACCGCTCGATGCCGTCGATCTCGTGCAGCGATCGCAGCAGATCGGCCAACCGTGTCGTCGTGCCATCTTCGCTGTACTTGTAACTGTTGACCGTCTGGCCCAACAGCGTGATCTCTTTGCAGCCCTGATCGGCCAGCGTTTGCGCTTCCAGCAAAATCTCCGAAGGCCGGCGTCCCTGTTCCGGACCGCGAGTCATTGGCACAACGCAATAGGTGCAGAATTTGTCGCAACCGATCTGGATCCGCAGATAGGCCTGAAACGGAGTCGGCCGCATCGACGGATCCCGCAACGGATCAAACGTCTCGTGACTGCGACGGATATCCTCTTGCGTACCTTCCTTACGCCCGAGACTGACCATCACCTGAGGCCCGGAGCCAGCGCGAACCTGCTGGATCAAGTCGGGGATCTGATGCAGCTGTCCCGGGCCGATGACCAGATCGACGTGCGGGGCGCGATCAAAAATCTTGGCTTGATCCTTCTGAGCCATGCAGCCCATGATGCCGACCACGCGATCGGGGTGCGCTTCTTTGATCCGTTTGACTTCGCCAACAGCACTGTAGATTTTCTCTTCAGCCATCTGGCGAACGCTGCAACTGTTGTACAGCAGCACATCGGCATCTTCAGTCGATTGCACGACCTCGTAGCCGTGTTGCCGAAGGTTGGCTACGACCATCTCGCTGTCCAAGACGTTCATCTGGCAGCCGACCGTTTCGATATAAAGTCGTTTCGTCATGTTTTACTTTTAGCTTCGCTCTTTGGCGATTTGTCAGTCGAACGCTCACGCTCGACGTGTTCTCGAAGTTCCTGGACCAATTGATCGCGCCGACGACGCATCAAGCCCATCAAAATCCCCACGGCCAGCATCGACCCGACCACCCAGAGGATCATATTTATGTAGTCAGCACCCACGCGGCATAAGCTTCCAGATAGCAATTCCCGTTTCGTATCCGCGTCCGGGATCCCGAACACGCACCCCAACTTAAGCCCTGATGGGTGTAGATGTTACCAGCGGAAGTGCCTGAAAGGCTAGTGCTTTGTGACCGCAAGCCGCTGCGGATAGACTGGACCTTCCACTGCGAAGGGACCGCGTCTACCCAATCCGCCCCCCTTCCCGCCGCTCCTCCCGACAAATTGCTATCACCCCCAGGCTCGCTCGATGTCGAAATCCGCTATTCAAACCACTGCGTTAGCCAGCATTTACCTTCTCGCCAGCCTCATCTTCGCGCGCTCCGCCGCCGCGATAGCCCCGCCTCAACCGGCAGAGTCAACCTCCACGGCACCGAGTTACGCGGCGAAAGACCTCTCCGGCTGGACGGTGCAAATCCACCTCGAACTGCTCGAACCGGAAACGCGTCCGGCGACCGAACAGGCACTGCAGCTGTTAACCCTTCAATTGAACGAGATCTGCCGCGTCGTTCCCTCGGCAGCAGTCGACCGCCTGCAAAACGTAACGCTCTGGTTTTCGCCGCAATATCCCGGCATCCCTCCGGGAGCCGAATACCATCCCAGCGGCGATTGGCTGCGAGCCAACGGGCGCGATCCAGCGATGGCCCGCGGAGTCGAATTTACCAACATCCGCATCTTCGCCGCCGAAACGCGACGGATGCCAAACTTTGCGTTGCACGAACTCGCCCACGCCTACCACCATCGCGAACTTCCCGATGGCTTTCAAAACGAACCGCTGCAATCGGCTTTCGAAAAAGCCAAAGCGAGCGGCGGCTATGATCGCGTGGAGCGGCAAGATTCCGAAGGGAACAAACGCTTCGACCGCGCCTATGCGCTGACCAACCCGCAAGAATATTTCGCCGAGACAACCGAAGCCTTTTTCACGCGCAACGACTTCTTCCCCTTCGACCACAAAGAACTGCAACAGCACGATCCCGAAGTCTGCCAATTGTTGACCAAACTCTGGGGCGTCCAACCATCGCCGTAGGCTGCCATTTTGGACACCCCTCCGCAACAGAAGCGCATCCGCAACACCAACAAGAACGATGTGGGTTGAGGCAGCAAAACGGAATCCACCGCGTTGCCACTGCACTTTTCGAACACCCTTTAACGCCTCGCGTTCGCTTTTGCTTGACGCAAGCGCTCGGTGTATGAGAGGGCTTCGGGAGCATCGTCGCTGCCGAGAGTTGGGGGCTTCGTTTGAACGGTTGGCGTTTCAACTGCAGGAAGCAGTGCCGAAGGTTCGGACTCCTGCATCGCGCTGCCAGCCGCTTGCTGTTTGATCGAGCGGAGCGTTTGCAGGCGCTGGAGCTTGCTCGCGTCGGCGTCCTGCAATTTCGTGGCTCGCTTGGCAGCTAGACGTTTCACTCCGCTGAAGTCCCAGCGGATCCGGCGGACCGCGATGTCGCCGACAAACAAGCAGCATCCGATCAGAACGAAGATGGGCCAAAAATCTTGGATCGAACGGATCGCATCCAAACCGCCACGAAACGGGTTCAAAGCCGCCGGATCGGCGTCGCCGCTCGCCATCGATGGAGCCAACGTTCCCGCCGCGCCGCCGCGTGGCTCCGCTGCAGCCAATTGTTCCAATAGCCCTCGATTCACTTCGCGGATCCGGTATTCGGCGCTAAACGGCACGCTAACGCCGGTGGTCAGCGGAGCCGAGCCAGCTTCGGGGACGACGTGGACAAAATAGTTCCCCGCGCGATCTACAGGAAACGAACCGACGTAACGTCCCGGCGCGGTCTGCCGCATCCGCAAGTCGATAGGTTCGAGATCGGGGTCGAGCACCGAGGCTCCCATCTCGAGAAAGTTCAAATACTGATCGCTCTCATCCAACGCGTTCACAACGACTTGCACCTGTCCATCATTCACGACGGTCGCCAACGTGAACTTCCCCGCGTCGCCGGCGGGTCGATTCAGCCATCGCATCAATTGAGCGATCAATTTCTTGCGGTCATCCCACGTCCGCCAATCGCTTGCCCAACGCTGGCCGCCATCGGTCGTCAAGACCGCCGTCCGCCCCAGCCCATACTGCCATACGGCCAGCACCGGCTGTTGGCTGTTCTGAGGTCCCGCCGCGGACATCAAGACCTGAGCCAACGGGCTATCCTTGGCCGTCGTCATCACATAGCCGCGGATCGGTGGCGGGCTGCCAACGCCTTGGATTAGCGGATGGTCTTGCGCGAGCTGCGGCTGCACGCCTGCTGGCTGTTCGAAAATCAAGGGTCGCGAAACCCGACGCGTCTCCCGCATCACGATCCGCGGAATCCCTCGCGGCGAATGCACATGGTACATCTTTCCATTGCCAATCGAAGCGATCTGTCGCATCAAGCTCAGATCCGCATCTTTGCCGATCGCTACCGACGAAACGGTGATCCCTTGTTGTTGCATCCGCTGCGTCAAAGCGGCAAAGTCGTTTGGCATGGTTTGCCCATCGGTCAGCACGATCATGTGCTTCACCGCCGCTTCGGTTTGCGACAGCCCGATAAACGCTCGCTCCATCGCCGGATACATCACCGTGCCGCCGCCAGCTGTGATGCGCGAAACCATCGGCAACATGTGCGTTCGCCCCGCAACCGGCTGCATCGGAATCACTTCGCGCGTCGCGCCGTCGAAGGTCCAGATTCCCAAGTGATCGCTTGGGCCAAGCATCTTGATCGCCTCGGACGCCGCCGCTTTGCACAGCTGCATTTTTTGGCCATCCATCGATCCGCTGCTGTCAATCACCAGTGCCAACGCCCCGACCGCAGCGACTTTCAGATTCTTGATTTCGAAGTCGACAGGCATCGCTTTTTCGAGTGCCGTCCCGGTCCAACCGCCGGCACCCAACGCATCGGGACCGCCGATCATCAGCAAGCCCGCTCCCAATTGTTGCGTGTTGCGAACCAAGATCTCGATCTGATCATCGTTGAACCATTGCAGCGAATCGACAGCATCCCCGCCGACGCGCGGCACGTTGGCCAAGATCACTGAATCGTAGGCTTGCAGTTGAGCCAGCGAACTGAAAGTCGCGTCGCTCGGCTCGACAACGACTTCGATATTCTCTTCACGCAACCGATCGGCAAACTCGGCCCACGCTCCAGGCTCGGTCGCCGGTTCGATCAGCAGCACGCGACTCTGCCCCCGCACATTCGCAAACGCCACGGCACGATTGTTCTGCGACCGCGCGTCATCCGCCGGATCGTCGGGGACGAAGGTCGCGGTGTACGTATAAGGCGCGGCGCGATCGATCGTATGTCGCAATGGAAAGACGTTTTTCCCAGGTGTCAGCAGGATCGGTTGATTCAAGATCATCTGATCGTCGTGTCCGCTGCGCCGCGTGACCTGCAGTCGTCCCGCAACGGGAGCGTCCGAATTCTCCGCAGCAAAATTCGTCATCACGACGCGTGCTTCGATCGGTTGTCCGCGGCGAATTTGCGCCGGCATGTCGAGTTTTTCGACCAACACGTCGCTGCCCGACTGCGTCGGAACGGGAACGATGTCGATCCCAATCCCATCGTCGGCGATCCGATCGGCGATTCGCGCAGCCTGACCCAGCGTCTGATTCCCATCGGTGAGGATCACGATCCGGCGGCGGACGTCGGTTGGCATCGCGGTCCGAGCCAACTGCAACGCCTGTTCGAGATTCGTCGCGTCGGTGCGAAGCGATCCGTCGCTGAACTGCGACCGCTGCGGAAGGTCGTCGCTGAACGGAGGGACTTCGATCGTCGCCTCTCTACCAAACAGGATCACTCCCGCCAGATCGTCGCGCGACGCGTGGCGATGCGCGCGCACGTTGGCGGCGACGAAGTCGAACATCTCCCGGCGCCGACCGGCATCGATACTCTCGGATTGGTCCAACAGATACATCACCGCGACGCGGTCGCTGTGCCAACGAATCTGCACGCCCGCGATCGCCGCAACGATCGCCAACAGGACCAGCGAACGCAAACCGATCGCAACCGCCGCATGCACGACGCCCAATCCGCGACGCCGGTACGCGGCTACCCAGAACAGAGGCAACAGGCACAGCAGCCATAAAAATTCGGGGGCATCAAAACCGATTCGCATCCAAGATTCCTAGTCCTACGCATCCATCAATCGAACCAACGCTATAAGCTACATCGCGACATGCGAGAAGTAAAACTGGCCACCGAGATCCTCGGGAGCTATTGGTGCCCGGCTGATAGATCCAATTTGAAACACGGCTTTAGCCACAGAGATCTCAGAGTCCACAGAGAAAACTAGCCGCGATTCGTGGGCCTCGGTGAACTCGGAGATCTCTGTGGCTTCGACTGCATTGCTTTGATGCTATAAGGATAACATCGCGGCTTCGATATAGACCACGCGACGGAGTCGTCTAGCCACCAACTAATAGACGTCGCGGCGGTAGCGGCCGTCGGCGAGCATCTGGTCGACCAGCGTGTTGCCGAGCGTTTTGCGGATCACGGCATCGACCGCGGGAGCCATCCCATCGAGGCTGCCGCAGACATAGATCGCCGCGTCGCGTGCAACCCAGGCTTTCAGTTCGTCAGCCGATTCGCTTAGTCGATCCTGAACGTAGGTCCGCTGTTCGCCGTCGCGGGAGAAGGCGAGGTCCAAGCGTTTCAGCAGCCCTTGCTGTTGCCAACTGGAGAGTTCATCGCGAAAGAAGAAGTCGCGATCGGCGGAGCGTTCGCCAAACAGCAGCCAGTTCTCGGAATGCCCCGCGGCGACGCGTTGCTTCAAATGTCCACGCAGCCCCGCGATCCCGGTTCCGTTGCCGATCAAGATCATCGGGCGATCGACCGATTGGGGATGGAAGCTCGGGTTGCTGCGGAGCCTCAATCGCACCGACTGCTGCAATTCCAAGTGGTCGCACAACCAACCGCTACAAATTCCGAGCGTCCCGTCGGTCCGCACGACGCGGCGAAGCACCAATTCCAAATTGCCATCGCTGGGCAACGACGCGATCGAATACTCGCGAGGCTTCAGCGGCTTCAAGCCATCGGCCAACGTCTGCGGATTCCGACCTTCAACGCCATCGAGATCTGGCAACTCACACCGCGCCAACCGCTCGGCAAACGTCGTGCTCTCATGGCCGACTTCGATCGTCGTCTCGCCATCGCATCCCGCTGCTTCCAACCAGCGTTCAACGGAGGCTCGCGAATTCCGTGGTTCGACCTCGGCGATGTCACCCGCTTGCCAAGCCACCGGGCCCGCCTCGTGGCCTGTTTGTTGTAATTTCAGATGATAGACGCCGCCACCAAGACTGCCTGGATTCAATTCCTGGCGTGCGACCAGTTGCCAGTCGTCCAGTTTCGGCGGTTGCCATGGCGTTGCCGCAACCGTTTCGAAGGTCTCGGCAACTTTGGTTTGCCAAGTTTGAAGCGCCGCCGGATCGCCGTTATCGACTTCGACGATATCGAACAGCGGCCGCGCCTTGTGTCGCCGCAACCATTGATCGACCTGCCGCCCAAACGCACAGAACTGGGTGTAGGTGCGATCGCCGAGGGCGAGCACCGCATATTCCAAGGCCTGCAGATCCGCAGCCTGCCCCATCACCTCTTCGAGAAATCCATAGGCGTGATCGGGCGGATCGCCTTCCCCCGTCGTGCTGGCGACAAACAACAAACGTCCGCCGCGGACCAATCGCTCGCGATCGATCTGTTCGATCCCCGCCAGGTGAGCCAACTGGCCCGCTTCGTTCAGCGACGCCGTTGTCTGCTGAGCCAGTTCATACGCGAAGCCTGTTTGGCTAGCGTAAACCACGGCGATCGAAGAGGGATCGACCGCGGCTTCCCCCGTCGCAGCAGCGGTTGCAGCACCGACGGAGTTGCTGGCTTGCATACGCTTCGCCGGACGACGGAGCATCCGCAGGCAAAACAGCAGATAAAATGTTAGCGTCCCACCGGCAATCCACCACCGCGATGAGGGTGGATTTGCAATCCACCAAGCACCGCGAGTGAGCCGCAGAAACAGCAACGCAACAATCACCAACAGCAGCATGACGACTGCGTTGCCGATCACTTCAGCGAATCTGCGGCGGGGTGGTTGGTTTGCCATGGGACCTAATCAATCAAACGGATTTACTGTGGCAAAACTTCAAGCGTTGCGGCGTAGCTGAGACGACGGGTCTTCGCTTGGGCGGTCTTCCCTTTTTCGTCTTGCGACGAAGTCGAAAACCAATACATGCCGGGCTTCTCAAACGCGACAGTGAATTCTCCGTTCTCGTCGGTCGTCGCGATGACTTCTTCCTGCGAATCGCGGTAGCGGGTTCCGCCGCGGATGATCTCGATCTCCAATCCCGCCGCGGGCTTGCCTTCAATCAGCAATTGAAACTGACTCTTCTCTCCCGCATACAAATCGTTGGGATGCGTCGCGGCAACCAATTCGATTCCAACGCCGGTCGGCTTCAACGCTTCCTTGCTAGGAGCCCCATTGGTGACGAAAGTCTCGATCCGTCCAACGCTTTCGGTAACCTTCAGGTTTTCAGCATTGGCCGGTACTTCGGTTGCAAACGTTGCGGCCGATCCACGCCAGCGTTTGCGTTCGCCGTTTTCGACCCAGCTGGCGAAAAGGCCTTGGTTCATCAACGCGATGCGGTAGGTTCCTTCCTGCTCCAACTGAACATCAAACACGCTACGATACTTGCCGGTCGAAGCGTTTTGAGCTTCCGCCGAACCGCCATCGGGAGCGGTGATCACGAGGCCGTCGAGACGCAACGGATGGTGATTGAAGTAGAACAGGTCGTTCGACACGGCGGCGTCGACGGTGACCCAAGGATCGTTCCCCGAAAGGGACGTCTGCGATGGCAGCACCCACACTTTGTGAGCGGATGCGATCTGCGACAGCGTGACAACGAGGGCAACAGCCAGGAAGGATGAAATTTTCATCGTGAGACTCTCTAAAGGGTAACAAAGGGTTTTACAGGGAACCGAAATCGAACATGGAATCGTGGATTGGCTAGGGCTTGACCGAAAGGGTCACCTCTCCCAGCTCTTTTTCGCCTTGGGCGTCGAGCGTCTGTGACGACGTGGCAGGCCATTTAAAAGGGATCTTCACCAGTTCACGGCCACCCACTTCGCGGGACGCTTCGACGATCAGGGTGTATTCCCCGGCCGGAAGATCGGCCAATTGAGGCTGCTTGTCCGTGAAGGTCAGCGAGTGCTTGCCGACCGGCCGCGTCGCCCCGGTGACGCCATCGACCGGCACGTCCAATGAACGGCCAGAGATCCGCCACCACTGCCGCAAGTCGGGCAACCATTTGGTGCCGTGCCCTTCGTTCGTGTCGCGCATCTGATACCAAACCGTCAGGTTGCGAATCTGTTTGCGGTCGGCGGTTTGAATCCAGGCGGCGACATAGGGGCGGTGATATTCCGAAACGTTCAGTCGCGGAATTTCGATGCTCAGTTCGATCTCCGCGGCCGTCGCCGGCGCGGCTGGCATGGCAAACGCCAAGGCGAACGAAGCGGCAAGAAGGGGAAAGCGTTTCAACATGCGTCGACTCTTGTTGTTCAAGGAAACAGTCATGGAGAGGATGGTGAAAATTGGAAGCGTGGCAGTCAGTGGATCAACAGCAGCGCGAGTAAAAACGGAACGATCAGCCCCAGTCCGACCAGCGGCCACGTCATCCGCCGGTTTCTCGCGTGCAGGAATAATAGCCCCAAACCGGTAAAGCAAAACACGAGCGTTGCGATCGCAAAGATGTCGATGAACCAACTCCACGCCGGCCCCGTGTTGCGGCCTTTGTGCAGGTCGTTGAAATACGAGATCCAGCCGCGCTGCGTCCGTTCGAATTCGACTTCGCCAGCAAACCGATCGATGCTCACCCACGCATCGCTCCCCGGGCCGGGCATCGATAGATAGATCTCGTCCTCGTTCCATTCGGCCTCTCGCGAACCGATCGCGATCCCCGTTTGATCGCTCAACCAAGTCGCGACCGCCGATGGCAGCGGAGCTTTCTCGGCAGGCGTCTGAGCGTCGATCGCGTCGGTTATCTCCTGCGGTAGCTCGATGATCTGGTGCTCCACATCCGGAACCGTCTCGATCTGCGAAGCGTGATTCAGCGTGATCCCGGTGACCGAAAACAAGATCATCCCGATCAGACAGACGGCCGAGCTGATCCAGTGCCATTGGATCATCGTTCGCAACCAGAACCCGCGGCGCAGCGTCTGGCTGACCGACGGCGGATCCGACGGGATCGGTGGTTTGGTGGTGTCGGGAGATCGCTGACTCAAACCAGACTCTCCCCAGAAAAACCGTACGGCATCGACGCACTGGGCGAGGCGAACAGTGCGGAATGGGTTGGAGGGCGCATTTTGCAGCCTTGAGTTTGCAGTACAAATCGGCGAGCACGACGCTGCCGCTGGAGGCTGGCTACAAGGCAAAAATGCTTGACGTCGGTCGGCGAGCATTTTTGCGTCGGACGACCGTCGGAGCATTGCCATTTGCTGGCGGGGACAACCGATGACAAACAGTTTGCTATCGGCTGCGATGACGCGTTATTGAGATCGCGTCGCAATAAGCGTAGTTGCCGACCGAGGCGTTGGCAACCGGTGAAGTCCAAATTTCGCGCGCCGCGGTCAGAATTTTCCCAGCGTTTTCCTTGGCGAACCTCCGCTGGCGGTCGATTGATCGCCAGCGGTGAAACTTCCGCCGCCCATCCGGCGTCCCCCCCTCCCTCTGGGCGACGCGGGCTTCACCGAAACAGATTTTTCTTTCCGGGATGACTCTCCCCAGCAGATCCCCGTTGATGCAGGAATCGGCGAGGCAAAGACGCGGGAAGGTGATGGGCCATCCACCGTGCCCCGCCGCCAGGGGGGAGCCCGATGGGCGAGGTTGGCATGCGGGTTGCTGGAGCGAGAGGCGTTCGACATTGCGGTGGAAGATGCCGATGGCGGAGCCACGTCTCTCACGCGAACGGTTTTACCATCGCAACGAGACCCTACCTTTTTGATCCTTCATGCACCGAGAAGTTGCCAACTCACATGAGCCAAGAAAATCGAGACGCCCCACTGTGGGTTCGAAACGCCACCAAAACGTTTCGCCAGGGAGAGCGTGCGATCGACGCTTTGAAGGACGTCGATCTGACTGTTGAGCACGGTTCGTTTGTCGCGGTGATGGGTGCCAGCGGATCGGGAAAAAGTACGCTGTTGCATTTGATGGCAGGTCTGACGCGGCCGACCGCAGGCGAAGTTTTTGTCGACGGGCAGGATCTTGCAACGCTATCGGATCGCAAGCTGACCGAATTTCGACGCGAACACATCGGGCTGGTTTTTCAATCGTTCAATTTAGTGCCGGCGCTTAGCGCGGCCGACAACATCCTGCTGCCGCTGTACGCCGCAGGAATCAAACAGCCCAAGAGCAGTTCGCTGGCCGCTTTGGCAGACCGTTTGGGAATCGGCGATCGACTGACGCATCGCCCCGACGCGCTCAGCGGCGGCCAGCAGCAACGCGTTGCAATCGCACGAGCGTTGGCATCCGATCCGGCGATCGTGCTGGCCGACGAACCGACCGGAAGCCTCGATTCGGTCACCGGTCAATCGATTTGCAAACTGCTGCGTGAACTATGCGACCAACAGCAGCGGACGATCATCGTCGTGACGCACGAACCGAGCGTGGCGATCTGGTCGGACCGGGTCGTGATTCTGAAGGATGGCCAGATCGTTCAGTCGCTACAAACCGACGAATATCCCGACGCCCAAGCCTTGGCGGCTCACTACCAAGAGGTTTTGGGAGCGGGCGAACCCGTCTTAACCACCTAACTTCCATGTCGAAAGCGAGCTGCCTGTTTGCAAACAAATGCGAACCGGTTTGCTTTGCCGACGGCTTGCCAAATTCCAATTTCCTGGAAGCTTCGAAAAGCGAAAACCTACCTGCGTCATGGACCGTTCCATTCGGCGCGACAACACCGCCCAAGGCCTCAGCCATTGGCTGCAACTTGGGCGGATAGCAAGCAATAGAGTCTCTATCTCTTAGCCAGCCAAACTCGGTTTTCCAAGCCACAGTCCTCGTTGGACCGCGGCCAACCGTTTCCATTTGCCTGCCTATTTGAGGAGCATTGTATTATGGCGTTCCGCCACGTTTCGTTTCCGTTGTCGCCCACGCGCGACCTTCCACGCCTCTCCCGTCCTGCCGCTGATCGCCGCCGCGGGTTCACGCTTGTCGAACTGTTGGTGGTGATCGCGATCATCGGGATCCTGGTCGGATTGTTGCTGCCCGCCGTACAAGCAGCACGCGAAGCGGCGCGTCGCATGCAATGCGGCAACAACATGAAGCAGCTCGGGTTGGCGCTTCATAACTACGCTTCGACCTATAACGAAGCGTTCCCCAACAACGGCTGGTCCTACCCCGGAGGATACCCCAATGACTTCTCCCCCTTTGCGAAACTGCTCCCCTTCATCGAGCAGGAAAATCTGCAAGACCTGATCGATTTCGACCTCTACATGGGACACCCAGCACTGGCCGACTTGCCGTTGGCTTTGCAGGCCGCCGCGGGAACGCGGGTGCCGACGTTTGAATGCCCCAGCGATGTTGGAGCCGACCTGCACTCGTTGACCATGCCCTTGGGAACGACGATCCAAATCGCGGGGACCAGTTATGCGATGAACCAAGGAAGCGGACTCGACGGCGTGTTCCATCCCGGCAACGGCACGCCGTCGGACGGATTGTGTTGGATCGGTGCGAAGATCCGCTTCCGCGACATCGTCGATGGAACCAGCAACACGATCGTGTTTGCCGAGACGACGATCGGGACGGGGATCGACATCGCATCGCCCACGCCCGTGCAGGATCCGCGTGCCTATCGCGCCGCCGCAACGTCGGGCGTCGACGCCACCATGGCAGCTGCCGCCGATGCAAACGGATTGGCGGGAGTTCAATCGTTTATCGCGTCATGGAAGGGAGATCGAAATCACTACTGGTTGCGCGGTAGCGTCCCCAATGGCCCGGTGATGAACGGACGCTTGACGCCCAACAGCGAAGTTCCCGACATGACCTACGGCTCATCCAAAATGACAGCCGCCCGCAGCTACCATCCCGGCATCGCCGTGCTCAGCCTAGCCGATGGCAGCGTCCGCAACGCCAGCGATACGATCGATCGCGCCGTCTGGCACGCCAGCTGGACGCGGCATGGTGGCGAAGTGAAGACCGTTGCGTCGCAATAGAACTGCCCCACAGGTTCTTTTAATGATGCAACGTCTGCGAGGCTCCAAGCTGTGGTTGCCGCGGCTTGGAGTTTTCGTATCGCCTTCGATCCCGTTCGGCTTCGTCTCGTCGCTCCAACCCAATCCATAGTTGCCAAAGAATTCCATTGTTCCAAAGAACTTCAACCCGACATCGCATGCTGCTTGTTGCGGTGGCACTGATCGCCTGCAGCTCAGCAGTCACTACCTTCGCCTCTGAACCTGCTTCATCAAACGCAGCGACAACGCTTGCGATCGGTGAACCGCTAAACGATTCGCTCGACGCTCAAGGCAATTCGCCAACGATCGTCATTCCCGCATCCCCGGGGGACTTCATTCGCGGCGCGGTCGATGGCGAACAACTGGTCCTGTCGCTTGTCGATTCCACAGGAAACCACATCCGTCAACTCACCGCCGGCCACGGATCAACACAAACCTTCATGTTTGTCGTCGGCAGCGAAGGGCCTTATGCGTTTTCGATCTCCGGTCCCGCGAAGGGAGAGTTTTCGTTAACGTTACGCAGCAGTATCCCGCTGGCCGAACAAAAGGCTCCGCAACCTGAATTGCAGAGTCCTCGGCTGCGTCAGCTGCAGCAAGACCTTTTGAAGTATCCGAGCACCGATCGTTTCTGGAGCGAAATCCGGGCAGCCGGAGCGCCGTTGGTCGAATCCGAAGCGGTGATGCCGCCGCTGCCGAAGTCCGACGTCTTGGTGACCTTTCTCTGGCGCGGCGTTCAGCGCAACGTGCGGCTGTTTGGCGCGCCGTCGGGGGACCACGACGAACTGCATCGCCTGGGCGATTCCGATGTTTGGTATCGCAGCTACCGCGTCCCCCGCAGCGCCCGGATCGACTACCGATTCGCTCCCGACGTGCCGGTCTTCGACGGTTCGCCATGGGAACGACGCCGAGCGATCCTCGCCACAGCACAGCGTGATCCATTAAACAAGCTTTGCTTCCCCGCCGATCCGGTCGACATCTACGACGGTAGCTCGGTCGTCGAACTGCCCGATGCCCCTCACCCAAGCTGGATCGAACCGAATCCGGAAACACCACGTGGCGCGATCACGCGACATCGATTGACCAGCGAAACGCTCGGCAACACGCGAGATATTCATCTCTATCGACCCGTTGGCTATCGACCGGGCGATCCAGAAAACGGATTGTTAGTCGTCTTCGATGGCGACAAATATCTGCAACAGATCGACGCCGCAACAATTCTCGACAATCTGATCGCAGCAAAAGCGATCCGCACCACCGCAGCGATCTTCGTCAGCAATCCGAGTCCCGAGAGCCGTTCGGTCGAATTGCCATGCAATCCCGACTTCGCCAACTTCATCGCCAGCGAACTGATTCCTTGGGCGAAAGGTCAAGAGATCACCGCCTCGCCAGCCAACAGCGTAATCGCCGGAGCAAGCTACGGCGGACTCGCTGCCGCATTTATCGGTCATGCCCATCCCGAGATCTTCGGCAACGCCTACTGCCAATCGGGGTCGTTCTGGTGGTCGCCGGGAAGTCGACCGACGCTACCGGCATCGGAACCCGAGTGGCTGGCTCGCCAAATCGCCGACGCTCCGCGGCAACCGACCCGGTTCCATCTGGAGGCTGGCGAATTTGAAGTCGACATCCTCAATTCAACGCGCCATCTGCGCGACGTGCTAACCGCAAAAGGCTATACACTGACTCACCGCGAGTACGCCAGCAGCCACGGCTATTTCTACTGGCGATACACGTTTGCCAATGGGTTAATCGACTTGCTGGGATCGTCGACTGTCGCGTCGACTCCCGATCCGGTGACTCAGTAATCGTTAGGCGGAGTGACGCTTTCGATCGGCAGCCCTGTCACGATATTAAACACTTGGCGACTGCCGGCACGAACCGAGCAAATCGATTCCCATCGCTGATTCGACGATGCTCGAACATCCTGGGAGAAATACGATTTCCTGTCGAGCACCTGGCGATAGTGAAGTGCCACTTCCTCCGAGGTCAATGCAAAATCATAGAGAGCGATTTCATCCAACGTACCATGAAATGCTTCCGACTCATTCCATTGATTGTTGCCAATAATGGCGGGGGCCGAACCGCCGCTGATTGCCAAGATGCCAATAGGATACGTGTGCACGAATCGCAAACGACCATCGACATAGAGGCACTTTCTGCCACTGAAGCTATCGTACGTGGCGACGACGTGGTGCGGGTTGCCGTCGGTTAACTCCACGACGCTGGGGCGGCCGTCGACTCCGTCCAGAGGCATGTCTAATTCACGGTAGCCAAGCTTTTCCAAATGCAGACCAAATGAAAGGCACGGGCCATTGGCGACCTGAGGTTCTGCATATTCACCGATATTGTCATCGTTCTGAAAACTTAAAAGGAACCGATAATCGCCATCTTCTTTGCGAAAGATTTCGTCGTAGTCCTTAAACTTTCCGCTCCAGTTCGACACGAACATCGCTTCGATCGCAATCCCGCTACTGAAAGCCATCGCGCCGGTTCCCACCGTTTCTCCTAACCCCTCGTCGATCTTTACAAAAGCGCGTGGAGAATTATCGAATCGAACCGCTCCATTGCCCACGATTCCCGCGGTGCGAGACGCATTGGCGCCATAGGTCAGCGGAACGCTTCGCGTATAGGGATCTTCCACCGCGGTCGATCCAGGCGTATCGAAGTTCCAATAGAACAACGGTGAACGAATCCGCGATTGCACCTCCACTTCTCCGTCGAGCACTCGAACTGCAATATGTTGATCGTCGATCACATCGACTTCAAATTCCGTTCCCATATCAAGGAACCGTAGATTTGCCGTTGTCACCGAGAAGCTCGCGTCGGGGTGGTGCAATTTCGCATGCACCGAACCTTTGTATAACACGCCACTGGCTGCGGAATTGATGCCAAACATCGCGGGTCCCTGCACGCGTAGGCTGGCCCCGCTGGACGTGCGAAACTTAGTTGCCCCTTGGACAACCGACAGTGTCAGCGGCCCGGTAGCATTTCGATTGCGCCCCAAGGTCCCCACCGTTCCCAACAACTGTTTGCGATGGTCGTAGCTGTAGGCCATCGCTTGGGTTTGAAGTTTCGTTTGGGGAATTTCAACTTGAGCCTGTGGTTCCAACGCATTCCCGTGCCATCGCAGGCCGATGATGACCAGCACCGACGCCGCAACCGCTAACCCGGCCGCGGTGGACCACGTTGCAAAACGCGAGTTTCCCAAACGCGTTGGTTCTGTCGAATCGGCGTCGCTTGCGGACGCTGCCATCGACGGCCGCACCGCGGGCATGGCGGGAATCGTCATCGCGATTTGACCATGCACCAGCGTGTAACGCAGATACGTCCGTTGGGCCTCTGGATCGTTAAGCAATATCGATTCCAATTCAGCCACTTCGTCGGACGTCGCCACGCCATCGATCATCCGATCGGCAAGTTCCAGCAAGTGTTCACGGTCATCGCGTTGGTCGTGCGGATGCATGATTCAATTCCTCTTGGGCAACGACGATGTTAAGCCGACTCGTTGGCCAGTTTTGATTCGACACAATCAAACAGCGATCGTCGCATCACCTTCAATGACTTGTAGACCGCGTGCACCGACCGACGCCAGCGTTTGGCAATTTGCGATGCCGATTCGTTCTCTCCATAGAACAATTGAACCAATTCGCGCTGCCGTTCGCTCAACAACTTAACGCATTCGTCCATCGCTGCTTGGCGTTGGTTGATTTCCGCACCGATCCCGACCGCCGTCGCCGACATCTCTTGCATCAAGGCTTCGCTGAAGACGTGTCGATCGCGGTCGCGGGTTCGCCAATGTTTAAGCACTTGATGCCGCGTGACTCCCAAGGCCCAAGCGGCAAAATCTTCGTCGCGACGGAAACTGGAAAAGCTGCGCCATAATTCCAGACACGTTTCCTGGTACACGTCGTCCACCGCGCAGGGCTGATAGATCAGCGATCGAATATATCCGAGCACGCGGAACTGGTCTCGCAAAAACAATCGCAAAAACAACTCGTATTCGTCGGGTTTCGTGAACGGTTCAGTTTCCATCCCGCGAGATCTCGATTGCACCAAAAAGGAAAGTGGAAGGAACTTAAATGGCGTCCGCGGTCGCGAACGGGCTCGATTTTCCAGCAGCTAGCCAACAAAGAATGGCGCGCCATCGAGCGTTTTGATACCTCCTCAAAACATTTTTTTTATTTTGGGTACCAATCTCGCCCCTTTCGGGTCACTCGAGTTACCGTGCACGATTCCCGCCTTTGCCTCCATCTAGGGTCCTTGGATTGCTGTTGCTTACAAAAGATCGAATAGCGTTTGGTTGGAGCCTCGCCGCTGCGGTCGGACTGTCGTTCGCTGCCGCGTCGGCTAGGGCCGACGACAATTTCTTTGAAAATCGCGTCGCGCCGCTGTTGTCGCAGCGGTGCCTTTCTTGTCACGCAGGCGATTCGGCAAAGGGTGGCTTTTCGATCGCAGAATCCGACACGTTTTTTGCCGACGGATTTGTCGAACCAGGCGAATCGGCGGCAAGCCATCTGATCGCATTGATCACTCCGCAGGGTAGCAAAGCAGAGATGCCCAAGGACGCCGATCCGCTATCGAGCGAGGAAATCGCGACGATCGCGGAATGGATCGACGCGGGAGCCCAGTGGCCCAAGGGCTTTGTTTTGCAGGAGGCGTTGGTCGACGATTTCAACTGGTGGTCGTTCCAGCCGCTCGCGCGACCACCTATTCCTCCGCAAAGCGATCCGTGGGCGAAATCTCCGATCGATCAATTTGTATTGGAGAAGCTGCGTGAAAAGGGACTGACCCATTCGCCGCCAGCGGACCGCCGAACGCTGATCCGACGCTTGACCTACGATCTGACCGGGCTTCCCCCAACCCCGGCGGAAGTCGCACAGTTCGTGGCCGATCCCGATCCGAACGCCTACGAAAATTTGGTCGATCGGCTGCTGGATTCGAAGCACTACGGCGAACGCTGGGCGCGGCATTGGCTGGATGTTGCAAAGTACGCCGACTCCAACGGCTACGACAAAGATAAATTGCGTCCCAACGCTTGGCCCTACCGCGACTATGTGATCCGATCGTTCAACGAAGACAAACCGTACACGCGCTTTGTCCAGGAACAGATCGCCGGGGACGTGTTGTTTCCAGGAACCGCCGACGGCATGTTGGGGCTCGGTTTTATCGCCGCCGGTCCGTGGGACTTTATCGGTCACGTGGAGGTTTCCGAAGCGAAACTCGATGGCAAAGTGGCCCGCAATCTCGATCGCGACGACATGGTTTCGGGCGTGCTGAACACATTCTGTAGCGTGACGGTCCAGTGTGCGCGATGCCACAACCACAAATTTGATCCGATCACGCAACAGCAGTACTACGGCCTACAAGCAGTCTTTGCGGCAGTCGACCGTGCCGACCGGACTTTTGACTCAGAACCGCAAGTTGCCCAACAACGCGTTCAGCTCCAACGCCAGCTTGCTGATGCGAGGTCGCTTCAAAAAAGTGTCGACGATGCGATCGTCGCCGCGGGAGGCAGCGAACTGGCCGAGTTGTCCCAGAAGATCGAGACACTCAACAAACGTTCGAAACCGATCAAAGTGGACGAACACGGGTACCACAGTGCGATCGTCGCGAATCAGGACTCCGAAAAATGGGTTGAAGTGGAATTACCGGAGGAAGTCACGGCATCACAGATCGTTTTACATGCTTGCGAAGACGACTTCAACAAGATCGGTGCCGGCTTTGGTTTTCCCAAGCGGTTCAAACTGGAAGCGGCCGACGACGCAGGGAATTGGACCACAATCCACGATGCCACCGCGGGCGACTTTCCAAATCCAGGCCTGATGCCGGTCGCTTACGCCATCGCAAACCAGCCTGTCCGTCGCGTGCGGATCACGGCGACAAGGCTGGCCGAGCGCAAGTCCGACTTCATTTTCGCCCTTGCGGAGCTGGAAGTCTTTGCTGGAAACCAGAACGTTGCGACCGGGGCGACGGTCCAATCGCTCGATTCGATCGAAGCCCCGATTCGATGGCGTCGACAGAACTTGACCGATGGAAAATGGCCGCGAATGGAAGATCCCGATGTGCCCCGGCAGATCCAGGAAGCCACCGTCAAGCGAGACGCAATCTTGGCGGCGGTCACGACGCCCGAACTTGTCACCCGGCGCGAGGATGCGACACGCAAGATCGCCAAGGCGGAAGCCGCGTTGGCAGCGCTTCCTCCGCAGCAAATCGTTTACGCAGCGGCAACCGATTTTCAGCCCCAGGGGAATTTCAAGCCGACCGGCGGCAAACCACGCGAAGTCTTTGTTCTGCACCGTGGCGAGGTTGCGCTACCGGGAGACCCCGCGGTACCAGGAGTGATCCCGCTGGCCAGCGATTCCCAATGGCAGTTTGACCCGACGTTGTCCGAATCCGAACGTCGGGCGCAGCTGGCCGCATGGTTGACCGATCCGGAGCATCCGCTGGTTTGGCGATCGATCGTCAATCGAATCTGGCAGTACCATTTCGGTCAGGGAATTGTCGCCACCCCCAACGATTTCGGTCGAATGGGAGCTGAACCGACGCATCCCGAACTACTCGACTGGTTGGCCGTCGAATTTCGCGACGGCGGACAATCGATGAAGACCATGCACCGAATGATCGTAACCAGCAACACCTACCAACAAGCCTCCGACGACATCGTCGCCAATTCGACGGTCGACGGCAGCAATCAATATCTGTGGCGCTCGAATCGGCGGCGACTGTCAGCCGAAGAGGTCCGCGATTCGATCCTATCGGTCAGCGGATCGTTGGACGAAACGATGGGTGGCCCCGGGTTCTACTTGTTCGCCTTGGAAAAAACCGCGCACTCCCCTCACTTCGAATATCACAAGTTTGATCCAGCGGATAAGCGATCGCATCGGCGCAGCATCTATCGTTTCATCGCCCGTTCGCAACCGAACCCCTTTCTGACCACACTCGATTGCGCGGATTCGTCGCAGAGCACGCCGCGACGCAACGAAACGTTGACCTCGCTGCAAGCGTTGTCGTTGCTGAACAACAAGTTCAATTTAGTGATGTCGCAAGCGTTTGCGAAGCGACTGGAAACCGAAAGCGGCACCCTTCCCGAGCAGGTCACCTTGGCGATGCAATTGTTGGCCCAGCGCTCTCCCACGGCGGAAGAACGAGAAGATCTGGTCGAGTATGCGAAAACGCATGGGCTGCAGAATTTGTGTCGGATCTTGTTGAACCTCAGTGAATTCGTGTTTGTGGACTGAACAATAGAATGCAAAATCGAAGAGACTTCGTCCGCCAAGCAGGGACAAACTTTGGGGCGCTCGCAATGGCCGCCATGCTGCAGCGCGAATCGCATTCGGCCAGCGGACGCGCGGTCGAAGTGCTGCACCACCCGCCCAAAGCGAAGCGTGTGGTGCAGTTGTTCATGGCCGGCGCGGCCAGCCACATCGATCTATGGGATCACAAACCGATACTAGAGAAAGTTCACGGCCAAGAGTCGGACTTCGGCGAACATGTCGAAGCCTTTCAAAATGGCTTGGGCCCGTGGATGAAATCCCCCTTTCAATTTGCGCCGTATGGCAAATCGGGCAAACAGCTGAGTGAAGTGGTTGCACCGCTGGGGGAATGTGTCGACGACATCGCCTTTGTTCACAACATGGTCGGCAAAACGGGAGTCCATTCCCAAGCGACCTACCTGCAAGCGACAGGCTTCCAACGCCCGGGATTCCCAGGAATGGGCGCCTGGGTCAGCTATGGTCTCGGGGCAATCAACGAGAACCTGCCAACGTTTGTCGTCCTGCCCGACCATCGTGGGTTCGCTAGTAACGGACCGAAGAACTGGGGCTCCGCTTTTCTGCCGGCCAGTGCGCAGGGGACGACGATTTTCCCGCAACGCGAAAATCCCATCGATGACCTGACAGCGCGCGCCGATTTTGTGACCGCGACCGGCGACCGCGATGGGTTGGCCGTGCTCGATCGGATGAATCGACGCCATCTTCAACAGCACGCGGGGGATTCGCGATTGGAAGCCCGCATTCGCTCCTATGAATTGGCGGCAGCCATGCAGTTGAGTGCTCCCGAAGCGTTGGACATTTCAGGCGAGACCGCGGAAACGATGAAGATGTACGGCTTGGATCGGATCGGGGCCACGTATCCTGACGCCATCAATCCGGCCGAAGAAGCGGAGTATTTCGGCCGTAAGTGCCTGATCGCCCGACGGCTCCTGGAGCGCGGCGTTCGCTTTGTCCAAATCTGGTCGGGCAACGACAACGGTTTCCCGCGCCGCAACTGGGACTCTCACGAAGATATCGAGCGTGACCATGGTCCACTGGCCCGCGGGATGGCCGTCGGAACTGCGGCCCTGCTGAAAGACCTCAAGCGGACGGGCATGCTGGAAGACACGATCGTGTTGTGGACCACCGAATTTGGTCGGATGCCGAGCACGCAAGGAAGCAAGGGACGCGACCACAATCCCTATGTCTTCACCAATTGGATGTGCGGCGGAGGAATCCGTGGCGGCATCACGCATGGCGAGTCGGATGAATGGGGCTACAAACCACTGGACCGATTGAACCCGACCCAAGTCTACGACATCCATGCAACGATCCTGCACCAACTAGGGATCGATCATAAACGGTTAACCGTCCGTCACGATGGTGTCGATCGCCGGCTGACCGATGTTCATGGGCATGTCATTAAGGAGCTGATTTAGCATGCGCGTTCAATGCTCCCTCTTATCCACTTTGTTTCTCGATTTCTCTTCCGTTCGTTCAGTTTCTTGGAGGTATTATGTCTCGTTCACGCAGGTGTTCCGTTCGACGTCAAGGATTCACGCTGGTTGAATTGTTAGTCGTGATCGCAATCATTGGGATTTTGGTTGGATTGTTGTTGCCGGCCGTTCAAGCGGCGCGCGAAGCTGCACGGCGGATGCAGTGTCAGAACAACATGAAGCAGTGGGGGTTGGCAATGCACAACTACCACGACACGGTGTTGGCCTTTCCATTTGCGGCGGTGAACACCGACGGGGTAAGTCAATCGAAGCGCCACACCTGGGTGGGAACGATTTGGCCTTTCATCGAACAGACCGCACTGTTCGACAAATATGACTGGGCGCAACCGTTTCATAACGCTCCCAATTGTGTTCAAAATGCGCTGACTGGCGTGATCGCCGCAGAGGTTCCCGCCTACTATTGCCCCAGCAATCCAGGAGCAAAACAGTGGCAGGGGGATGTGTATTGGCGTGCCCGAGTTCACTATGCGGTGAACTTTGGCAACGGTACGGTCCGTACGCCCGTCGAAACAACCCAAGCTCCTTTTGGATTCAAAAGCGGCAACGCCGCCCGCCCTTCCACGCCCAAGATGAGCACATTCATCGATGGCACCTCCAACACGCTGCTGCTGTCGGAGTTGCTGGCTCCCGCTTCGGACACGAGCAACGATTCGCGCGGGGATGGATTCAACGACGACTTAAGCTACGGCTCGTTCGCCTTCACCACGCGGAACACGCCCAACAGTTCGGTCGCCGACGCGATCGCCAATTGTCCCAGCGGTGGATCGACGATCCGCAATGCCCCATGCGTGAATCAAACCGCGGGAGCGAGCATCTCGGCACGCAGCCAGCACCCGGGCGGTGTCACCGTGGCCTTGGCCGATGGTTCCGTCCGATTTGTCGGGGAAACGATCGATCTTGCCACATGGCAGGCCTTGGGGACCAGCAGCGGTGGCGAAGTGCTTGGCGACTTCTAAACCATCGTCGACGCCCTGCGTGTCAGCTGCGGGCTAGGCGGTTTTCCAACCTGGCCCCCAGTTGAACGAAACCAAAATTCTCCGAACCGTCTCAGCAATCGTGTTGGTTCGGTACGACGCATCAATCCATTCAGGAACGGACAGAAAAATGTTCAATCGCTACGTTGCCGCTTCTCTGTGTACATTGGCCCTTTGCGTTTCGGGGTGTGGACCAACAAAAAGTGCTCCCAGTGTCCGCATCAGTGGCACGGTGACTTTGGACGGAAAACCACTTGAGACGGGGCAAATTTCCTTTATTCCTACCGACGGCAAAGGCAATTCGGCTGGGGCGGCAGTCAACGACGGATCGTTCGATGCCGAAGTGTTTCCAGGCGCGATGCGCGTTGAAATCATCGCTCCCAAGGTGACGGGAACACGAAAGGTCTACGATACGCCCGACAGTCCCAGCGAAGATGTCACCGAAGAGCAAATCCCTTCGCGGTACAACGTCAACAGCACGCTGACACTTGACGCGGCGTTGGGAGAGGACCGATCCGATCTCCAATTCGCACTCACATCCGCAAACTAGTAGCTTCAGGGGAATACGGGGCGCGCCACATCCGTTCGCCCGTGAGAATCACTTGCGAATTTCACGAACCGACCGCCGAGAGCCGTTGCAACGGAGGCGAGCGTTGCGGGCATCCACCAATCGTCTCAGCGACTTGACGATTTGGTTTCCATCAATTTTCGCGGCGAGCTATGATACTTCTCGCCAGCGGTCGCTTTCCGCTGGCTATTGATCTCCTCCCAACCAACACCGTGATCCTTCCACATTCCGGAGCCCTCCCCATGCGATCCGCGACCTTGGCGTTGCTGCTGTGCAGCGTTGGCCTTTCTACTTTGCAAGCCCAAACGACCTACAAGAAGTTGCACCTGACCGACAAATTCCATTGCGAGGGGGCTTACTACGGCGACTTCAACCGCGATGGAAAACAAGACATCGTCTCGGGGCCCTACTGGTACGCAGGCCCCGATTTTCAAACGCGACACGAAATCCGCACACCCGAAGCGTTTGACCCCCACGGCTATTCGGACAACTTTCTAACCTACACCGGCGACTTCAATGGCGACGGCTGGGACGACGTGTTGTACGTCCCGTGGCCGGGCAAAGATGCGGTTTGGCATGAAAACCCCGCTGGCAAACAGGGGCATTGGAAATCGCACGCGGCATTGAAAAATGTCGGCAACGAATCACAAGGGTGGGGTGACGTCGATGGCGATGGACGGCCCGATCTAATTTACAACATCGACGGTTTTCTAGGCTATGGAACGTGGGATCCCAAACAACCCGAGAAGCCTTGGGTTTTCCATCCGGTCAGCGAACAACGCGGTTACCAAAAATACACCCATGGCGCGGGGCTAGGCGACCTCGATGGCGATGGACTGACCGACATTATCGAAGCCGCCGGCTGGTGGCAACAACCCAAAACACCCGAAGCGGGAAAGCCTTGGATTTGGCATCCGTTTGAATTTGCCCAAGCCGCAGCGCACATGTTGGTCTACGACGTTGATGGCGATGGCCACAACGACTTGATTACGTCGTGGCATTGCCACATGTATGGTTTGGTTTGGTATCAACAGGTCCGCAATGAAGCGGGCGAGATCAGCTTCAAGCAGCATGTCATCCTTCCCAGCAAACCAGACACCTCAACGGCAGATCTCCGAATCAGCCAAATGCACGCGCTCCAATTGATCGACATGAACGGCGATGGATTGAAGGATATTTTGACCGGCAAACGCTTCTGGGCACATGGCCCCAATGGTGATGCCGAACCGAATGCTCCCGCCGTCGTCTATTGGTTCGAATTGAAACGTGACGCCAAGGGAAGCGTTCAATTTGTGCCGCACCAAGTCGACGACGACTCAGGAGTGGGCACGCAAGTCGCGGCTACCGACCTCAATGGCGACGAACTGCCCGATGTGATCGTTGGCAACAAAAAGGGAACCTACGTGTTTCTCAGCGAATAGCTCGGATAGGCTCCAGTTCGCTTGAGGGCGAGTCTCACCTTCAAGCGAACGCCGACGTTTCTTCTCCCATCCGCAGTCGGCAAGCCTGCTAGTGGTCGCTAACGCCAGTGAACGTGAAACCTGCGCAGATTCTCCGGCAGCTTCGCGCCCCCCATCATCTGAGCGACAAAGTAGTATTCGGCAGGCTGCGGAACGAATCCGTTGGCGATTAACGGAAGCTTGGGATAGCACGCCGTTCGCAACAACAGTGCGACGTGACAGCCTTCGTTCTGCATCTGTTGCAATCCGCGCCGGATCAACTGGTTCGCCGTCCGACGCGACAATGATTCGATCGCCACCAGATCGATAACGGAAGTCTGAATTTGGGTTTGCCCCAGTAAATCGAGATGGCAGTAGTTCAGAAATCCGGCGACTTGTCCGTTCTCTTCAGCGACCAGCGTGCGAGGAACTCCTTTGAAGCTCAATTGTCGCATCAACATCTTCTCGTCCCACACGTAACTGAACTCCGACGTTGCCTCCAAACGTTGCGTCAGACGCAGGCAAGCCCCCAGATCCCTCGCTTCGAATGGGCGAATCGTTGGGACGTCAGGGCCTTTGGGGTTGGGAGCTCGTTGCAACGTTCCGAGCGCACGAACCGCCCAGCGGTCGCGCGATGAAAACTCGTATTTCGCAACGGCACGGTGATCCAAGACCCGCGCCCATAATCCGACCTTGGAAATATATTTCATGCTGCGCGGTTGTCGGCTCCAAAACTCTTTCCCCTTGGCCGCCGAAGCGCCAAGAAAAACGAAACCGGTACTAAAACTAAACTCGCGTTGACGATGCCGGCGACACAATTCAAGGTTTAACTTCAGTGCCACCGCTTGGGTTTCATAGTCCGGATCGACACTGAAATAAGACGACAAAGTGCCTGCGTGACGTTGACCTTGAATCGTATAAGAGATCGGCCGCGCCGGGAGCGCACCGACCAGCTTGGTGCCATCGTAAGCAGCGACGAGAAAATGACGATCTTCACGATCGTCGGCGAACAATTCCCAGTCCAAGAAGTCGCCGGTCCAGGTGAGAGTCGGCATCCGTTGGCCTGCGTATCGCTTCCGCCAAGTGCTCGTGCAGAAATCGGCCAATTCTCGCGGATCGCCGTCGAATGTTCGTAGTTCGATCATGATGGACTCTACAGAACCGCCAGTTGTGTGCTGGTCAAATCAGCCCACTGTGAAAGTGTGGTCGGCAGATTCTCCGGCGATAGGTTGTCCAACACCGATATATCGAACGCAGCTTCGACCACCAGAACAAACTCCATCAAATCGATCGACGTGATGTTCAATGTGGAAAATTCAATCGCAGGATCGATCGCGTCGGCCGTTTTGTATTGACAACCGTCGCTATCTTGGATGAGGTCGAAGAGGATTTCTTTGAGCTTGATTTCAATGCTTGGATGGTTCATATGGTTGTCTCGTTGTGAACTTCGGATGCGGGCAGACGTTGCAAGCACAAGGATCTACGGCAGTTCTGCCTTGATAATTTTCCCTAGCCCGGTGCGTGGCAGCGATTCAAGGCAAATGATTCGTCCGGGAACTTTGTAGGGTGCGAGTTGCGTTTCGCAATGTTTCTTCAGCGACTCGACATCCTCCGCGTCGACTCCAGCCACTGCCGCTTTGACGATCTCCGAACCCGAGCGATGCTTGCCCGCGTAAACCTTCACATCGGAGATACCCGGAAATTCCGAGATCACTTTTTCGACTTCGCTGGGGATCACTTTCATTCCAAACACGTTGATCACATCACTCTCGCGACCGACCAAATGAATTGACCCCTGTTCGTCGAGATACCCGATATCTCCAGTATTGAACCACCCATCGTCGAGGGCCGACGTGTCGACGCCTGTTTTTGTTAGATAGCCGACCATCGCCGCGTCGGAGTGGATGTAAACACGGCCAAAGCGTTCGTCGATTTCGGGGGCTTCCGGATCGCGGCGAATCTCCGCCCGCATCCCTCGCATCGGCAGCCCCACACAACTTTCCAAGCACGGCGAGTCCAGTTCTCCCACCAAAGAAATGCCTCCGGTTTCCGTCGTACCGTACAACGGGCGGGCGACCTTTCCGGTTCGCTTCATGAAATGCGAAGACGTTCTCTCGGACAACGGTGCGCCTGCGGAAAAGACACGCTTGGGCAGATGGCTGTATCCCGCCGGGGCCGCCGCCAGCAACAGATCTAACATCGCCGGGACCGCAGAAAATGTCGTGATCGCGTGATCGCTCAACGCCCTCAGGGCAAGGCGTGGATTGAACACGCGTGTTGAAACCACACTCGCCCCACTCAGTAGAGGAACCGCCAAACAGGTTCCGAAACCGTAACCGTGACTCATCGGTACGGTGCAGAAGAATTGTTCGTTTGCCCCAATCTGCATCGCGTCGATGTAGTTCCTCGCTTCGGCGACGGCAGCCTCCGCGTGTCGCATCGCTAACTTGGGCCGCCCCGTTGTTCCCGAAGTCATGTTTAGCGGCACGCCGCCGACGCCGGGAAAATCGCCCGCAAAGTTCTTATTCGATTCGTCAACGGTCGACCATGTGAATTCACACCAACTGTCGGCATCGATTGGACAAGCACTTACAGCCACGTCGCTCATCTGCGCCGCAGACCACTTTTCACTGGCGATCCAGCGAGCGCCGCACGCTTGAGCGTGTCGCAACAATTCGGGGGGCGGAGTATCGACATGGGTCAACAGCGGAGCAGCACCGATTTCTAAAATCGCCATCAACGTGGCGACGAATCCCGGTCCGTTTCCAAGACTGAAGACGACGCGATCGCCGGGGCGCAGTGATGCTTCTTGCAATAATCGAACAAGTTGATCGCGACGTGAACGAAGCTGATCGCCATCGACTTGGACATCCCGGTCAAGATCGATGAACTTTCCGGCATACTGGTCAAACAATTCCAGGAGAGGTGCAGGACTCCAATAATCTTCAATCTTAGTATGCATGGTTCTGGAACTCCTCATCAACGATGAAGCTAAGGCCTGACGATTCAACAAAGTAAGTTCTACTTGGATCGTCCTTAACCCAAATTCCAACAAGAGGATTCAGCGAGTCCCCCCTCGCGCCCATAACAAAAGCTCCAACACGCTCCATAGTCGCGTTGATCCTCCGTGAAGGAGGATCAGACTCACCGCCTGGTCGCCGCGCCCGAAACTCGATGAATCTCTCAAGGGCGCCCATTGCGTCCAGCCATTCGGGAGAACGCCCGCCCCCAAATGGCGATCCAAGCGTTACGGAAGCATGTCGCCAAACGTCATGAACCCGCCCATCTAGTGACCTTCCACACCTAAGAAGCCTGGCCCTCGTGCCAGCATGTCAACGCCACGATTCCGTGTCAAGCATCTCGTTTAAAAGTTTCGGTTTCTCGTGGTGTGAAGTGAAACCATCGCGTCTTTGGAACGCCGCCAAGGCGACGCAAAACGCAGCGTTTGGGATCGCCGACCTTACCGAAAATGACGTCGGGGCACTTGCGCCGACGGGGCGAGGAATGCCACGTAAAGAGGCGATGTTAGGGGCATCTGGGCCCCTAACCGACTTTCCGAAGCATGAGGATCGATCGTTTCACCCGAATCCCGAGAATGTCGACAGCAATCGGAGCGCCCCGTAGCCCCGAATCGTCACTACGCGTGAACTCTCGTCCTTGGGAAAGCGCGTTTTTTTGGAGGAGTCCGCATAGCCCCAGTCCTAGCGTTCCCCCAGAAATGGCTCGGCGGAAGCCTAAGGCTCCAGCGGGAATACCAAATTTTCGTTCGGAAATCTCTCAGATCTTCAGAACCGAGCCCATACCCCGACTGCGACGCCAGGCGCTCAATTGTCCGATGTGCAGTGCGAAGTGGGTCGTCAACAGATGGCCCAGCATGTCACCAACGGTCGGCAGGTGAGCTTTCAAAATCGGGTTGCTTCGCAGCGCGGCGAGATCTTCGTCGGTGGCATTGGCGACTGCCGTCAGGAAACGATCAGCCGATTCATTAAAAAAGGTGACCAGATCGGCTTTGCCCATCAAATGGTCGGTCACCTCGGTCGGTTGGCTCCCTGGACCGTAGATCGGCATCATTTGTTCGGCTCGCTCGACAGGAAGACCCATCGTCATCAGCCCAAACTCGTTGCAAAGGGCCAAGTGCCCCAAGATCCAGTTCGGCGAATTACCACCACCGGCCGGTAGGCTCTGAAAATCGGCGTCGGAGATGCCATCGACCATCTCGGTCAACACGCCTCGCATCATGGTGAACAGCTTTACCTCGAGTTCCATCGATTACATCCTGCGGACTGAGCTCAGAAAAGAAGATTGGCGGGCTAAAGCCGCCCCGCTTGGGACCAGTCTCCAATATAGGCGTCAAATTTGCCACAGCCCATCACGAATTGTGAAACCTTGGCGAGGAAGTCGTTTCGGTCGCGATTCAAGCCTGCAAGAAGTCGAGAACGATAGTACGCTATGATAGCAAAACAGGTAAATTAGGCGGATTCTCTGGTTGCCGGTGATTGATTTCTTTCACATCGTGACCATAATCTATCACAGGCAACGAGTTTTCTCGCAGATATCGGAAGAAATCGATTTTGTCCAACGGCTCTCCCACGGAAGCACGGCGTGAAAATCTGCGACGGCAGATTCAATCGACCGGATTTGCGTCGCTGTTGGAATTGGCGGCGGAACTGCAAGTCAGCGAATCGACGATTCGTCGCGACTTGGACCATTTGGAGGAGCTTGGCGAGGCGAGACGAACTCACGGCGGCGTGTTTTGGACCGGGTCACCGACCAACATGCGACTGTTCGAAGGTCGGCGTGATAACCGTTGGGAACAGAAGCGAGCGATTGCCCAGGCCGCTAGCGAATTGATCTGCGATAGCGACACGATCCTCCTCGACGGTGGCAGCACGACCTACGAACTAGCTCGTCTGTTGGTCGGCCGACCACTACAAGTCGTGACGAATTCGCTGCCCGTTGCGAACCTGTTTGCCAGTAGCGACAAGTCGGACTTGGTCCTCGTCGGCGGTTACGTTCACAACCGCACCGGCGTCACGTTGGGGCCGTTCGCAAATACGATGTTAGAAAGTTTGAATGTCCGCCACGCGGTGATTAGTATCGCCGGGGCGGATGAGCGAGGTTACTACAACAGCAACATGCTTCTTGTCGGAACAGAGAAGGAGATGTTGCGCAGCGCCGACGAAACGATCATCGTCGCCGACAGCACCAAGTTTGGCCACGCGAGTCTTTCGCGAACCTGCCAATTGGGCGATGTCGCGACGATCGTGACCGACGACGAACTATCGCCCCAGTGGCAACAACGACTGACCGACGCCGGCGTCCAACTGATCATCGCCCCGGCGATCCACTCATAGATCAAAACGACCGTCCCCCACAATCCGCAGCCCCCTCCGACCTGCAACCATTGCCCATGACACAATCCTTAGACAACGCACAGATCGAAGCCTTGGTTCGCCGCGCCGTTCGCGCGATCGTCAACAACGATTTGTCTTCGGCCGCTCAACCTCCGGGTTGGGTCGATGGCAAACCGAACCTCCGCGTTAGCATCTCCGCACGGCACGTCCATCTGTCGGATGAACACGTCGAAACGCTGTTTGGTCCCGGCGCAACGCTGACGCCAATGAAAGGCTTGTACCAAGACGGCTTCTTCGCCGCCGAACAGACAGTAATGATCGTCGGTCCGAAGAAACGGATGCTGCCAAGCGTCCGCGTTCTGGGCCCCACGCGTCCGTTCAGCCAAGTCGAACTGGCGTTCACCGATTCGATCTCGCTGGGGCTGGACATTCCGATCCGCCACAGCGGCGACATCGACGGGACTCCCGGCTGCGTAATGGTCGGTCCCGCCGGCACGATCCAGCTGGACAAAGGCGTGATCCGCGCAGCCCGCCACGTCCATATGAATCAAAGCGACGCCCAGTTCTACGGCGTCAAAAAGGGTGACTTCATGGATCTGAAGATCACCAGCCCACAGTGCACGATCACGATGAGCGACGTGTTGGTTCGCGCCGATGAGACCAGCAAGCTGGAAGTTCACATCGACACCGATGAAGGAAACGCTTGCAATCTCGACAGCGCCACCAAGATCGAATTGATCCCCAGCGGCGGCGGATGCGGCTGCAAGGCTCACTAAATCCTGCTGAGGTTCGACGTCCAACGCCGCACCAACAACACCCGATTTCAAATTTCGAATTTTCGATTTCAAATTCCCTCCCTCCCTCCAGAGACCAATTAGATGGCAAAGATTAACGAAGCGCTCGGTATGATCGAGACGAAGGGTTTTATCACCATGATGGAAGCGACCGACGCGATGTTGAAATCCGCCAACGTCACTTTCCTCGGTTGGGACAAAGTCGGCAGCGGCTTGGTTACCGCGTTTGTCACCGGCGATGTTGCCGCAGTGAAAGCCGCAACCGATGCGGGTGCCGCAGCGGGTGGTCGCGTGGGTGAAGTGGTTGCCGTTCAGGTGATCCCACGTCCACACGACGACTTGGGCAAGATCCTCAAGGTGGGTGGCTGAGCCGTTCGATTGGGCGATCTCGCCTGACGAGCGTTGCGTCGACCGCTACGGTCTTCCGCACAACTACGCTAACCACCGGACACGCTTCCCATGGCAAAAAAGAAAACGACTTCGACTCGCACTCCCGCGACCGAATCCACACCGACTGGCGGCACTCCTGCCAAGGAGCCCGCTCGACGGACGACGGCTGCAACGACAAGAACAGCCGTAACCAAAACTGCATCCGCAACCGCTCCTTCACAAAAAACTTTCTTGGATAATAAGATGAATCAAGCACTTGGCCTTGTTGAAACAAAGGGTTTGTTGGCCCTGATCGAAGCTACCGACGCGATGGCCAAAGCGGCAAACGTCGAAATCACCAAACGCATCGACATCGGTGGTGCGTTCTGCACGACCGTCGTCACCGGCGATGTCGGCAGCGTTCGCGCAGCCGTCGAAGCGGGTGCTGCCGCGGCAGCTCAAGTCGGCGAATTGGTCGGCAGCCACGTGATCGCTCGTCCCAGCGAAGGCTTGGTCGAAGCGTTCATCAACAAGTAGTCGACCGGCGATCGCTGCCGCGACCCGATGACTCCCACCCGTTCCTAACAACCAGTACCCACGACCACGGACGACCCTGTTGCCATGAAGGTTTTAGTCGCAAATCTCGGATCTACGAGTTTCAAGTATCAGTTGATCGAAATGTCCGATGAAACCACGCTCGCTCGCGGCGCGGTCGATCGGATCGGTTCGCCCGAATCGTCCTGCACGGTCGAAATCGGCGACTGGAAAGATCAACGCACGATGTCGGTTCCGCATCACGGAGTCGCTGTCGAAGCGTGCTTGGCACAGTTGACCGATCCGCAACACGGCTGCATCAAATCGGCCGATGAAGTGGATGCGATTGGGTTCAAAGCGGTACATGGTGGACGGTTCAGCGGCGTCTATCGGATCGACGAAGAAGTATTGGCAGCGATGGAAGAGATGCGGGACGTCGCTCCGGCGCACAACCCGCCTTACGTTGCCGCCATGCGACAACTGGCTTCGTCCGGCGGAAACATTCCGTTGATCGCGGCCTTTGAAACCGATTTCCACCAAACGACTCCCGACGCCCAGCGTTATTACGCGATCCCAAAACAATGGTCGGATGATTTCCACATCCGTCGCTTTGGGTTCCACGGCAACAGTCATCGATACATCGCCATGCGAACGGCGGAATTGATTCCTGGTGCCAGCCGCGTGATCTCGTGTCACTTGGGTGGCAGTAGCAGTTTGTGTGCAATCCGCGATGGCAAGAGCATCGGGACCACGATGGGCATGAGCCCGCAGACCGGTTTACCGCAGAACAACCGCGTCGGCGATTTCGACCCATTTGCGATCCCCTTGATCATGGAAAAGACCGGGCTGTCGCTGACCGAAGTCCTGAACAAGCTGGCCAACGAAGGCGGCCTGTTGGGATTGAGCGGCAAGAGTGGCGATATGCGTGATCTGGAAGCGGGTGCCGCCGAAGGAGATGCCGATTGCCAATTGGCGTTGGATGTTTACGTTTCGGAAGTTCGCCGCATGATGGGCGGGCTGTTGGTTCTGTTAGGCGGAGCCGACGCGATCGTCTTCACCGGCGGAATTGGAGAGAAGGGAGCGGAGATCCGCGCCAAAGTTTGTGAAGGTTTGGAAGACCTGGGGATTGCCATCGACCGCGTCAAAAACGGCGTCGCCGAAGGTGAAATGGCAGTCCACAGCGAAACCAGCCGCACGCAGATCTGGAGAATCCCAACCAACGAAGAACTGGTGGTCGCTCGCAAGTGTGTCGAATTGCTAGGCAAATAAGCAACCGCAATCGACGCAGCGAACATCGGACAAGAATTAAACGAACGATCCCGGCACAACGCAAAACACAGGCACCTGCCTGTGACCCGAACGAAGTTTACCCATGTTTATCGCACGAGTTACCGGTTCCGTCGTCAGCACGCAGAAGGTCGCTTCGATGACCGGACACAAGCTGTTGATCGTCGAACCCTATCGATTGGAACCCGACCAGCGGAAGTCGTTGACGACCACCGGACGGACCTTCATCGCCTGCGATACCTTGGGGGCGGGTGAAGGGGATTACGTGCTGATTGTCCAAGGCAGCAGCGCTCGATTGACTCCCGAAACGAAACACTTGCCGATCGATTGCGTGATCATCGGCATCGTCGATTCGGTCCACATTGAAAAGCAAAACGTCTACAAGCGAGACGAATAGAAGGTCCCCTTTCGCCCCGCGAATGTGCGCCTCACGACATACAACAGGCTTCGTTCTCCCGACGAACGAACCACTTGAAACGACACCCCACAATCCCACGACGCTCTTATGCAATACGACGAAAACCTCATCCGCTCAGTCGTCTCCCAGGTATTGGCCGAAGTGGGTTCGCCACCGCCGATCCACAATGGCAGCGGCGGCTACAGCGGACGGCACGGCGTTTTTCATGATGCCAACGAAGCGGTCGCCGCGGCGCAAGAAGCGTTCCTGCAGCTGACCGAACGGACCATCGAAGAGCGCGGCCGGATCATCGACCACATCCGCCGGATCTCGATCGACCAGAGTGAAGAGCTGGGAACGATGGAGATGAACGAGACCAAGATCGGTCGCCTGGAACACAAGATCGCCAAGCTGTTGACCTTGGGCCAACGCGCTCCCGGGATCGAGATGATCAAGACCGAAGCCTTCAGCGGCGACAAAGGTCTGGCGATCATCGAACGCGCTCCCTTTGGTGTGATCGGTGCGATCACTCCCGTCACCCACTCGCTGCCTACGATCACCGGCAACGCGGTCAGCATGATCGCTGGCGGAAACACGGTTGTCGTCAACCCACACCCCAGCGGAAAGCGAGTTGCTGCCGAGGGCGTACGCCGATTCAACGAAGCGATCTACAACGACCTGGGGATCGACAATCTGATCTGCGTGATCGCCGAACCGACCCTCGAAACCGCTGACGCGATCTTCTCGCATCGCGATGTCCGACTGATCTGCGTCACCGGCGGACCCGCTGTCGCTCGCGCGGCCTTGAAAAGCGGCAAGCGAGCCGTTGTCGCGGGCCCTGGAAATCCTCCCGTCGTCGTCGACGAGACCGCCGATCTGGATCGCGCCGCTCGCTGCATCATCGAAGGTGGAGCGTTCGACAACAATCTGTTGTGCATCGCCGAAAAGCAAGTCTTTGTCGTCGAACAGGTCTTCGACGCGATGATGTCCGCCATGGAACGCGCCGGCGCGGCGCGACTGAATTCGAGCGAGATCGATCGACTGACCTCGCAAGCGATCGCAGTCGTTGGCGAAGGCGAACACCGACACCAAGTTGCCGCGAAGGACTTCATCGGCAAAGACGCTGCCGTCTTGTGTGCCGCGGCGGGCAAGAACGTTGCCGCCGACGTCGAACTGGCGTTTGGCGAGACCGATTATTCGCATCCGTTTGTTGGCGTCGAACAGATGATGCCATTCATCCCCTTTGTCCGCGCTCGCGATGTCGACCACGCGATTGCGATGGCCAAGGAGAGCGAACACGGCTTCCGTCACACCAGCATGATCCACAGCCGCGACGTGCGGAACATGACCAAGATGGGCCGCGCGATGGACACCACGCTGTATGTGAAGAATGGTGCCAGCATGGCCGGATTGGGACTTGGCGGCGAAGGCTACTTGAGCTTCTCGATCGCGGGACCGACCGGCGAAGGGGTGACCACGCCGCAAACGTTCACTCGCGAACGCCGCTGCAGCATCATCGAAAACCTGTACGTCGTCGGCAGCCCGAAAAACGTCTAAGCGACGGCTGCGATATTGAATCCGATTGAAATCGAAAACACTCCAAAGCTCGTCCATTGCAAACCGCCAAAGTCCTCGGAACGACACGCGCCACGATCAAGCACGCCAGCTTTGTCGGGCAGAAGCTGTTGATCGTTCAACCGTTGATGGCGGACGGTTCGGCGGATGGCCCGCCGTTGCTGACCTTGGATGGCTGGGGTGCCAGTCGTGGCGATACCGTCCTGCTGACTAGCGATTCCAGTTGCATGGAAGACCTGATCGGCAAAGACAAAAACACGCCCGCCCGCTGGACCACGATGGGCATCATCGACCAACGATAGTTCGAAAGAAGACAACAACTCAACATGACCTCAACGCCACTCGACCTGGAAGCCATCGTTCGCCGCATTGTCGGCGAAGTGGTCGCCGGTGCCGTGGCGCCAAAGTCGCAACCGGTCGCCAGCGCCAACACGCGGCTGTGCCTGATCGATCGCCCCGTGATCGCTTTGACCGACGTGGAGAAACGGCTCGACGGAATGTCCGAAATCGCCGTCGCTCCGCGTGCCGTGATCACTCCGGCGGTCAAAGATCTGCTGCGAGCGCAGTCGATCGCGATCGTCCGCGAAGAAAAACAGAACACGATGCGAACTCCAGTCGCTGCCCCGGCGGCGCTGCTGGTCGCCGACGTCGATTGCTCCAACCGCTGTGCCGCGTTTGCCAAGCAATTGGGCATTCGAACGCGCCGCGGAGTGCAGATCGTTGTCGCCGAAGAAGCTCGAATTGTCCTGGCCGACCTGCCGCAACGCGTGGTCTGCGATCTATGTCGCAGCGGCGCCGAAGCGGTTCAAGTCGGATCGCTCAGCGAAGTCCAAGCGGTCGCCGCTGCGATGCAGCCCGATGTTTGGGTGCTGGACATGACGCGACTGAACGTGATCGCGGCGACAAACCTCGCCACGCGACTAACAAAATAGAAACCCCGTCCACGGAAGACCGATGCGAATCGCCAAAGTGATTGGAAGCGTAACGCTCAGCCGATGCCATCCGGCCATGGCCGGTTCGCGGCTGCGATGCGTGTTGCCAGTCGACGACATCGCGCAGATCGCCAGCGACGACTTCAGCGGCTCCGAACTGTTGGTGACCTGGGACGAATTGGGAGCGGGCAATGGCGATCTGATCGCTTTGGCCGAGGGCCCCGAAGCGGCTCAACCCTTCCAACCGCAAATCAAATGCATCGACGCTTACAACGCGGCGATCCTAGACCATATCGACCTCCAATAGCGTGACTTCTCCGAAGCCAAGCACTCACACCCTGCAACCTTCAAAGACCAGCATGCAAAACATCCACAAAATCAAACAAGACATCTGCGAAATTGGAAAGCGGATTTACGCCAAGGGTTTCGCCGCTGCAAACGACGGGAACATCACCGTCCGCGTTAGCGAAAACGAAGTCCTGTGCACGCCGACCATGCACTGCAAGGGTTATTTGAAGCCTGAAGACATCAGCGTTGTCGACATGACCGGCAAGCAGTTGAGCGGCAACAAGAAGCGCAGCAGCGAAGCGCTGTTGCACTTGGAAATCTACAAGCAACGCCCCGAACTGAAGAGCGTGGTGCATTGCCATCCGCCACACGCCACCGCGTTTGCCGTCGCTCGCGAACCGATCCCACAATGCGTGCTGCCCGAAGTCGAAGTCTTCTTGGGCGACGTGCCGATCACCAAATACGAGACTCCCGGCGGACAAGCGTTTGCCGATACCGTGATCCCGTACATCCACAAGAGTAACGTGATCATCCTGGCCAACCACGGCACCGTCAGCTTCGGCGAAAACGTCGAACGGGCTTACTGGTGGACCGAGATCTTGGACGCCTACTGCCGCATCCTGCTGCTGTCGCGTCAGCTGGGACACGTGCAATACCTCAGCGGCGACAAGTCGCGTGAACTGTTGGAACTGAAGGACAAATGGGGGTTCACCGATCCGCGTTTGACCAAGGAGTTCGAAAACTGTGACATCTGTGCCAACGATGTCTTCCGCGACAGCTGGGAAGCGAACGGCGTATCGCGTCGCGCCTTCGACGCCCCACCCGCAGCCGGCAGCATGTCCGGTGGAGCAGCCCCTGCGGCAGCCGCTGGCAAGAACGTCGACGAAGAACAATTGGTGAAGCTGATCACCGCCGAAGTCATGCGTCAGATGGGCAAAGCCTAATCGCGACGCAGCGACGAACCGAGACACTTAACACGACAAGAACGACACAACAGAAACTCCAACGGACGCACGATTTGCGTCCCGCAGAACGGTGAAAGAATTATGAAAGTATCGATTATTGGCGGCGGCGGTTTGGTTGGATCCTGTGCGGGCTACGCGCTGCAGTGCGGCGGCATCGTCCGCGAGATCGCCTTGCTGGATGTCAACGCCGAACTGGCCGTTGGCCAAGCGCTCGACATGGCTCACGGTGCTCCTAGCGTCGCCGATCAAGTGATCGTTGGTGGCGGCTACGAACACATTCCGTCGAGCGATGTGATCTGCATCACTGCCGGTCTGCGTCGCAAGCCAGACGAATCGCGATTGGACTTGATCAACCGCAACACCGACCTGTTTGTTTCGATCTTGGACCAGATCAAAGCGGCTGGATTGAAGGAGGGCGCGATCGTCGTCGTCGTGTCGAACCCCGTCGACATCCTGACCTACGTCGCGGCTCATCGCTTGGGCTTGCCGAAGCAGAAGGTGATCGGCCTGGGAACTCAGCTCGATACGATCCGCTTCTGCTGCCTGATCTCGTCGGAACTCAAGGCACCGCCAACGCAGACGAAGGCGTTGATTTTGGGTGAGCATGGCGACAGCATGGTGCCGATCTGGTCGAGTGCCACGATCGCCGGCCTGCCATTGGACAAATACCCAGGTTGGAATCCAAACTTGGCGAACCAATTGTTCACGCGAACCAAGGGAAGTGGCGCCGAAGTGATCAAACGCAAGGGCGGAGCTGGCTTTGCCGTCGGCATCGCGATCCGCGACGTGATCGAATCGATCGCTTTGAATTCGCAAAAGGTTCTGCCAGTTAGCAGCATCCAAGAGGGATGTTACGGAATCCGCGACGTCGCGTTGAGCGTCCCGACAGTTGTCGGCCGTTGCGGCGTTGTCGATCGTCACGAGATCGATCTGTGGCCAAAGGAAGTTCAAGGCCTGCGAGCCAGCGGTGCAGCGCTTCGCAAAACCTTGGAAGTTGTCCTGAACCGCGTCGGTTAGTAGCCCGGTTCCAGTTGGTCGCTCTTTCGCATTACGAGCACGACGTTCAAGCGAGTGATCCGCGCGACGATCCTGGAATCACCTTCTAGCGCTTCGTCCCGGTATTTCGGACGGAGCGAGCGGGGGCAATTTCTTGTATATTGAGGCCGATGCGTCGGCCTCGTGATTTCGGGCCGGCGTTCCACAACATAACGGCGGGCCGACCATGGACGACAAGAAGCGATTGCGCAGCGAAGACTGGTTTAATAACCTCAGCGATCCCAAAATCACGGCGCTTTATCTGGAGCGTTATCTCAATTACGGGCTGACTCGCGACGAACTGCAATCCGGTCGCCCATTGATCGGAATCGCGCAAACCGGCAGCGACATCTCCCCCTGCAATCGGATCCATCTGCAGACCGCCGAGCGCGCTCGCGACGGAATCCGCGATGCCGGAGGAATCCCGTTTGTCTTTCCGATGCATCCGATTCAAGAGAGTTGCCGACGTCCGACGTCGGGACTCGATCGCAACCTCGCCTACCTCGGCTTGGTTGAAATCATGCGCGGCTACCCCTTCGACGGCATCGTTTTGACGACCGGTTGCGACAAGACAACTCCCGCCGCATTGATGGCCGCTGCGACCGTCAACCTTCCGTCGATCGTCCTCTCCGGCGGACCGATGGTCGACAGTTATCTGGACGGTCGACTGGCCGGCGCCGGCACGGTGATCTGGGAAGCGCGGAAGCGATTGGCCGCGGGCGAGATCGATTACGACGGCTTCATGATGATGCTCGAATCGACCACGCTCAGCCCAGGGCACTGCAACACGATGGGGACCGCGCTGACGATGAACTGTCTCGCCGAAGCCCTCGGCATGTCGTTGCCCGGATGCGCGGGAATCCCCGCTCCGTTTCGGCAGCGCGGCCAGATGGCGTATCAGACCGGCAGAAGAATCGTCGAAATGGTTCATGAGGATCTGCGGCCCAGCGAGATCATGACGCGGGAAGCGTTTGAGAACGTCGTCGTCGTCAATTCGGCGATCGGTGGTTCGACCAATGCGCCGCCGCACATCCAAGCGATCGCCAAACACATGGGTGTGGAGATGGTGGTCGAAGACTGGCAGGAGATCGGATACGAGATCCCGTTGCTGGTCAACTGCCAACCGACAGGCGACTTCTTGGGCGAAGGCTTTCATCGCGCCGGCGCGGTGCCTGCCGTGATGCTTGAATTGCTGCAAGCCGGCCGGATTCATGGCGGCTGCAAAACAGTCTCCGGAAAATCGGTAGCCGAAAACATTTCGGGGCGTGAATCGCTGGACCGCCAAGTGATCATGCCGTTTGACAGTCCGTTGATTCCTCAGGCCGGGTTCATGGTCTTGTCGGGAAATCTGTTCGACGCAGCGTTGATGAAGACCAGTGGGATCAGCGCCAAGTTCCGCAAGCGTTATCTGTGTGAGCCCGGCAACGAAAACTGCTTCGACGCGCGGGCGATCGTTTTCGAAGGGCCCGAAGATTATCACGACCGGATCAACGATGCTGCCTTGATGATCGACGACTCCTGTATTTTGGTGATCCGCGGATGCGGACCGATCGGATATCCCGGATCGGCGGAAGTCGTCAACATGCAGCCGCCCGACGAGATGATCGCCGCAGGGATCTCCGAATTGCCAACGATGGGGGATGGCCGCCAGAGCGGAACTTCGTCGAGTCCATCGATCTTAAATGCTTCCCCGGAATCTTTGGCTGGCGGGAACCTAGCGCTGTTGGAAACCGGCGACATGATCCGGTTCGATCTGAACAACAGCCGCGTCGAGCTATTGATCAGCGAACACGAACTGCATGCCCGGCGAGACGCTTACCAGCCGCCTGAATTGATCAATGGATCGCCGTGGGAAGAACTGTCGCGAACCTACACCGGACAATTGTCCGACGGGGCGTGCCTCGATTTTGCAACCGCCTATCGCAACCTGGGCGACGAACCGCTGCGGCACAGCCACTAAAGGCGCCGCGCGGCGGTGCGGATACAAAACGCCAAAACGATGTCAAATGAAGGCATCGCATTCCGCTTCGTCCAGTTCTTCCTGAACGCTTTCGTTGGGTAAGCGAACGATCACCTTGGTACCGACGCCCAGTTCGCTTTCTACCGTGATCGCGCCGCCATGGGTGCGAACGATTCCGTAAGCGATCGACAGCCCCAATCCCGTCCCTTCCCCTTCCGCTTTGGTGGTGAAAAACGGATCAAAGATCTGATCGAGATCTTCCTTAGAGATTCCAGCCCCGTTGTCATCGACAACCAAACACGAATCCACATCGGTTCCGTTCGTCGACACATAGACCTTTCCCGTGTCAGGAGTTGCCTGCACGGCGTTGAGAATGACGATCGAACAGACTTGAGCGATCTCCCCCACGTTACAAGCCATCGTGGAGAGTTCCCCCAACTTCAATTCAATTTTGTCCGTGTCCCCGAGCGTCGTTTGTAGCATTTTGACAGCGTTGATGACGATCGCGTTAAGGTCTGCATCCACGATGCCGCCGCGGTCAAGATTGGAAAAGTCCTTAAGACTCTTCACAATGTCTTTGATTCGAATCACACCATCACGCGATTCACTGACCAACATTTTGGTGTCGTTCAACACGTATCGGATATCGCGTTGGGGCGTTTCGGAGGAAGCGTTCCCACCTAGCCGATTCAATACGCTTCCATCGGAACCGATCACGGGCGCATTACAATCCAGGAGCGTTGCACATAACCGTTCATAATCCGAGATTGTCGATTCAATGACATGCACATAGTCACACAACGCATTCAAATTGGTGTCGACGAAAAACAGAGGGTTATTGATTTCATGGGCGACCCCAGAGGCCAACACACCGATCGAAGCCATCTTCTCGGAATGGACCAACTGGGCTTGCTGTTCCGCAAGATGACGGTTGGCAGCCTTCAGCTTTGTGTTGATTTCCACCAAACTCGCCATCGCTTCGTCGTAGGATGTCGCGAGATCCAGCCGCATCAAGTCTAGGCAAAAGTGACACTCGACATGGCCAACTTGGGTTTCCATCGTGACGCTGCGCGTACGAAACTGAGGATAGCGAATCTCGCCGAAATAGACACGTGGCGCGGTCACCGTCAGTTTGGCGTAGGTTTCTTGCAACCGCACGATCGCTTCCCCAACGATCGTGTTCAATGTTTCAGAAATCGCGTCGCAAATCATTTCGCGCACTTCGGGCTGCGTCTGCTGAAAGATCGTCTCATCAATTCCAATCACGCGCGCCGCGGTCTCTTCATCCATGGCGATCACATACTCACCAAACACGGTCCCCGTGTAGTAGATCGACACGATAAAATTCTTCTTCGTTCGCAACGAACTGGATTCCATGACGTCCGAACGTTGGAGCGTGGAAACTCCAAACATGTCGAAAAGGACACGTTCGGAAATCTCTTCAAACGCGCGTGCATGATCCGATAGATGTTGAATGTCGTTCACACCGCGTACCCCAAAATTTTCTCGACGGCTGAAATAAGACGCTGCTGATCCTCAATGCAATCGCGACGGATTGGTTTCTCTAGAAACGCCCCCGCGCCTGCTTCCAAACACTTCCGCACGATCTCTTCGTCTTTGAGCGCCGAGAGCATCACCACGTTGGCATCGGGGCAGTGGGCGCGAATCTCCTTCAAGCACTCCAGACCATCCATGTTCGGCATCGTCACATCCAGCAAAGTTATGTCGGGGTTCAATTCTTTGAACAACTGCACCCCTTCCTCGCCATCGCAGCCCAGGCCAACGACGTTGAATCCGATTTCAGTGAGCACGGTCTGCATCACCTTGCCCATAAATCTGCTGTCATCGACCACTAACACGGAAATCATAGTTTTGTATCCCTAACACGTGTCTATCGAAACAATTGTCCGCATGTGCTGAAGGTGGCTATCGACTCGAGAATCACAACGCATCATTCCACGGTCAACGGACGACGACAAATGGAAGCGAATCGATCGTGGACTCCATGGGTGACCCAGCATTTGAGGTTTCCCGCAAATCCAGATTCCCCGATATCACATCATGCTTTGATGCCCCACACAATCGATTCGCTTGCACGACCGGCACATTGCGGTCGTCGCATCCCAACCGGTTGGGCTCGCGAGAGGCCAGCATTCCCTAAGGTCGCAAACGCAACGATTCCCAACCATTGGGATAGCCCGGAATCGTGTCTGCGCAGCAGTGCGAACTTCGAACGGCGTGGTTACAGCAGAGCTTTGCCCATGGTTGCCCCTTCCGTCCAGCTTGCGGAACATACCACGGCGGCGTTCCCTATGTAACATAGGTCACGTTAATCGAGTGTCAAACAACCGCAAATTGGTTCGATCACAAGGACTCCGCAGTTCGCGATGGATCGACCGCGGGTGGACGATGAAAGGCCCTGCCGATCGGACTGGCCAACAACGCTGGCAACAGAATGAGATCGCCCACCAATGCCGTGGGTAACAGCACGATCATCATCACAGCAAACATACTTGTGGGTATGAATTCCGCCGGAACCAGAACCAACAACCCCGTGCAACAGATTAACGTGGTTTGCAGCATTGCAATCGAGCACCGATGGAACGCAGTGCGAATCGCGTCCTGGCGAGAATGCCCCTGAACGAGCGCACGGCGGTACCAGGTGAGGAAATGCAACGTGTCGTCGACGGCAATCCCCAAGGCAACGCTGGCGGTCAACATCGTTCCCAGTCCAATCGGGACCTGCATCCAACCCAACACTCCAAATACCGTCACTACGGGAGCGACATTGGGCAACATCGCCACCAATCCTGCCCAAAAGCTCCGCAACATCAACATCATCACGGGAGCCAAGATGGCAAACGCCAGTAAAATGCTGTCGGTCAGGTCATCCAACAATTCCCCCTGAGCCTCGTCGATCAACGGCAAGCCTCCAGTAAATTCGAGATGCACGGTATCGACGTCGTCTGCGAAAATCGCGCCGACGCGTTCGCGCAGATCGCCAATCACGGCCTTGTAGGGCCGCCCATCCATGTCGGGAACACGCACGTGAATCCGCCAGGACTCCCCCACGTCCGATTCGGCCAACCAACCTTGCGAAATAATCTCAGGCCGTGCCGCGTTGAACCGCGACTCAAAAGTCACCTGAGCCGCGATACCACGGATCCCCGATGGCTTCGGGATGCTGGGAGCGAACGTCAGCGCCGAAAGGGTCGTGACCACGCCATCGACGCTGCGCGCCTCACGCTCGGCGTCGCGGATTTGCGTCAGCCGATCGATCGGCCGCTGGGTGGAATCGGGATCGTAGCGCACGACCATTTCCAAGGATCCTTGCGGTCCGAGATGCTCGTTGATCCAAAGGTAATTGCGAACCAATTCGCTGTGCGGACGAAAGTTTTTCAGCAGATCCACGGTCGTCGTCGTACGCATCAATCCCCAACCAGCAACCGCCAATCCGATCACCCCAAGCGACAACAACAGGTTGTGGTACTTCAAAACCTTGCCGACGACAAAGTCCAACCATGGATCGACCTCCGTCGGCACTGCGATCGGCTTCTCCGACTTCACACACGGGCTCAGCGTCAGCACGGCGGCGAAGACTGCTAACAAAACGAAGAAGCCCACCACCACGGCCAGCGCCGAATAGATGCCAAAGTTTCGGATCGGTGAGAGATCCGATACGACTAAGCTGGCCATACCGATCGCCGTCGAGATCGACGCCAGCGCACAAGGTGTCCACCCCACCTGAACGGCGCGAAACCCAGCCTGCGCCGCACCGACTTCGCGTTGTGCATCACGATAATAGTTGGCTAAATGGATCGCTCCGGATACCGTCAACACATACAACAGCGTTGGCACCGCCACGAGAATCGCATTGATGCCGTTACTGGTGTAGTAGATCATCGCAATCCCGATCAGCGCACAGAACACCGCGGCAACCAGCACGACAAGCGTCAATCGGAGACTTCGCAGCAACCCTCCCACCACGATCAGCGTGAGCAATGCGGAGGGGAGGATGCAGCGCTTGATGGAACGATCGGTCGCCAAGTCGATCATCGACGCCTTGTAAACGCCCCCGGCCAATCGCAACTGGTCGCGTGACAAACCACACGCTTGTTGCGCGGTCCGAGTGATCGTATCGATTACCCGATGCGGCTGGGTGCCGCCCGATGGTGTCAACGTGATCAAGGCGGCAGTGGTCTGACGATCGGGGCCGAGCAACAATCGGTCGATCCGGCCAGCCGCCTGGCCGGGCCGCAATTTCGCAGGCCCCTGAATTAGTTCACGCATGGCTTCGGGCCCGGTGAGCACACGGTGCCAGATCGGATCGGGATCGTTGGCGGTGGCTTCTCGCAGCGCCGTTGCCAACGCGGCCAACCGTGGATCCCTCATCGTGCAACCGGGCCAGCTGACCAGAACGATTTCATCGCCACCGAACTGGTGAATGAACTGCTCGTAACGCTGCACCTCCACACGCCCTTCGGGAAGCCATTGGTGCATGTCGGTCGTATTGCTGTGGAGAAACAACAACGCATACAGCAGCACCGGAGACACGAGCACCAAAGCGGCAACCACGATCCATGACAACGTGCGCAGACGCAACTGCTGTCCAATGGACATCGAATTTTCCGCCTCTTCGTGAGGCAACGGTTCATTCACTGCGTCGGCTTTTCAAATTCAAAGATCCCGTATTTCATCGCCCCGGTGGCATACGCGATCCAGATCCGCGCGACACTCAACAGAAAGATTGCATGGCGGCTTTTAGACGAAAAGATGAACCGCCACCCGGCCCGCGAAAAGAAGCAAAACTTCACAACACGCCATACACAGATCGCCCAAGTTTTGCGAACCTGGCGGGTTACGTCCTCATATTTCACCTGACGCAGTCCCGCCGCTTCGGCCAACTGAGTATATTCGCTCGCCGCTCCCATGCTTGGCAGCCGGCCCTCGCGACAAATCGGTTCCAGCAGCCACCGCTGGGCCGTCGGCGAGGAGCGTTCGGCGGTCAGCCATGCCGTGATGCACGCCCGGCCGCCCGGCTTGAGCACTCGAGCGACTTCTTCAAAGTAGACATCTTTATGAGGAACATGCGCGATGCACTCGATCGATACCAGGCCGTCAAAAGATCCGTCGGCCAGTTGATTCGACTCCCAATTCCGCAATAAATACGTCGGGCTGTTGGTCGCGCGCGGCTGAGCGATCGCGTACTCATATTGGGTCGACGATATCGTCAGCCCCGTCATTTGAAAGCCGTACTTCTCGGCCAGGTACCGCGACGTCGCACCGTAACCGCAACCGACATCGCAAACCCTCGCCCCCGGCTGGAGCTCCAGTGGAAGCGCAATGCGGTGGATCAGGTTTTCAGTCGCCTGCAGTGGCGTTTCGTCCCCCTTGTGCCAATAGCCATGATGGAGGTGATCGCCCCACAACTGGCGATAGAAAACGTCCAAGTCGTCATAATGTCCCGAGACGTCGACGGCATCGATCGGAACACTCGATTCAATCATGGACTTCGAAACCCCGTTGGTATGATGCGACGACTCCTTGCCATTTATAAGATATCGCAGGAACGCTAGCGAGATGAATTCCCAGCAAGCCAAGGCCTACGCAAGCGACAGCACAGGATTCCGCCGAAAACCCTCGCGAACGCTCCGAAGGCATCCCCGCTGTGCCATGTTGTCGCAATTCACGGTATAACATGCCCATCCCATGGGTCACGGCGACCAGGCCACCGCGCGTCGGTTGCCTTCCATTGCCTAAAAACATGCCGATTCGACGACCCAACTGCACTTATCCGGGAACCGCCCCCACGAAATGAACGTCCAGAATCGTAGCAAAGCATCGGATGAAGAAGCGGAAGCTTCCGACGACGCCCTGATTGGCAGGGCGCTGGCCGGGGAAGCTTCGGCGTACGATTCGTTGGTGCGGCGACATGCGGGACGGTTGCTGACGATGATCCATGCTCAAGTGGGAAACCGCGACGATGCCGAGGATCTGATGCAGGAGACGTTGGCTCAGGCCTATTTTAAACTGAACACATTTGCTGGCAAAAGCAGCTTTTTTACCTGGATGTACCGGATCGCCTTCAATCTGACGATCACCAAGCGGCGGAAACGACGGCTGGAAAGCACGCACACCCAAACCAACATCGAACTGGCCCCGACGCCTCAAGACCCAGCCCGATCGGCCGACCAGCAGATGGCCGACGCCGAACAAGTCGACCGATTGCGGCACGCGATCGGATGCCTAGAAGCGGGGCGACGGACGGTGCTGGTCATGCGAGACATCGATGGCATGGATTATGCAGAAATCGCGGAAGTACTCGCCATCCCTAAGGGAACCGTCCGCAGCCGCCTGCACCGGGCCCGACTCGACCTGCGGGAATTGTTAACGCGAGAGCGGCCGAACGATGAAGATTGAAGTACATTGGCTCTGTCGAGCATCGGATCGTTGATCATGCAGTTTACTGAGGAAATGTTAACCGCCTACCTGGACGACGAATTGTCCGGGACCGAACGAGAAATCGTTGAACAGACGATCGACGCCGATCCCTCCTGCGCAGAACGGCTCCAAGAACTACGGACGATCCGCGACGCCGTCGCCCAACTCCCCCCGATCCGCCCCCTCGCCGATCCGGTTCTCGCGGTGCGGCAACGGATCCAAGCGAAGCAACTGGCAAGCAGCGCGGCGAGCGAACGGCGAGTGCAAGCATTTGGCAGACTGACCGTACTGGCCACCGCTGCCTGTTTGATGCTGGCGATCGGCGCCTATCTGTTGCGCAGCGAAGGTCCGAGCACCGGCCAGCCGAACGGAGAGATCATCGCTTCGGGAGCGGCGACCGGCGATCCTCAAATCACCGAATCGCTGGAACTGCGAGACGGTGTCGCTTTCGAATCTCAGCCCGCCGCTGCCGATGTGGGACTGCAACTTCAACGCGATTTCCAGTCGACCGAAGAAGCCGACGCGGCCCCCCAAATCAGCGCGATGGAACGCACGCAGCCCTCCCCCGAAGCCGAACTTGCCAAACCGCTTGCCGCCCCCCCGGCGACCTCCGCAATGCAACGCCAGTCGGCCGAACTCAACGGATCGGCGATGGGCATGGGAGGGATGCGACAGCGTTCGCGCGCCCAGCCGTACGCCGCTCGAACGGCCCCGCAAATCCAAGCCGACCGCGGCGCAGAAGGCTTCGGCCAGGCGATTCAAGACAATGCAACGGCTCCCGCCCAAGCAGCACGACGCTACTTCTATCGCGAGACCGATCTGAATACCGGGGAATTATCAACCACTGCCGACACCCCCCGGGTGGAATCCCCAATGGCGAAATCAACGCAGGCTCCCTTGGATTCGCAAGCCTCTCCCGCGACCGCGCCCCAGCGATCGATCGCCGCGGCGGCCGACAAGTTTGACGCCGCGCAGCGCCCCAACTCGGCCGCGAAAGACGACACGTTGCAGTACTCCAACCGCACGGGCAGCCCCGCAAAGAATCGGGTCGCCGATGCACCCCAACTGCAGCAATTCCAGAACCTGCAAATCCAGTCTTCCCCCGATTTAATAGCACCACAGCTAATCAAGATCCAGCAATTGCTAGCAGACCAAAACCTCATCTCCCAGCCGAATCCATCGAGCCGTGAAGAAGAGAAGCTTAAGGGGAACAACGACCCATTAAAGGAATCCGCCGCGACGGCCAACCAAGCGGTCCAGCTGATCATCAGCGGCCGCCCTGAAACACTTCAGCAAGTTGCCGAACAAATTTTGAAAACCGTCGCCGGACGGGAGCGAGGCAATTTGAAGACGACCTTCCAAACCTCCCCCTCCGATGACGCATCACCGATCTTGGTGATCGACCTGCTCCCCTAGAGTTCCTCTTCCAGCGACCTCGCGGCGACTCCCTCGCCCTCCGGCGTGAATTGATTTTCGGAAACGATTTTTCAACCAACGCGCCCCTCCGAAGAAGCCAGCATTCGCTAGCAACTTCCCCTCGCTTCGCGGCGGGAACAATGCCAACGGTTGGCAAAATTCTTTTTAAGAAATCTTCTTTTTAGCTAATTCTCTGCAGACGCTTGAACTGGACACTTAGGTCTTGCACAAAAAGGGCGTGCCCAAAAACCAGGCACGCCGGCCGGTGCCCACATCGAAGCACCCCTGCACGGATTCCGTGCACGAAAACAATGCAAGCACCTAAGTCGTGCTTGCAAAAGGGTTTACGCGATAGCGTTTGACGGCATCTGAATATGGTGGCGAGTCTGCGGGAGAGTCGAGGCGAAGGTGATGCCCGGCCACGCAGGACCACAACATTGCGACCTTCTTGCAAGGACGCTGTCTACAGCCACGGAGCGACGGATTGATGGTAAGCCACGATAACTTCAGTAACCCGACCCAGACATTGAATAACACCAACAACGACAACCGCTTTGCAAGCAATGAAGCCGCACCTGCCGCAGCAACTCCAAACCGCCTGACCTTGCCGCCGATGAACGATGGCTTGTCGCTGCAAGAACGCCCCGCCGAAGCAATGCGATTGGCTCAAGAAGCCTTCACCCAAACCTCCAATTGGATTGAGTTCTTCCGCGAGACTCTGGGCGTTGAAGGCTTCGTCCGCAAGCTGTTCCCCACGATGGAAGAGATGCAGTATTTCGAGGAGTCGCACGAGCACGGCCAGATCCAAGAAATGCTGACCGCCCTCCGCAGCCAGGACACCGGCAAGGGAGATACGCTGGAACCACAACGGATGATCACCGTCCGTTTGCCAAAGAGCCTTCACGAGTTCCTGCGAGTCCAAGCTGAGGAATTGGAACTGAGCATCAACAAGCTGTGCATCAGCAAACTGCTGCAGACCGTCGACGAAAAGATGGTCCCCGAAGAGCGTGGCGGACGCCGCGGCCGTCGCCCCGGCCCCCAAGGTCCTCGCAAGAAGAAGGAAGAAGAAGTCGCGACCGCACAGCCGACGCAACAGCCCTACGGCAGCCAAACGCCTTATGGCAACCACGCCCCTTATGGCAACCAATCGCCCTACGGTTCGCAGCCAACCCGCACGCCTCAACCCAACTCTTATCAGCAGCCACCACAACGCCCCCATTTTGGTTAAGCAACGCGAAATAGGGCCGGCATCAAAATGCCTTAAGGGCAGGTAGCCTACCTGCCCCTCCCGCTGGCGGTCCACCGGCGGGAGCGTGGTCTGGGCGATTCCGCCCCCTCCCAGAAATCGCTTGCCCGGGTAAGCTGTGGCTCGCCAACGCTGCGCCGTTTTCGCAACCGCAGCCGACAGCGGACTCGTGATCTTGCCCCACTGGCCGACAGGTATCTCGTCGGGCCCGACCTTCCCTCCACCCCATCGCCCACCACCATGAAGTCTCAATTCCCCGACGCGATGCTTGCGCGAATGCAGGCCTGCGGCGTTGTCGCGGTGATCGTGATCGACGAACCTCAACATGCCGTCCCTTTGGCCCAAGCCCTGCTGGCCGGCGGCATCCAAGCGATCGAACTGACCCTCCGCACTCCCGCGGCGCTCGATGCGATCGCCGCGATTGCCACGGAGGTTCCCGATGTCCTGGTCGGCGCCGGAACCGTCCTGACCACCGATCAAGTCGATGCGGTGATCGATGCCGGAGCCGCCTTCGCGGTCGCGCCCGGTTTGAACCGGCGAGTGGTCGAACGGTCGCAAGCCCGCGGTCTTCCGTTCGCCCCCGGAATTGTCACCCCATCGGATATCGAACTGGCGGTCGAACTGGGCTGCCGCGAGTTGAAATTTTTCCCCGCCGAACCGAGCGGCGGGATGCGCTACCTGAACAGCATGGCCGCCCCCTATGCACACCTTGGCCTCCAGTTCATTCCGCTGGGCGGATTGGATGCAAAAAACATGGCATCCTATTTAAGTAGTCCGCTGGTTCCCGCGATCGGCGGATCGTGGATCGCTCCGCGGAAATTGATTCAACAGAAAGCCTGGGCGGAGATTACCGAAAACGCAACCGAAGCGAGCCGCATCGTCGCCGCTACCCAAAACAAGGAAATCGCATGAGTAAGGTCGTCACGTTTGGTGAAATCATGGGTCGGCTGGCCCCTCCAGGCTTTCTGCGTCTGCCTCAAGCGATGCCGGGCTCTCTGGATGTCACCTTTGCCGGTGCCGAAGCGAACGTTGCCGCGTCGCTGTCGATCCTCGGGCTCGACGCCCACTTTGTCACGGCGCTGCCGAACAATCCGATCGCCGATGCCTGCGTCAATTCGTTGCGATCGATCGGGATCGATACGTCATCGATTCTTCGCAGCGACGTCGGCCGACTGGGCCTGTACTTTCTAGAGACCGGCGCCAACCAACGCCCCAGTCGCGTGATCTACGATCGCGACGGATCGACGATCGGGCAAACACCCGCCGATGCGTACGACTGGAACAAAATCTTCGACGGCGCCGATTGGTTCCATGTCACAGGAATCACCCCCGCCGTTTCCGAAGTGGCTGCGCAGGCGACGCTTCAAGCGGCCAAGCTGGCGAAACAGAAGGGGCTGACCGTCTCATGCGATCTAAATTTCCGCGGCAAGCTGTGGCGCTGGGACTCCTCCTCGACGCCTCACGAACTGGCCGGACGAACGATGCGACACCTGCTTCCGTTTGTCGATGTCCTCATCGCCAACGAGGAGGACTGTGGCGACGTGTTGCAAATTCGCGCCGCCGAAACCGACGTGGCGTCGGGAAAACTGAGTGCCGAGCGTTATCCCGAAGTCGCTCGCAACGTGGTCGAACAATTTCCCAACCTGCGCTATGTGGCCACCACCTTGCGCGAGAGCTTCTCCGCGACACACAACAATTGGGGAGCGATGCTGTACGACGCCAACGCCCAATCGGCCACCTTTGCCCCGCAAACCGATGGTCAATATGAACCCTATTCGATTCGCAATATCGTCGATCGCGTGGGAGGCGGGGATTCGTTTGCTGCCGGCCTAATTTTCGGCCTGCTGCACGACGATTACCAAACCCCGAAAGCTGCGTTACAATTTGCCGTGGCCGCTTCCTGTTTGGCGCATTCGATCATCGGCGACTTGAATTTTTCCAGCCGCGAAGAAATCGATGCGTTGGCCAAGGGAAGCGCCAGCGGTCGCGTCGTCCGATAGGCCTCCCGCACCCCAAGCATCATGTCCGAACCATCTTCCTCCTCCCTGAATTCCTCCACGCCCGATTCGGAGCGGAAGCATCCGATCGACGCGGTTCACTTTGTCCACCACGCGATCAAGCATGCAATCCGCGACACCGCGGCACAGCAGTCGGGCAACGTAACCGGAGAGGGACTGTGCCGGATCCTGCTGGAACTGGCGGTCGACGAATTTGGTGGCGAGGGAGCCAACGTGCTGAAGCAGTGGAACATCCAGACCAGCGACGACGTGGGCCTGATCGTCGTCCGGATGCAGGACGCCGAAGTCGAGGAAGCTCGTCGCGTCGATCAGAATTCAAACTTCGCCGGCTGGTTCGATCTCGACCAGCCCGCCGAGCAGTGGAATCTGAAGTGGTAGCGTCGGCCGCTTTGGCCGATTTCGCATCGCTCACTTGTTCATCAGGAAGTGTTCAAAGAACGCGTAGACCACGGCGTTCGATTCGGCGTTGGGGGAGTGGTCGGGACGGTTGGTCATCGCCACGCGGTTCTCGTAGCCCAGCATTCGATTGACGGCGATCGTGTGATTGAGTGCCTGCCAGCGCTGAGGTGGATCTTCCGAACCGCCCGAAACCAGGAAGGGTCTCGGCGCCATCAAGGCGTGCAGTTCATGCAGATCGCGCCCCTGCTGCATCAATTTTGGATAAAGCCCGTAGGCCGGATTGCTGTCGGTGATCAGCCCCCGTTTCCGCCACGGGCGCGGATGATACCCGAGGTACCAGGGTTCCCAGTAGTTCACGCTGTTCCGCGCGTTATCGAATACGATCCCCGGATCGGACCAGACCGCACAGGCGAAGCGATCGAACAGGCACGATGCAAACATCGCCCACTTGCCGCCAAAGGAATGACCGACGATTCCAATCCGATCGGCGTCGACCTCGGGGCGTCGCGCCAGCGCGTGCCACGCATTGGCCGCCGCGTAGCCGAGCATCGACAGCGGCTGCACTTGGGCATCATCCAGGCTGGGGTAATACAAACCGTAGGTCTTCGCCGCTGAGGCGTCGGTGGTTCCAATCGATAGAACAACAAAGCCACGCCGCGCCAACTGAAGTGCAAAGTCGCGACCTGCCTTCCCAAACCCAATCGCGGTCTCGGGTTCGTAAAAGACGGTGATCACCGCAGGCCGCTCCCCTTCGCCATCGGGAATCAACAGATAACCTTCGGTCGACTCTTCGGGCAACCAGCGGAAGCGGACCTTGTGCTGCACAAAATTCTCTCTCCGCTCCGAAGCGAGCACCTCGAGATCCTGATCTTCGATCAGCGCTGGCCACTGCCCCATCAGACCTTCCCATTGCCGGAGGATCTCCGCGCGGCGGCGCTTCCAGTCGGATTGGTTTTCAACCATCGTGCCGTCGTTAAACTGGAGCGGCGAGCGAAAGGCTCCCATGTCGCCTTGCCAGTCTGCAGGCGGCGTGAAGTAGCGAGCGATGCTTGCAGGGGGCTGACGGTCTTGAGCTGTCAGCGAGGCGGCCGAGAGGGCGAGCAGGAACAGAGGAATCCAACGTTTCATAGGTGGGGTCTCTTGGAGGCGGAGGGATTGGATGTCGGCGATTTCTCACACGACAAGGCGGGGGAAAGCGGCGTATTGTTTCAATAAACGGCCGCAATCAGCGGGAAGGGCTCGCGCGACGGTGCCCGAAGGCTGCGTGAGATCGCGCGACAAAAAAGGAAGGAAATCATGGCGGATCAATCATACAACAGTTTACCTCGCGGCTGTATGGTCGGCTTTGCCATGCCGTTTGTACTGGTTGGGGTAGCTGCGACGGGGTTTCTTTATTGGAACACCTACCAATCCTATCGGGCGCATTCGTGGGTCGAGGTGCCCGCGACGATCCTCAACGCCAGCTTAAAGACGCACCGCGGCGGCGACAGCACAACCTACAGCGTCGAAACTCGCTACCGTTACGATTTTTTGGGGAAGACCTACCACAGCGAGCGCGTCAGCTTCAGCCCCTTCACTTCCGATGGCGATCGCAAATGGAACCGCGCCTTGTCCCGGCGGCTGAAACGCCACGTCCGCGACAAGACACCCTATCCCTGTTTCGTCGATCCCTCGGCGCCGCAAAACGCGGTCCTGGAACGCGATTCGCGGTTCTCGCTGATGCTGCTGCTTTCAGTCTTTGGACTCGCCTTCGGTGGCGCCGGGATCGCGATGCTATTCCATGATCGCAATCTACCCTGGCACGAGAAACGCCGGCAGATCGCTCAGGCTTCCGGCCAGATGTGGCGATTGCGCAGCGACTGGGAAGCGGGCGAAATCAAGGTCTCACCGCTGCATCGGTTATGGCATTCGCTTCCCTGGCTGGTGCTGCTGAGTCTGTTGTCGCTGCCGACGATTCTTTTGCTGCCGCAAGAATTCCAGCGTGGAAGTTGGTGGGCCTACCTGGGATTGATCGGCCCGTTGGCGATTGCGATCGCAGCGGTCAAAGTGTTCACCGCGATCTGGCATCAGATCACTCGAGGCGATTCGCGCATTCAACTGGCAACCGTGCCGGGAGTGATCGGCGGCCCCGTGACCGGGATCATCCACAGTTCGCGTAAGCTGAACATGTCGACCGGCGTTCGAGTTACGCTGCGCTGCGATTGCACGTCAAAATACCGCGGCGAGATGCGGTCGAGCGCCGTCACCGAGACGCGCTGGCAGGATGAACAAACGATCCTCACCGATCTGAAGTCCTCCGATGCCAACGCATCGGCGGTACCGTTCGATTTTGTCGCCCCGTTCGACCTCCCCGATTCGGCGCCGCTGGACGACGACAAGGTCGTTTGGATCTTAACGGCGAAAGGGTTGGACGCCGGATCTCCACTGGACATCACCTGCGAACTGCCGGTCTACAAGACGGCCGACAGCAGTGAAGACCTGAAGCGTCCCGAGAGTCTTGTCACCGACTTCAGCGACCCCGATCAGTCCGACGACATCCTGTTGGAATCGGGAGTCCGCATGGTCGATGAAGGGGTGCGGAAGCGATGGTGGATCACGGGGCAGAAGACGTTGTCGGGGATCCTAACGCTGCTGGTCTTCGCTGGCGGTTTCAACCTCGCCGCCTTTCTGATCTTTCACTACGAGGGACCTTGGTTCATCGGAGTGGTCTTGGGGCTGATCGGATTCCCGCTGGCACTCGGCTTCATCCACACGATGCTTTGGCGCTGCCGGATCGAAACCGCAGCGGGGATGGTGCGCATTCGCAGCGGAATGATTCCGCTGGCTCGCTGGAAAAACATCCCCTTGGATGACATCGATCGCTTGTCGATCCGGCAGACGACCCGGGTGAACGACAATGCGTATTTCGAGGTCTATTTCCAGGCTCGCAATCGCAAACCGATTACCGTGGGCAAAGGGATCCACCGCAAGCATCGGGCGCAACAATACGCCACTGCGTTATGGCGGCAGGTGATCGGCAGCGAGCCGCCCGGAATCACAACCCGCCGTTTTGGTGACGACAAAAAGCGGTAGCCGTTACGGTGAGACTTGAGCCGGCACGCCGCCAAACGGAAGCGTTTGGGAATTCGGCGGCAACGGAACAGCCGTCGGCGGCATGGCGGTCGGCGGCAACGGTGTCGCGACGCCGGTGCGCGTTTGGGATCGCAGTTGGTCGGCACGCGCGGCAATCACATCGGCGGGCTCGCTGACGCGCGGGACCATCTTGGTGTCGATCACCCGTTCGTCGCGGACCTCAAACGGCCACAACGTCTCCGCGATGAAATCGATACCCGGCAACTGGTACCAAGGGGGATTGATCTTATGCCGCAGCGTTTGGGTTTCGTAACCGTCGCGTTCAACGCGGACCTCACGGGTTCCGTAATAAACGAACGGGGTTGCTGCGGGAGAATTGCCGATAACCTGATTGTCGACCGATACCAACGCACCGGGGGGATCGGTACGGACCATCAGCCGACGACGCACACATCCCGACGAAATCAGGACGATCACGACAACTAAAACGTTCATCGATAAAGTGCACCGAGGCCCCAAACCATTCATAGCTTGCCTTAATATAGGACTGCCTGCGTCCCCCGTTTCCGCAGAATTCGGTGGCAGTGTAGTAATATGGCCGGCTCGCTCGCCAGACCGATTGCCCGCTAGGTGATCGGCAGTGAACTAAATACAATAGGTTTCGGCCGCGACACGGGGCTAGCAAACGCACATTCCGAAAAGAGGGCTGATCCCATCGAACACGCTATCTTGTCCGACGTAGGCATGCGTCGCGCGAACAATCAGGATTCCGCCGTCGTCCAGATATCCGACTCGCCCGATCGATGGCAGCGACGCGGACACATGTTTGTTGTGGCCGATGGGATGGGTGCGCACGCCGCGGGAGAATTGGCTAGCAAATTAGCTGTCGAACAGATCCCACACCACTACTTCCGCCCTTCCGACGCTCCGGTGCCCGAAGCGCTTCGCAAAGCGATCCTAGAAGCCAATCAAGAGATCTACCAGCGAGGCCAACAAAACCCGGAGTTCCACAACATGGGAACCACCGGCAGCTCCCTGGTCCTTGGCCCCGAAGGCGCCTGGGTAGGGCATGTCGGCGACAGCCGCGTCTATAGACTGCGCAAGCAATCGCTGGAACAACTGACCTTCGACCACAGTCTGGTCTGGGAGATGGAAGCCGCCGGCCCGATCGACAAGAAGCTCAGCCGCAACATCCCCAAAAACGTGATCACTCGTTCGTTGGGCCCCAATTCCCAAGTGATGGTCGACGTCGAAGGCCCTTGGCCGCTGCAAGCCGGCGACACGTTTCTGCTGTGCAGCGACGGCCTGACCGGGCAAGTCGACGACGTGGAAATCGGCGTGTTGATGGATTGCCTTCCCCCCAAGGATGCCTGTCGCGTGATGGTCGACCTCGCCAATCTTCGTGGCGGCCCCGACAACATTACGATCATCATTGTCCGCGTTGACGATGCGGAAGTCGTCGCTAGCGGCGCTCGAAATTCCTCCCCCTCGCATCGCAAGCCGCTCCAAATTTCGATGCCGCTAGCAATGATTGCCGGCACGTGCCTGCTCGCGGCAATTGTGTTTGCCTTGCTGGGCAGCTACGGCCCTGCCGCTGCAGCGGGATTGGTTAGTGGCATCGCCGGACTCCTGACGCTGATCGGTGTCGGCAGCCCCAAGCAAGCCGCTTCCCCAAGCTCCAACACCCCGCGAAGCACCACCAGCCCCTACCGCCGGTACGACTGTTCCGACAGCCGTCCACTGATTCGGAACCTGATCGGTACCGTCAACGCACTCCGCGACGCGGCCGCGGAAAAGAAGTGGTCCGTCGATTGGAGCGAAATCAACGCATTGGAATTCAAGTCCAAGCAGGCACAGCAAAATGGTTCGCCACGGGAGGCGGTCACTCTTCAGTCCGAGGCGATTATCGCCACGATGGAACAATTGCGCGAACAGCACCGCCGTCAGGCCAGCGATTCGACGATCGACTTCTAATATACGACTTCTAATTTACGGCCGACGCGCGGACGATCGGATCGCCCATCTTTTGAAGATTCACACCAGGTAGGGACTCGATTGTTCTTGCCTCGAGATTTTGCTTCCTGCTACACTCCGCAGCCATTTGTCTCATCTTTGCGGAGGGTCGCGCGTGCTCCGATATTTAAGAATCCGAACGAAACTGCTGATTGCCCTCGGCTTGCTGTGCGCGATTGTCTTGACACTTTCGGTTGGCGGTTTTCTTTCGATCTACGCTTACCGGCAACTCGCCAGCAGCGTCAGTGATCGTGCGGCCGAACTTCCGCTGACCAGCTCGTTGACTCGCGACGTCGAACAACTGCGGAACACCTACCACCACATTCACGACCATTCCAGCAGCGAAAATCCGCTAGCCCGAATCTCGTTGACCAACGAGCGCGAACAATTCCGAACCTGCGTAGCCGACGTCCGCTCTTCGGCCAATGCGTATCGGTCGGAATTGGATGCTGGCGACGATGTCTCGTCGCTGCTGTCGGACCGATCGCGTGAGCGACATACGATCGACGCGATGCTCCGTGGGCTCGAACGGATCGACGAGATCGTCCGCGCCGAAAACTGGGCGCTCAAAGAAATCGACTACGCACGCCTGGAAATCGAACTCGACAGCTTGGCCGATTCGGCGCAACAACTGCCCACCTTTCTGCAGCAACACATGCTTAGCCTGCGCGAGGATGTTCGCGTCTTCTACCGCATGGTCATCGGCTGGATGTGGGGATGTTCGATCTTGGCGTTTGGGATGTTTGCCGCGCTGATTTTCCTGTTCCATCGGGTCGTGGTAAAACCGTTTGGCATGCTGTTGAAGGGAAGTCGGACGATCAGCGAAGGGGCCTTCGATCACCGCATCGAACTGGGCACGGGAGACGAATTGGCGGAACTCGCCCAGTCGATGAACGACATGACGTCGCGGTTCCTGAGCACCGAATCGGAACTGAAGAACGTGATCGCGGGCAAAGAAGAGGAGATCTGCAAGCGAACCAATGAAGCGATCCGAAACGAACAACTGGCCAGCGTTGGGTTCTTGGCCGCCGGGGTCGCGCACGAGATCAACAATCCGTTGGCATCGATCGCGTGGAGCGCTGAAGCGTTGGAATCCCGATTGCACGACCAGCTGTACGATACCGATTCGACCGAACCGTTGAACGACGACCAATTGTCCACGTTGCGAACCAATCTGCGGCGGATTCAAGACGAAGCCTTCCGTTGCAAAGGGATCACCGAACACCTGCTCGATTTCAGCCGCTTGGGGAATGTCAAACGAGAACCGACCGACCTGAAGCACTTGGTCGAAGATGTCGTCGCGATGGTCGGAACACTGGGCCAATACCGCTGCAAGACGATTCGCTTGGATTGCCCCGAAGAGGTCAATGCGGCGATCAATGGCCAAGAGATCAAACAGGTCGTCCTCAATCTGTTGACCAATGCGTTAGAGAGTGTCGATACCGACGGCGCAATCGACGTGCGACTGCGACAACGGGGCGATGTCGCCGTGATGACTGTCGAAGACGATGGTTGCGGCATGGACGATCATGTCCAAACCCATTTGTTTGAACCCTTTTTCACCAGCGGCAAAGAAGGCCAAGGCACCGGATTGGGCTTGAGCATTTCCTACCGAATCGTCCAACAGCACGGCGGCCGGATGACCGCACAAAGCGAAGGACCGGGACGGGGCGCCCGCCTAGAAGTCACACTCCCTTTAAAACAAACCGTGGAAACCGATGTCCAAAAAAACGCAGCCTAGTGGTTTATCGATCCTGTTCGCTGACGATGAAACCGGCTTGCAAGAACTGATGCGGGCCGAATTGCCGCGGATGGGTCACACCGTCACGATTTGCCCCGATGGCTTAACCGCTTTGGCAGCTGTCGAAAAGCAGGCCTACGATTGCCTCATCGTCGATCTGGACATGCCCGGCATGAACGGGATCGAAGTCCTACAGCGGACCAAAGAATTGCAACCGACGTGCGAAGCGATCGTGTTGACCGGCAAATCGACCACCGAATCGGCGATCATCGCAGTCAAATGTGGCGCTTTCGATTATCTGACCAAGCCGTCGCGGCTGGCCGACCTGGCAACGCTGTTGGGCCGTGTGGCCGAACGACGTCAGATCAGCAAACAGATGTCTGCGTTGCAGCTGCGTTTGCGTCGCGCCGAAGGGGACCCGCAACTGATCGGCAAGCATCCATCGATGCAACGTGTCAGCCAATTGATCGCCAAGGTGGCCCCCACCGAAAGCACCGTCCTGATCCGCGGCGAGACCGGCTGTGGCAAGGAACTAGTGGCACGTGCGGTCCACGATCAAAGCCGCCGGGCGAATGAATCGTTTGTGGCGATCAACTGTGGCGCGCTTCCCGAAAATCTGATCGAAAGCGAATTGTTCGGTCACTGTCGCGGTGCATTCACCGGCGCCGATGCCGCGCGGACAGGCTTGTTTCAAGTTGCCGATGGCGGCACGATTTTCTTGGACGAGATCGGCGAACTGCCGTTGGCGATGCAAGCCAAGCTGCTGCGTGTCTTGGAATCGCGTGAGATCCGCCGCGTGGGTGACAGCCAAGTTGAAAAGATCGATGTCCGCGTTGTCTGCGCCACCCACCGCAATTTGGAAGAAATGGTCGAGAAAGGGGAGTTCCGGGAGGACCTGATGTTCCGGATCAACACCTTTGAAATCGAAGTTCCGGCGCTCCGCGAACGGGCTAGCGATATTCCTGAATTGGCAGGGCACCTGCTGCGCCGCTTCAATACGGAAAATCTGACCGATGCGGAGCTGTTCACGCCCGAGACGATGACCGCGCTGATGGCGCATGTCTGGCCGGGGAACGTTCGCGAACTGGCCAATGTGATTGAACACGCGGTGATTTTGTGCGATTCGCTGCCGATTCGTCCCGAGCACTTACCGCGTCACTTTGGCGACCGACAACTGCGGAAAGAGCTACGCAGTTCGAGTCCGATGAGCCTGCGAGAGATGGAGAACGTTGCGATCGAACAGGCGTTGGTGCGTCACGACGGCAACAAGTCAGCGGTCGCCGCGGAACTGGGCATTAGCCTGAAAACCCTGTATAACAAGCTGAACACGGTTGCCGCGGAAAAACAATCCGCGTAACCCTCGCGACGCCGATGCGTCGGACTTTGGCTGCCGCAGGTGACTTTTAATGAATATCGATTCCGACCCGCGCGCCGCCAGCGATCGCACCGTGGCGGGTTCCGTCTCGCACCTGCGTGTGGTTTCGGATTTGGAAGCGGCGGAATTGGCAGCCGAGATTCCAATCGGATCTCCGTTCGCTCCCGGCACGGCGTTACCGTTGGAATGGGTCGGGCAAACGATCTCGTTTGAAGCCGGCGTGTGGCGGGAAACCATGCTCGGCGGATTGCTCGCTTCACTGATCATGATCGTCTTTGGACTCGGGTCGCTGGCGACCTTTCCCATCGGATCGACAATCATCGCCAGCGGCGGGTGTCTTCTCGGCGCGATGGCCTTGGCAACACGCAGACCAACTCTGGCCATGGCCGCCACGATGGGCAATCTGATCGTATTGGCGATTGGATTGATGCGCGCGTTTGCCTAATGCCTATTCGCTGTCGCTCAGTTCGCGAACGAACGTGACATCCGGCTTCGAGCGTGCTTTGACTTTGCAGAACTCGGCAACATAACGCTGCACCGATTTCTGTTCGGGAACTTTGAAGCGATCCCCTTTCTGAAGGATCGGCTTGTATTCATCCATCTCACCAAATTGACGTGTTCCCGCCGCCTGGCAAGGAAACCAATGAGGTGTGCCACTGGCATCGTGCAGCATGAATTCTGGGTAGCAATGTCCAGGGATCCAGACCATCCGCGCGGGGATCTTTTTAGCGCGACAGATCGCGACAAACAAACTTGTCAATTCTTCGCAATCGCCGTAGCCATCGTCGAGCGCTTCGACGGCGGTTTTGATTTCGCCTTCGCGATACTCGACATGATCGCGGACCCAATCATAGATCTGTTCGACCTGTTGCCATGGGGTTTGGTCGTCGGTCGCCGGCAATTCGTTCACGATCTTGCGGATCTTGCCATGCCGTGGATCGATGTAGGGACTGCTGCCAAGAAAAACACGCTCCTCGCGTTCGACCTTTTGAGGAATCACAAGATCGTTGATTTCCCCCACGTTTTTTATCCGTGACTTGGTCACTTCAAAGGTGAACAGCGCGTCCGAAGCGGTGTTGGGGGGAACGTTGACCATCCGAACCAACACCTGTTTGGCACCGCCCAGCATGTCGCGTGTATCCCAGCGATCGACATAACGGCTGAGACTCTGGTCGACGACTTGGACGTTTTGCTCGGGCCATTCGGTTGGGACCGGAAAGGTTGCGTAGATCTCTTCGCACAACGATCCGGCGGTCATCACTTTCACGCCGACTTGCCACAATTGTTTTTCGGGAGCCACGAACTCCAACCGCGCGTCGTCGGCCGTCGCGGTTGTCTCTTGCCCAACCGCGGAGGGCGCACAGCAAGCCGCGGCGACTAATAGCAGCGAACGTCGCGACAGAGGCGCATGGGTGGAACCCAACGATCGCCGAAGATCGTGACCAAGCGTAGGGCGTGGTTGGGGCTGGCGACGAGGATGGATGGGATAAGTCATCGGGCGCGGCCTGTTTCGGATAGGAACAATAGTGCACTTCGGTGACAGCGGCTGTTCGACGACCGCTACGCTCCGAACACGCAGCACAATCCATTTTGGTGGCACGGCCAAGTTGACCGGCTTTCTCTATGCTGATCTGAAGAGATGCGGTTGTCGAGTCCGATGACAACCGTATTGCACTGCGAAATAATCGCACGGATCGCAAACACGGTCCGAGCAAGTTTAGTTGTTCGCCGGTTGTGGCAGTTGAGGTGCGGGAGCCATGTTGGTTCCAGGACCGTTGGGAACGACATAACCGCCGTCGACATATTGTCCAGGTTGCGGAACCCCTTGGCTCGATTGCCAACCGCCTTGGTAGCCATAGTCATTATAAGACCCAATCCCGTTGGAATACCCATCGGTAACCACACCGCCTGCGTACCCCGAATAGGAATCGGTTCCACAACCGCATCCGGCTTCCATGGCCGGAGCGTAGTCGTACGCTGGAGTGGCTGCCGCGGCACAAGCCGCACCACAGGGAGCGCCAACACCACTACAAAAGCCGTTCCCCATGCCGGTGCAGCCGGTCAATGCGGCCAACGAAACAACAGCTACAAGCGTTACAAATCGTGCATTCATTGTTCTCACCTAATCCCTAATTTTGAGTTAAAAACCGTGCAGCTTCTTTAAGCCGCACAACTCTAGGTTGTGGGATTACGCGTGCAAGCAAGAATGAGGTTTTTTTGCAACATCATTGTCAGGTTTGATGCAACGGAGAAAGGTGCGGTGCGTTTTGTAAACATCCCGCGGTCATCGAACCGTATCGATGCTTTGCAATCGATAGGTTTCCGATCGCTCGCGACCATGGCGTTCGCGTCGATATTGATGATTCTTAGTGCCAGCGAAGGCCATGCGCGGATGCTTCGTGACGGGGACGAATATTGGGTCCTCAACACACGTTGCATCAGTAGCGCTGCCTGTTGCGCTAACCTAGAAAATCCGAATCTCAAAGTATTTCGATACCATCAGGGTCGGGGCCTCCAACACGATAGTGTCGATGGTTTGTATTCACGTGTCGCCGAAGATCGTTCGTACCTCAACGTGATCTACTTTCACGGGAACCGCTTTACCGCCCAAGAAGCAATCGATCGATCGTTACGGATCTACCGTTACGTGAATCGACGTTGCCACAACCAAACCAAGATCCGTTGGATTTTGTGGAGCTGGCCCAGCGATCCGATCCTGAATCCGCTGACCGATGTTCGATCCAAAGCCGATCGGGCCGATACCCAAGCATTATATGCCGGTCGGGTGCTGCAACACTTCCCCGCCCCTGATCGGTTAGAAATGGTCGGCTACAGTTTCGGTGGACGGATTGTTACCGGCGCCCTGCACACGGCTGCCGGAGGTGCGATTAAAGGCCGTACGCTCCCAGGGCAACCGCTGCTAGGCGCTCGAATCGGCATCCACCTGGTGGCTCCGGCGCTCGACCGGCACTGGCTGGGACGCGGTCAGATGCACGGCAAAGCGGTAGAGAACATCGGCGCCATGAACCTTTTTTATAATAGTAGGGACCGAGTCCTCAGCCTGTATGCGATGGTCAGCAAGTACCACAATCCAACGGCACTCGGGTTTGCCGGACTCGGACCGCTGGCTAAACGATCGGATCAACTGCCGATTGAGATTCACGCCAAAGATTGTGGCGGATCCGTGGGAATTCTCCACGACGAACTGAAGTATTTCGAACCCTGTTGCAATGCAGCTGAGATGATCGCGGCGTCGCTTGAGATCAACGAAGCCGAAACGATTCAACTGACGATTGCCAATTAGTTTTCCACCACCGCGCGTTTCGCGGCGGATGTACGTCGATTGCGACGCGAGCCCCGCCGGTCCAGCCGTCTTGACGAACCCATCGGGGCGCCCCATTCTGTTGATAAAACCTTTTCCCTCCGATCGACGGTTAATTTCTCATGTCTGATGCTCCGCATAAAATTTCGCACTCGACGGTTAGCACGCTGCATCACATTCATAAGAAGTTGACCGAACTGAACAGCCAAATCGGTCGTGGCCCACGCCAACTACAAGCGGGGATTAAGGCGATCGAAACGTTAAAAGCCTCCGAACAACAAGCCAAGGATGCGCTGCAACAGGCCAAGATCGCGTGCGATCGAAAACAGTTGCAATTGAAAGAACGCGAACAACGGGTTGCCGATCTCAAAGCCAAATTGAACACCGCGGCAAGCAATCGCGAATTCCAAACCTTCAAAGAACAGATCGCTGCCGACCAACAAGCCAACGGCGTATTGGCCGATGAAATCCTCGAAGCGATGGAAAAGATCGATGAATTGGGGCGGGAATTGAAACTCCGCACCGAAGATTTAAATCAACGCGAAGCGGACCATGCGTCGTTACAAAGCGAAGTCGATGCGCGGGTGTCGGTCGCCACTGCCGAACGCGAACGTGTCATGGAGGAACTCGCGGTCGCCGAAGAACAGCTTCCCGACGATGCGGTCGAGATCTACCAACGCTTGATTCGCAGCCATGGTGAAGATGGATTGGCGCATGTCGAAGGTCAATCGTGCGGCAACTGTGGCGCTACCTTTGCCCCCCAAGTCCTGAACCGATTGATGTTGTCCCACTTCATCTGTTGTCCCACCTGCGGGGCGATCCTTTACATGACCGCCGATTCGGTTTCCGAATAACCCCTTCCCGATTGTTGGGCCGTTTGCACCATGAATTCCAAATTTGGCCAACGACATCACGCACTGCCAGAGACGCTCAGCAAGTCGGTGTTGACGATGCAGATCATCTCGATCGCTTTACTGTTTGGCGCGATCAATATCTCGGTGATCCTGGTTGTGATGACAATGCTCCGCGACGATGCGGTCCTCAAAACCAATCTCGAACCGCTGGTGATTGTCGTCATGGCCGTTGCAATGCTGAGCACCGCCGTTTCGGTGATTTTACCGTCGATGCTGCGACGGTCGGCCGAACAGCACGCTTCGCGGGCTCGCAAATTACGCGACGACGCGAACCATCCGACGATCGATCCCATGGCTCCACTGACCGAACCCGAAGCGTTGATGTTGGCCCGTTACCAAACCGCGCACATCGTGGGTGCAGCGTTGTTGGAAGGCCCCGCCATGCTGGCGACCGTCGTGTTTTTCTTAACATCCAACGCGATCTGCCTGGGCATCGCCGTCTTCATGATCCTGTTGTTGGCAACGCGTGTCGCCACACAGGGCAAAGTGGTCACGTGGATGGAACAAACGATTCGCCACGCGGCCTAAACCGGTCGCAACGCATCGCGGAGAATCTGCACCGGATGTTCGGCTTTGCGGCCGGTGCCATCGGCGATCTGATGACGGCAACTGGTCCCCGGCGCGGCGATTAGGTTCTCCGCCGGTTCCTTGCGAACCGTTGGAAACAAAACCAATTCGCCGATTTGCATCGACAAATCGTAGTGCTCTTGCTCGTATCCGAAGGATCCCGCCATGCCGCAGCACCCCGACGGAATCAATCGCACGGTGTAGTTCCGTGGCAATTGAAGCATCCGCACCGTGGGTGCCAGCGATGCCAAAGCCTTCTGATGACAGTGACCATGCAAGCGGATCGTCCGCTGCGTATCGGTGAACGCGTCGGACGGAATCCGCCCCGCATCCATCTGCCGCGCCAAAAATTCATCGATCATCAAGCAGTGTTCACTCATCTTCACTGCCGCGTCTCGCAGGTCGCCGCGGACCAGTTCCGGGTATTCGTCGCGAAAGCTCAGCAGCGCCGACGGCTCGACACCAACCAACGGAAGGTCTGCGCTGACGCGATCCTTCAAGAGACGGACGTTCTCTTCGGCAACCTCCCGCGCCTGCCGCAGCAATCCCTTGGACAACGCTGCCCGTCCGCTCTCGCGATGCTCGGGAATCTCGACAGCGTACCCCAATCGTTCCAACAACTCGACCGCCGCGATCCCGACGGGCGTATCGTTGTAATTGGTGAATTCATCGCAGAACAACAGCACGCGGCCGTTTTTCCCCGCTGCCGCGTGCGGGGTATGCTTGGCGAACCAACGACGCAGCGTTGTTCGGTGCATCGTTGGCAGCGAACGCTTTTCGGCAAAACCGGCGAAGCGTTTGAAAATCCGCGAGGTCACGGGATTGCGGACGATGAAGTTGAACATCCACGGGGCGATCGCTGCCATCTGGCTGTTGCGGGCAAAGTTTGCGATCAATTTGGCCCGCCGAGGAACGCCATGCGCATCGTAATAGCCTTGTTGAAACTCTGCCTTCAGTTTGGCAACATCGACGTTCGACGGACACTCTCGCTTACAGCCCTTGCACGACAAGCAAAGATCCATCACCTGACGGACCTCTTCACTGTCAAACGGGAATCGATCCCCATCGGCTGCCGTCAAAACATGCCTCAGCATGTTCGCCCGCGCCCGCGTCGTGTCCTGTTCGTTGCGAGTCGCCATGTAACTAGGGCACATCGTGCCGCCGGACAGCTGCGTCTTGCGGCAGTCTCCCGAACCGTTGCACAGCTCAGCCGCACGCAACACGCCTTCGGTACCGCTGAAATCCAGCACCGTTGGAATCTCCGGCGTCGCCTGCCCCGGCTTGTATCGCAGGCTTGAATTCATCGGCGGCGTATCGACGATCTTGTTAGGATTGAAGCGATTCTCGGGATCCCACAACCGTTTGATCTGCCGGATCACTTGGTAGTTTTTCGCACCGATCATCTGTTCCAGAAACTCACCACGCAATCGGCCATCGCCATGTTCGCCACTAAGCGACCCGCGATATTCTTTGACCAAATCGGCGATCTCCTGCGCGACCGCGCGAAACTGTTGGTTCCCGGCGTCGGTCTTGAGGTTGATAATCGGCCGCAGATGGATCTCCCCCGATCCAGCGTGCGCGTAGTGCACACACTCCAATCCATGTTTGGTCTTCAGCCGGCGATTAAATTCCGCAATAAACTCGGGCAGGTCTTCGATCGCAACCGCGGTATCCTCGATCACGGCACAAGGTTTCGCATCGCCGACCACGTTGCTGAGAATCCCCAAGCCCGCTTTGCGGAGATCCCACACTTTGTTCGTGTCGTCTCCGGTTAAGACAGGAAAATGATACCCCAACCCGGCCGCTTTCATCTCCGTCGCCAACCGCTCCGCCGCGGCAACGGCCTGTTGATCGGTGTCAGCACGGAATTCAATCGCCAGAATCGCTCCCGGCGTTCCGTCGACAAAACTCATGTTGGCGCGTTGCTCCCGATTGCGAGCCGCACCGCTGAGAACAAAGTGATCGACCAGTTCGCACGCATGTATCGAATGCTTGACCGCCAACAAAGTCGCTCGTAGCGATTCGTCGACCGATACGAAATGCGGGCACAATAGCGCCGACGCCGGTGGCGGCAACGGCAGGCAACGCACTTTGATCTCGGTGGCGAAGAACAGCGTTCCTTCGGACCCCGCCAACAACTTGCAAAAATCGAACGGTTTTTCGCTCGGCGCGTCGGCCGGTGCCAACGGCGATGCATCCATCAATAGATCGACAGCATATCCCGTGTTGCGTCGCGGAATCTGTGGCTTGGGAAATTCGCGATCGATCTCTTCGCGAACCTCCGGTTGACTCAAAAGATCTCGAATCCCGCGATAGATCTGCGACTCCAACGAATCATTCTCCAGAGCGCATTTCGCCGCAAAGTCTTCGTCGCTGAGCGCGGTGAAGGTCGCTTCGCTGCCATCGCTCAAGAACCCACGGACTTCCAAAACGTGGTCGCGAGTACTGCCGTAGACGATCGAATTCGATCCACACGAATTATTGCCAAACATGCCGCCCAACATCGCTCGATTCTGAGTCGACGTCTCGGGACCAAACAGCATCCCATGCGGTTGCAACGCCATGTTCAATTCGTTGCGAATCACTCCCGGCTGCACACGTGCCCACCCCGCTTCGCGATCGATCTCGAGGATCTGCGTGAAGTGGCGGGAGATGTCCACGACGATCCCCGCGCCGACGACTTGGCCGGCCAACGAGGTGCCGGCGGCTCGCGGGATCAGGCCGATCTTGTGCTCGGCGGCAAACAGGATCAACTGCCGCAGATCGGCTTCGGTTTTGGGAATCGCCACCGCCAACGGGGTTTCTTGATACAGCGACGCATCGGTCGAATAGACGGTGCGCGCGACCGTGTCGATACGCAACTCCCCTTCGAGCTGTGACTGCAATGCGACAAGCGACGACTGAAGACGATCTTGCATGGGTTCGATCTACTACTCTCGCAGGACCTCGCGCCCTGCCCAAATCACAGGTGGGAAATAAACTCGTGCCGGACAGCTTCGCCGATGCACACCGCCGCGAAGCACGCCATCACGAGTGGTCTTTTAAAGGTGGGAATTTCGCGCGGACGGCTCAAATGCTGGCCGCCACGCAGATTTCGGTTCGCCCGGTTGCCAGTTGGCGTGCGCGGATGTTGGTGTAGCCCCACGATCGAATCTGATCCAACCAGATCGGAATATCAATTGCCCGTTCATAGGAACTCAACTTCAGCGTTAACAGCATTCCGGTGATCGACGTATCGCGATGCTGGACAATGTTCTCGACCGTGGTCAGCGTCTTTTCAGGTTTCACGTTTGAATCGACCAACAACCATCGGGTTTTCGCATAATGGTGGCGTTTGATGTCGCCACCGCGTGCCCGGAAATGTCGGTAATTGCTGTGCTCCATGATCGATTCGTCCATCTCCGCAGGATCGATCCCGGTGACGTGCAGCCCCAGTTCCAGGAGCCGTTGCACCGAGCCGCCGGGAGCGCTGCCGATCTCGACCACTTGGTCCCCTTCATGCAACTGGAAACCGCTCCAGGCGATCGCTTCGGAGGTTTTATAGTAGGCCCGCGAGATGACCTCTCGGTCGCGATTCATCGGAAACGTTCCGCCGGGCCAACGATCGACCGCGCTGACAACTTCGTGCCAACCGACCCACCACTGATTGGATTCGACCATCACGACATCCAGCACGCGATCGCCGGGACGCGCGATCTGATTCGCCATCGGCGATGCGATCAAATCCTCTTCGTGCAGTTTCGCGGCCAAGAAATCGGCCACCGCTTCGGTCAGCGGTTCATTGCCGGGCATGAAGCCGCGTTCGCCAACGGGCAATCGATCGCGTCCCCAGAGATGTAACAGGTCGGGCTTGGGAAGATTGGCCTCCCGCAATAGCTCGCTCAACTGGCCAGCCAACCTATCGGATTCCTCACCGGCAACCTTACCGATCGACCACGAGGCGGTGCGGATGAAGATCCCCGAAGGGAGCGTCGCCTGGGCAGATTCGGCCTCGCCAGAATCGGCGGCGACGTTTTTAAGCGTTACGAATCCAGGGCGTGAAAAGGCGAGCCGCCACTTGCGATCGTCAAGTTCCGCCTTGAGCGCTGGTTCGGAACCTTGCTGGCAGCATAAAAAACAGAACGCATTGGGGGCGGGCGGCTGGTTGGTCATTCATTTTGCGCAACCCGAGGGGTGCGGAATTGGTCGGCGGGTACATCTTGGAAACTTACTAGCATACCACCGATTTGCGAAATCAGCGCCCGGTCTTGTACCGACAACATCGGACTAAATTGATGTTCCGATCGCAATGTTTCGGTTTGATCGCCAACGGTCGCCCGCAGCGTGATTTTGCTGGGCAAAACCTCACTGGCGGACATCTGTTCGTTCAGAGCCAAGCGGGCGAAGGGGGCCCCACGAGGATTTTGATACATATTCAACCGCGTCGCCCAGCCGGTGAAGTCGTTGTAAATCTTCGAAAGTCCCGGTTGTGAGGCCGCTTGCGTTTCGGCGATGTACAGAAAACCAGGGAATCCAGCCTGCACCACCCCGGTTTGCGGATCGCTGATCGGCTGCGTGCTGACACCAATCGCATCGGCTTTGCCCGTTTCCAAGGCTTGCTGGCGAAGGGCTGTCATGTAACGGACCAGATCGTCACAGCCGATCGTCGTCCGTTGCTGCGTGGTGGCGTCGAGCAACACGACCCTCGAACGAGGGATATCAAAAACCGTAATCTGCGATTTTTCCGGCAACTGAATATCGTAAGCGATGCCGGTATCGAACAGTGTCAGCGTTTCGCCCACCAGCGCCGGCTTGCGACCATCGAAATAGATTTTTGTTTCCGCGCGAAGGCTGGGATGATCGCTCGACTGCGCCGCCAACGGACCTGTCCCAAGAACAGCGCACATTCCGACAAGGGTCAACATCAACGCGGCAGTCCGTCGCATGGGTTCCATGACCAACATTCCAATCCCTTTCAAATGAAGTCTCCGAAGTGGTGGCGGTAAGCCACCGCGTCGGTTGAATCGAACCAACACGCGCAGCAGACTTCGCAGCCTCGCCGAAGCTAACAGAACCACGCGATCGATTCCAGATCGAAGTCCCCCCTGAACACCGCCATCGCTGCATCAAAACAGGCCCCGCTGGCCCGGCCTCAATACAAAACAGTCAGCTTTCGTAGCCATCATGCCCTTGACCGGCCGATAAACTAACGATAGAGGTTGAACTGCTCAGATGTTTTTACAACATTGAGATACCGCCCTGCCACCGATATCTGAGCACCACGAAGGTTTGTTGCAACCGCAACTTGCTCACGGAGGAAAATCATGAGTGGCATGGCTCTACTTTTGCTGTTCGGCGTTGTCGCCGCAGCGATTCCCGACACCCAGTCGGCGGATGAACAGGTCGATCTGATCGAACTGAATCATTTCTTTGATGAACAAGGTCGGCATGTGTTCGACCAAGTCATCTTCTATCAGTGGTCGCGGACTCACAATCGCTTCCACGTTAAAGCATGGCGGTTGGTCAAAGACCCCGAACAGCTACCGCAAAAGTCGTGGAAGCCTGTCGGATACCGCTGTGTCTGGCACGACGATGGCATCCTACGAAGCGTGCGGTCTCCGGCCTATCGAGAAACGTGGTCGCAAGTGGACCCCGAGCGCAGCAACCGTCAACTGCTTCCGCAAGAACAACGCATCGGTTTACTGAAGCCGGTCCTGCGGGAACCCAGCAAACGGCCTACGGCTTCCGAAGTGGCGGTTTCCGAAGAACGACCGCAACTGCCCTAGCGCATTGGCGATCGCGGCCGATAAACGAACGGGTTCACAGACACCCTCCTATGAACGATCGCGTGGAAACCGCTCCCCGCGACGACCGCTCGGGGTTCGCAGACGTTCCTGAACGGGATCGCTGACGATACCTCGAAACGCGTGCTTCACGGCGACGCGACCGATCGCTTCGTGGGAACGCTGGCTGAACACCCACGGCAAGCGGCGCCGTCTTCGGGTGGTCACAGGTTGGTGCCGTGGTGTTGGTTCGGGTACGATTTCGGGATCTATCTCTCGACCAACCTTCCCGCAGCGGAAAGCCACATGCAGCCACCATCGATCCATCAATTGATTCGCACGCGACGCACGATCAAGCCCGCCCAAATGGACGCGCGGCCCATCGATCGCGATCAAATTCAGACCCTTTTGGAAGACGCCAATTGGGCGCCGACGCATGGGCTGACCGAACCTTGGCGGTTCACGGTCTTTCTTGGCGACGCACGGAAACGGCTGGCGCAGATGCTGGCGCAAACCTACCGCGAAATCACTCCGCCGGGCGAATTCAAGCAGAACAAATTCGACAGTTTTGCCGTCAACCCCACCCTTGCGCCACTGGTCATTGCGATCGGCATGAAACGCCAGCCCAGCAAAAAGATCTCGGAGATCGACGAAATCGCCGCCGTCGCTTGCGCCGTACAGAACATCCATCTTTCGGCGACCGCGCTTGGCCTGGGTGGCTTTTGGTCGTCCAACCCGGCTGCCTGCAGCGACGCGATGCGAAACTTCGTCGGACTAGGAGAAGAGGACCGCGTGCTAGGACTGTTTTATGTGGGCTACCCGGCCACGGACTGGCCCGCGGGGACGCGCCAGCCGATCGCCGACAAAGTGCGGTGGGAAACAGAGTAGTCGATGCGAAGACAATCCTTCCGAATGCCCCCAGCGATGATTCGTCGACGGGCAAGCATCAGTTGCCAATAATCACGACGTTGCCGGTTTTCCCGCCTTCGGAACGTTTGATCATCCCGCGTCCCTTATCCTCGGGCGAGAAGACGAACACGATCGACATGACCACGCTGAAAACGACGGCGAACGCCGCCATCCCAATCCCGGCGTAGATGATCGTTTTGTTTTGCGAAGCATCGGTTGCAGCCGACTTGGGTTTCGGCACGGTCACCGCGGAAGCAAAGGTGTGTGCGGAGGCAGCCGGTAGCGATTGGAAGTTCGCCGCGGTGGCGGGCATCACGGTGGGCAGGTCAATCCCCGTCAACAAATCATCCAGGCTCGCATCGCTGCCATCATCGGAGGTGTTCGAGAGTGAAAAATCATCAAACGGTGAATCGGAGACCGGATGGGCCCCTCCAGCACTCGACCCACTGTTCGAATCGGTGACGATCGACGACAGCGACTCCTGCGGTGAATGTTCGGGGATCGAGATCGGCACGCCCGAAGAAGTGAAATTCCATTGCACGCGATCGATCGCTTGCAACAAAAGCGTCGCGGTGGGGTAGCGGTCTTCGGGGCTCTTGGCCATCAAACGCATACAGATTTCCGCCAGCTCGGTAGGACAGTCCGACCGTAGCTTGCGAGGATCCGGCGGCGGCATCGTTTGGTGCCGCGCGATTCGCTCCTGCACCGTTCCTTGCGCGAATGGCGCGCGGCCGGTGAGCATGAAATAGAGGGTACACCCGAGACTGTACAGGTCGGATCGACCATCGGCCAAATGACTGGCTCGAATCTGTTCGGGGGCGACGTAATCAGCGGTCCCCAACACGCCTGGTGTCTCGCCCGACAACGAGGGATCTTCGTCGTACCGTAACCGCGCCAAACCGAGATCGGAAATCTTCAGCACGCCATCGCGATGGATCAGAATATTCAGCGGCTTGATATCGCGGTGGATGATGCCACGTTCGTGAGCGTGCTGTAAACCCGACGCGCTGCAGCGCAGGTATTCCAGCACGCGATGCAACCGCAATGGCCCCTGCTGCTGAACCAAACGTTGCAAATCCATCCCGTCGACAAATTCCATGACCATAAAATGCTGGTCGTCGACACGATCGAAATCGATCACCTGGACCACGTTGGGATGATTCAACATCGCGCAGGTCCGCGCTTCTTGTTGGAACCGAGAAAGGTTCAGAGGATTGCTGAGTCGTCGACGCGGTAGCACCTTGATCGCGACGCGTCGCCGCATCACCGCGTGTTCGGCCAAAAAGACCGCGCTCATTCCCCCCACGCCCAACTGGCGCAGCAACTTGTATTTGCCTAAGAAAAAACCTTTCCAGCGTCCCGATAGCAGGTTCTTGGCTTGCCACTGGGTGATCGCCCCGCCGCCAATCAAATCTTCGGCGAGGACCTTCACATCCTCAGGCAACTGACCGCCATGTTTCGTTTGGATGGCCGCAAGCGACTTCCGCAGCGAATCAAGCTCCATTAGCTCGCTGCGACGCAATCGTCGAACAAAATCGCGCGTCGTTGTCGTGGTGGTCATCTTGCTCGCACTGCGGTTTGCCCGTTGCAAAAAACGTTCGAGGGTGGACGATGCTTGTGCCGCCTACGGGGCATACCATCGCCCCAGTTACGCAACCCAAGTTGTAGGCCTGTAGGGTAGCCGCGTCGATGTGGAAACGCATGAAGACTGCGTTAACGTTCCGTGAAGCGGCCGAAGATTGGCATAAAAAGAAGGCATTTGCCCGTTTCAGGCAAACTACAGCCGGCACCCATCGCATCCACGCCCAGCGCGACGGTCAGCTGGGCAGAAGCCCGCCAAAGCGACGCTGCCGCCCCGAGAAATCATGCAGCGCTTGCATCAGATCTTCTTCGCGGAAGTCGGGCCATGATCGATCGGTTACCCAGAGTTCGGCGTAACTGATCTGCCACAAGAGATAGTTGCTGATCCGCATGTCACCGCCGGTGCGGATCAACAGATCGGGATCCGGCATCCCAGCGGTATAGAGATGATCGGCGACCATCGCTTCATCGATCGCATCGGGTTGCAATTCACCACTTTGGGCCTTGGAAGCCAAACGACGCACCGCTTCGACGATCTCGGCACGTCCTCCATAATCGACCGCCAACACCAGCTGCATGCCGGTGTGTTCGGCGCACAACTGCTGCGTAATTTCCAGCTCGCGAAGAACCGCCGCGGGCAACCGGTCGCGGCGCCCGATCATGTTCAATCGCAAGCCGTTATCGATCAGCGTCCGCCGCTCTTCGACCAAATACTGCTCCAACAGATGCATTAAGAAATCGAGTTCGACCGGAGGTCGTTTCCAATTTTCACTGCTGAAGCAATATAACGTGAGGGCTTCGATCCCAAGCGAGGCACACTTTTCAGTCGTCCGGCGCACGGTATCGACACCGTGCCGATGGCCTTCGATCCGCGGTAAGCCACGTCGTTGAGCCCAGCGGCCATTGCCATCCATGATGATGGCGATGTGCTTGGGCAACGCATCGGCCGTGATGGCAGGGGCGTGGGTCGATGGGGTGGGTTCAGCCTGAGACATCACAGGTTACGCGATCGCCAAGTCCAACTTTGTTTGCTCGGTAAAAATCGTTTGCGCTCGATCCGGTCCCACCGAAATGATTCCCACGGGGAATCCGATCAACTCTTCCACGCGGCGGATGTACCGATGCGCTCCTTCGGGCAATTCTTCCAGAGTCCGCGCGTCATCGACGGGAGTCTTCCAGCCCGGAATGGTTTCGTAAACCGGTTTGCAGCGACGCACTTCATCGGCGTGGCAAGGGAAATGTTTGGTCTGCTTGCCGTCGATTTCATAAGCAACACAGATCTTGATTTCGTCCAGATGGCTCAACACGTCCATCATCATCAACGACAGACGCGAGACGCCGCTCAACCGAGCGGTGTAACGCAAGGCGACGGCGTCGAGCCATCCGCAACGACGTGGCCGCCCGGTGGTTGTGCCGTATTCATTGCCCAGCTTGCGAATCTTGTCGCCGATTTCGTCGTGCAATTCGGTTGGGAACGGACCGCCGCCGACGCGTGTGCTGTACGCTTTACAAACGCCGACAACTTCATTGATCCAACGCGGTGGAACTCCCGCACCGGCACAAACGCCAACGCCCGAAGCATTGCTGCTGGTGACGAACGGATAGGTGCCGTGATCGATGTCCAACAGCGCCCCTTGAGCGCCTTCGAACAGAACCTTGCGATTCGCTTCACAAGCAGCCAAGACCGGCTCGGTCGTGTCACCTGTGAATTCGCGAAGCCGGTCGGCCCAACCGCCAGCGATCGCCGCCACATTACTCGGTTCGATGCTGGCCAATTCGTCGGCCGAAGCCCCCATCCCTTCCAACAGCCGGTACTTCTGCGCGGCGACGGCGGCGATCCGTTCCGCGCGATCGGCTTGCATCAGATCGGTCATTCGAACCGCATGCGTTCGGCCCACCTTGTCGCGGTAACATGGTCCGATACCACGATTTGTGGTGCCGATCGATTCGTTGCCAACGCTGCGATGTTCGTTGATGATCCGGTCTTCGATCATGTGCCACGGCATGACCAAGTGGGCTCGTTCGCTGATTCGCATGTTGTCGACACAGCGGACGCCGCGTGCGGCCAATCCATCGATCTCTTCCAACAGCGTGGTGGGATTGATGACCACGCCGGGGGTGATCATGTTCTGGACCGACGGATGCAGGATGCCGCTGGGAATATGATGCAGTTTGTACGTTTCGTCGCCGCTCACGACGGTGTGCCCCGCATTGGCACCCCCGGCGTAACGCACGACCATTTCGTAATCTTTGGCCAGCAGATCGACAAGCTTACCCTTGGCTTCATCGCCCCACTGCAGCCCTATTACACAAGTTCCTGGCACCGAATCGGTCCTTTTCAAAAAACAAGTCGCCTCGGGGGCGACGTCAAAATTGCCAAAGCCAACTAGTGTATTGGCAGACCGACGCAATCACAACGGGCGTCGGCGGCAACCTGGCAAATCCGCCTCGGAAGCGACGCCGCCGGCGCTGTGAACGTTGCATTCTGCCCAACCTCCATGGCAAGCGCTCCCCCGACGAAGCGTACGACCCCTACAAAATGAACTTGCTGAGATCTTCATCCTCGGCGATCTCGCTGAGCCGCTGTTCGACATAGGCCGCATCGATCTTGACCACGCTTTTTCCCATCCCGGGAGCGTCGAAGCTGAGATCTTCCAGCAATCGCTCCATGATCGTGTACAACCGCCGAGCACCGATATTCTGCGTCGATTGGTTCACCTTGAACGCAAATCGAGCCAATTGAGCCAGGGCGTCCTGCTGGAATTCGATCGTCACCTGCTCGGTCGCCAACAAGGCTTCATATTGACGGGTCAACGAATTCTTTGGCTCGGTCAAGATCTGCAAGAAATCATGCTCGGTCAGTTCATCCAATTCCACCCGGATCGGAAACCGGCCCTGCAGTTCGGGCATCAATTCACTCGGCTTGCCCCGATGAAACGCTCCGGCGGCAATGAACAGGATATGATCGGTACGGACATAACCATACCGGGTCTGCACGCTGGTCCCTTCGACGATCGGCAAGAGATCGCGTTGCACCCCCTGACGTGAGACATCGGCGTTTTTGCCATCGGTGGCAATCACCTTATCGATTTCGTCGACAAAGATGATTCCCAGTTCTTCAGCCAATCGGATCGCTTCGGCGTTCATCGCCTCGGGATCCAACAACGCTTCGGTCTCTTGCTCCATCAGCACGGTCCGCGCTTCGCGGACCTTCATCTCGCGATTTTGTGATCCTCGCGGCATGATCTTTTCGAACATCCCTTGCAGGTCGATGTCCATGTTCTCCATGCCCATCCCCCCCACGACCATCGGAGGCGTCTTCGACGCGGTGGTCACCTCTACGGTACGCTCTTCCAACTGGCCGTCGCGCAACATCTTCCGCATCTTGTCGCGCGTCCGCTGCAGACGCTTTCCGACATCCTCGGAATCATGCGAGGAGGCATCCCCCTCGGGAGCGGAATCATCGGCGACATCGTCCAGGCTGGGCAATTCGCTCGACCCGGGAACCAACAAATCGACTAACCGGTTCTCGGCCCGCTGTTCGGCCTCCTCACGCACCTGATCCTGAAACTTCTCACGGACCAAGCCCAAGCCGTTCTCGACGAGCTCGCGTACCATACTTTCGACATCGCGGCCGTAATATCCGACCTCCGTATATTTTGTCGCTTCGACTTTGATGAACGGCGCGCCGGTCATTCGGGCCAATCGCCGAGCGATCTCGGTTTTCCCGACCCCTGTTGGACCGATCATCAAAATGTTTTTTGGCGCAATCTCGACCTGCATCTCTTCGCTCAACTGCTGCCGTCGCCAGCGATTCCGCAGCGCCACCGCGACCGCTCGCTTGGCCTGCGGTTGCCCGACGATATAGCGATCCAATTGCTTGACGGTTTCGGCGGGAGTCAGCTTGCCCAGCGAGTCGACAACGTTGTGCGTGTCTTTCACGATACGATCTCCAGTTCTTCGACAACGATGTTGCGATTGGTATAGATGTCGATGTCCGCGGCGATCTCCAACGATCGACGAACGATCTCTGCGGCCCCAAGATCCGAATGCGCCAACAAAGCCCGCGCGGCGGCGATCGCGTAATGGCCGCCTGAACCGATCCCAATCACGCCGTCGGTCGGTTGGATCACGTCGCCGGTACCGCTGATCAACAGCGAATGTTTCACATCCGCCACCGCTAACAAAGCCTCCAACCGACGCAGCGCCCGATCCATCCTCCAGTCCTTGGCCAATTCGGTTGCCGCTCGAGGGACATTGGCCGGATAGTCTCGCATCTTCTCTTCAAAGCGTTCCAGCAATGCAAACGCATCGGCCGCCCCCCCCGCAAATCCGCACAGCACACGGCCTTCGTTCAAACGCCGGACCTTTGACGCGTCGGCCTTCATCACCGTTGTTCCCAACGTGACCTGGCCATCGCCTCCCATCGCCACCGTGTTGCCTCTGCGGACCGATAGGATCGTGGTTGCGTGAAGTTCCATAGAAGACGCCTCGGTCCAAGTGTTGGGAAAGTTGCCTGAGAATCCATTCATTGTCGCGGGGACCGACATCGGCCGCCAGATGCCCGCTTTCGCAGATCGATCTCCACAGCGGATGACAGCGGCGTTCCGCTGGCACCCATCGGTTGCGTTCACGCCGTTCGCGTTACACCAACAATTTCAGCACTTCGTCTCCCATCGCAACGGTGCCGATTGCCGGCCCCCCCGCCGCGATGTCGCGAGTGCGCAATCCAGCGGCCAAGACCTTGCGGACCGTCGATTCGATCGCCAACGCCTCGTCTTCCAACTGCAACGAATGTCGCAACAACATCGCACAGGCCAGGATCGTAGCCAAAGGATTGGCGAGATCTTGGCCGGCGATATCGGGAGCCGAACCGTGAATCGGTTCGTACAAGCCCGGTCCATCCGAACCGATCGACGCCGATGGCAACATCCCCAACGAACCGGGAAGCATCGACGCTTCATCGGTCAAGATGTCCCCAAACATATTGCCCGTCACAACCACGTCGAAATCTTTCGGGCGGCTGATCAAGTGCATCGCCATCGAATCGACCAAGACGACGTCGTACTTCAAGTCGGGGAACTCTTCGCGGACGACACGCTCGGCGACCTGACGCCACAAGCGACTCGGTTCCAACACATTCGCTTTGTCGACACTGGTCAGGTGCCCCTTGCGACCGCGAGCGGCTTCGGCAGCCAAGCGGACCACGCGTTCCACTTCCGGTACGCTATAAACCATCGTCGCCATCGCGTGCTCGACCCCATCGACCACTTCGCGTCCCGACGGTCCGAAATAGATTCCACCGGTCAATTCGCGGAAGAACAGGATGTCCGTCCCTTCGACGATCTCGCGTCGCAGCGGCGATGCGCCCACCAATTCGGGAAACGTTTGAATCGGACGGAGGTTCGCAAACAGTCCCAATTCCTTGCGGATCTTCAACAATCCAAACTCTGGACGGGTCTTGGCCGAAGGGTCATCCCACTTGGGGCCACCGACAGCGCCCAACAAAACGGCATCCGACGCGAGGCAGGCATCGATCGTCGGTTGGGGCAGCGGGTCGCCGGTTTGATCGATCGCGATTCCGCCGATCAAGCAGCTTTGGAAGGTAAATTGATGATTAAATTTTGTCGCGATCGCTTCGAGAACGCGTTGACCTTGCAGAACGATTTCGGGACCAATGCCGTCACCAGGCAGCAGTACAATGTTGGCTTTCAAGACAATCCGCTTTCGGTTTAAAGGGGAGCGAGGAAATTTAGATCCGATGGGAACGCGAGTTTAGCGACTCCTGGAACATTTCCGAAGCCCCGCTGAAGATTCCTGCCTGTCAGCGCCTGTTTTTTCAGCCCCAATCCTTAGAGCACGGACTTGCCCGAGCGGCAGGGGCGAACGCGCGCGCAAACCGTCTCGGATCGAACTACTCTTCAATCCGAGATTCGCCACACCGCATAGCCACAAAAAAAACGAAACCGGACAAAAATCCCACAATTGCTGGAAGCACCCGTTCAAATTTGGTAATAATAGGAACCCCACCTGGGCTACGTTTGTCCAAGAATCCTCCCCACCGGCTCACGGAACGAACCATCATGCTGTCGATCAATACGACGACGAAGAGAGCATCCAAGTTATGCGACGGACTCTCACGACGTGAAGTCTTGAAGATCGGGGCGTTGGGGATGGGCGGAATGACCCTGCCGCAATTGCTGCAGGCCGAAGCGGCCGCTGGAATCCGGGGCTCCCAAAAATCGATCATCATGATCTATATGGTCGGCGCGCCGCCGCACCAAGACATGTACGACCTGAAGATGGATGCACCGTCGGAGATTCGCGGCGAATCGCGTCCGATGGCGACCAACGTCCCCGGCATTCAGATCAGCGAATTGATGCCCGGAATCGCGAAGATCATGGATAAATGCGTTCCGCTGCGCAGCGTCTACGGATCGCCCAACGGTGCCCACGATTCATTCATCTGTTACACCGGACGCCCAACGCAAAATCAGCCTCCGGGCGGCTGGCCTTCGATCGGATCGACCGTCGCGCAATTGCAAGGTCCGTCGGATCCATCGGTCCCACCGTTTGTAGGCCTCGCCCCCGACGCGGGGCATCCGCCCTACGGATCGCCTGGCCTACCCGGTTTCCTAGGAGTCGGCAATGCAGCGTTTCGCCCCTCCGGCCCGGCTCAGAAATCGATGGTGCTGTCGGATATCACGCTGGACCGGATGAATGACCGCAAGCAATTGCTAACCTCTTTTGATCGCTTCCGTCGCGATGCCGACGCGTCGCGTACGATGGAGGGGATCGACCAACTGTACGGCCAAGCGATGGACATCCTGTCCTCGGGGCGACTGGCGGATGCGTTGGATCTTTCGAAAGAAGACCCTGCCACGCGGGAGCGTTATGGCAAAGGAAACCCCGCTAAATATGGCGACGGGGCCCCGCGGAATCTGGAACATTTCCTGATGGCACGGCGCTTGGTCGAAGCCGGCGCTCGGGTGGTCACGCTGAATTTCGGCCGCTGGGATTTTCATAGCCGCAACTTCAGCGAGCTTCGCGACACCCATCTACCCTGGTTCGATCAAGGCCTCTCCGCCCTGATCGAAGACCTCCACGATCGCGGCATGGCCGACGATGTCTCGGTCGTCGCCTGGGGTGAGTTCGGTCGGACCCCCAAGATCAATAAAGACGGTGGACGCGACCACTGGCCACGCGTCGGCGGTGGTTTGCTGGCCGGCGGTGGCATGAAAACAGGACAAGTGATCGGATCGACCGATCGGCTCGGTGGCGAGATCGATTCGCGACCAATCCACTTTGGCGAAGTCCATTCGACGCTGTATCACAACCTGGGCATCAACCCTCACAGCACGATGGTTCGCGATTTCTCAGGACGCCCGCACTTCCTGGTCGACAACCATCCGGCAATGCCGGAGCTGATCGGTTAAACAGCAACGGCTACCCTGCAACGGCATCGCAACGAAGTTTACTTCCCTGATTGCTGGTAGATCTCCAGCGTCTTGAGCATCTCTTCTTGAAACTTGCCGGGCAATGCGGTCGCTTTGGTTTGCCACTGGATCGCTTCCTCGACATTGCCTTTTTCGAAATAGACGCGAGCGGCGGTGTCCAGCGCGATCGGAGCTTTTTCGTTGGTCAGTTCGACCGAACGCAATGCGGCTTTCAAGGCCAGATCCAGATCGCGATCCTCCCCTTTGGTTTCCGCAGCGATCAACCACGCGAACTGGCTGAGCATGTTGGGATCATCCCATTGTCGTTCGACCAACGTGTCGATCACGGGATAGGTTTCGGCAAATTGCCCGGCCTCACGGAGGACTTCCAATTTGATCATCAGCGGTTCGTTCCGTTCAGGAAATTCAACCGCCATCGCGTCCAACGCACCGATCGCCGCCGCGAAGTCTTTGCTCTTGATCCAACCGCCCATTCGCGCCCGCAGCGCGTTGAAGGCCATTTCGTATCGTTTCGCTTTGTCGCGTGTCGTGCGTGCCGCGGCGATGTCCCAGTCCCCTTCTAAGATCGCCGCCAACGGGCGATCGATCTGAGCGGGATGCCCAATCCATTGAACGATCCCGTCGCGGCCGACGATGAACGCGCACGGGATGCCACGTTCCCCAGCAGCTTGCATATAGCGCAGCTTTGTCGATTTGTTACGGTCCGCGGCAATCGTGTATTGCAGGACGTCATCCCACGTTTTTCCGGGGGCCGCATCGGTCGCGAAGAAGTCGCTGATCTTCTCGGCCGGTTCGTCACTGATTCCAATGAACTGAACCTGGTCCCCCAGCTCCTGCTGCAATTGACTCAAGTGCGGCATGTTCATCTTGCAGGGGCCGCACCAAGTCGCCCAGAATTCGACGACATAAACTTTGGAATCATCAAAGCCATCGACCTCGGTCCCCTTCAACCAGCTGACAATTTCGAGCTGCGGTGCGCGATCGCCAATGGTCAGCGAGCCGTTGTCGGCAAGGGCGTCGATCGCGGGAGGACGGGCCGCCGAAGGCTGGATGGCCGCAGGCTTGACTGCGGCCGGTGGTTTGAGTGCCGTAGGCGGAGCCAACGGTGCGGGAGGCGTCTTCACCGTCGCTGGCTTGAGCGTCACTTCGGCCGCCGGGACCGAAGCGGCCGCTTGAGGCATGGCCTCGGTTTTGGCTTGTGAAACGGGGCGCAACGACGGCTTCGGCCCCAGCTGGACATCGTAGGAATCGACTGCCCCCGCGGCGGTTTCCACGCCAACGGACTCGGGGACATCGATCTCTGCAAGCTTGCGAGACGATGCCAAGCCCTCAGTTTCTGAACTCGCCTTGTCGAGCGTGGTTTGGCTCGGACCACCGCAACCGACGACTAGGATCGGAGCCACCAACAACAGCCAGAAGCGGCGGGGACGAAGAGTCAACATTTTATGTAGCTCTCGATGAGGCGAGTGTTTTGAAAGATCGGGAATGCAAAAAAGCGTGATCGAGCACACGATTTCTCATCGGCAATCAAATCACGCTTGGTCAACGGATGACGTATCGGCAGGGGGGTTTTTGACAATCCGGCGACCTGAAAAGATCAAAGTCGCCCTAGTCTAACATCCCTACTTGCTAGCCCCTAGAATTCGGGGCGGCCTTTGCCAGCCTGAGCTGCGACGCCGATGACTTGCAAAACACCGTCGTCGACCGAAAAACGGACGCGTTGCCCATTGGGTTCCACTGGCTGAACAAAGCGAACCTTATCGTGTTCCGGGTTGTTCTGCAGCGTCTTGAGCAACATGTCGGTGATCGAATTCTCACTGACCCAATACGCGTATTGCAGTGCTGGCAACAACGACAGGGTTCCTTGCGACAACGGCAATGCTTCGGCTGGGGTGCCACTGGTCGATGCGTCGACCGTTTCCTTCAACAGGGCGTCGATATCCTTGCCCGCACCGATGTAAATTCGATCTTCGCTGGTCGCGATCAACAACGGAAGCTTGGAACCGAACATTTTGTTCAGCTCCTTATTTCCGGCGGGCAAATCGACATGGCCGTGATGTAACGTCAGGCCGGCATAGCTGCCGTCGTTGAACTTAAACTGCGGCGCGTCGGCGTTCCCGGCAAATTCGCCCAAGATCTCCTTGGCCAATTCCTCGACCTTTTTGCCGTTGGTCACCGCGCCACCAAAAAGCACTCGCAATTCATTCTCTTGGGTGGTAGCAACCACTCCGCCGTTGATCTTGCCCATCTCGACGTTTGCGGCCAGCAATTCCTTCACGCGAGGCAAATACTGTTCGATCTTGGCACTGTCGCTGTCGGAAAGTTCGACGTACTGGCCGATCACGGCTCGCAATTGTTTCATCGATTGGTCGATCGATTCCAACGAAACCTCTTGCTCCCGTTCGCCTGTCGTCGCCGCGGCGTGGGTGAAGGCCGTCGCATCGGGACGAATCATGCCAGCAAAGCTGGTCGGGATCGACTGACGATCGTTGTACATTTCGGCAAGCGACGAACCTTCGATCGCGGTTCCCGAGGCATCGACGGCGATTTCATTGTTCTCGGCATCGATGGTCACCCCGATCGTGATGTATTCCGAATCGCGCATCATCAATTCCATTTGCTTGATGACGGCTTCGTTCGGTGGTGCGGCTTGAACGTTTCCTTCGCCACGTTCTTGCATGCGTTTGACGGCGTCGTCGAACGCTTGACGCATTTGAGCGACCAATCCCATTCGCATCGGTTCAGGAATCTGTTGAAGATTGGCACGGATTCCGATGTCGTGATCCAAGTGCATGTCCTGCAGCAACGATTGAGGATCCTCTGGCAGATCGTTCAATGCGCCGCGATCGTTGGCGACATACGCCCAATCGCCTTGATTGCGGATGTAGATCAGATTGGGGCCGGCCTGCATCACCATCGTGCCGTCGTCCAGAGAATCGGCGGGCCCAAACTGTGGCTCCAAACGCTTCAAAACCGCTTTGACATCAGAGATTGCAACAAACAACATCGGCGACGGCACACCATCGATCATCCGCACGATCACGCCCAAAGGCTTCGATCGGTCGATTCCCTGGCTGTAGGCGCCCACGTAGATGTTCAGCATAGCGCCAGCTTGCGGCATGCCCGAAATCGTCGACAGATGGTTCACATCGCGTAGCAAGCCATCCAAACTGGCCAACGCGAGGACAACCACGGGTTCCTTATTGACACCGGCTTGCCCTTGGTCGACCTGTGGCGCGACTGCGTAAACCGAGGGTGCCGCAGCAACCACTGCCAACAGGCCGACGATGATCGTTCGCCGCGCGATACCGATTCCATGATTTAAGAGGCTGACCATCAATCTAATGTCCTTCACAAAATAGACTTCGAAGCAAATCTTGGGGGAACCTGCGCAGGTCTGCCGCGACAAAGCACGGCGATCTCCCCAGCAACGCGAATCGTCACACCACCCCCAAACGTCAACTCAGGCCAGCTGGTCTGAAGCGTCCAGCGGCAGTTGGCGTTTGGGGGAAGTGGGCGCAATCACGATGGACGGATGCGGATTTCAAGCGAATGGCGAAGGTGAAGGCAGCGGACGAAGCAAACGACGCCGCTGCGGGCAAGCAACTATCGCTCGCGGTAGACGATTCGGCCCTTGGTCAGATCGTAGGGCGACAGTTCCACGCGGACCTTATCGCCGGGCACGATCCGGATAAAGTGCTTTCGCATGCGACCTGCGACGTGCGCAAGCACTTCGCTTCCCGTCTCCAACTGGACGCGAAATCGCGTGTTTGCCAGAGCCTGAGTTACAGTACCTTCCACTTCAAATGCTTCTTCGTTCTTTGCCATAGACCTCTCAACAACCAAGCAGGACGTTTGCTTTGCAAACCGTTCGCTCGTACTATTTCAGTGATTTGCGATGCGGCGGACGCCGCAAGATAGGGGATGGGGGCGATCGGCAAGCGTCTAATGCGCGTGTTGCCAATCGGGTTGTTCAGCATTTATATACCATCGACCCGGTATCGGTCTACCGAAGCTTGCGTTTTGTTGCGTTCGAAGCCATCGGGCAGGACCTTTCGGCCAGGCGAATCGCTTTATCTAAGCTAGCATTGCCGCGGGCTGCACTGGCGCGCTGAAACAGTCGACAATTACGAAATACGCGGTTGCGGCCCCAAATCTCGGTCGAGTGCGTCGCAACCTTTCCTCGATGTCCATTGAACGGGAAACATCCATGGCTGAACAGCACAGCAGATATCAAGAAAAGATCATCAAAAATTATTATCGCAATCGCGACCAGATCGCGTTGCAGCGTTCTCAAGAATTGGTCACCGAGCTCTATCTGACGACTGGCAAAAAGCGGGAACAGGTTTGGAAGAACCTGGTCGGACACTTGGAGAAGCTGGGGCTGCCAGCAACCCAAATCACGCACCTGCAAGAAAAAGACGACCCCGCCGTGATCGCCGAAGTTCTCCAAAAGTACGCGTGACCGTTGCCGACGGGGACGTGGATGCCGCGGGACGCAAGCACCCGCGGGCGGCCCCAAACCCGACCGAGAACCAAGGCGTGGGATGACAATTGCCAGATCGTCGAGAGGTCCGCAGAAATGCCGAAGAGACGATTGGACGATCCGTCCAAGTGGCCGCCGCTTAATTCGCCGTCGTTCGATGGCAAGCCTTGCTGACGCGGATCGGTTCACGTCGCCGAACGTTGGGGCGGGTGTTGCGTTGGAGGAGACGTGAAGACTGTGAATTCACTACGGATCGAGATCGGAGTCGTCGTCGCGGGGGAATTGGACACGGTCGATCGGGAAGCCCTGGGGAAGGCGATCGAGTGGTTGTCCGATGAGTTGACGAAAACGCATTCCACCGGCGGCCTTCAGTTTTGCTTTACCCAGCTGCAACGTCCGGAGATGCTTGTCGGTTTCCTCGCCGAACCGAGCATCTTGTTGCGACAGGCACAAGAGGAGCGTGACCGAAAGCACTGGGACTTTGTCTTTGTCGTGACCGCGGCGGAATTGATCGGAAAATACACGTCGTCGTCCTGCTTTGCCGCTCTCAGTCGCCCTTTCGATGCGGCGGTTTTCTCCACCTCGCTGATCGACCCCAAAGCCAGCGGAGAACCATCTGGTCGCGACCAGCGTGTCGAACGGATCGCCGGCCGCCTGGGCCGCTTAATGCTGCACGCAATCGGTCACTTGTCGGGCTTGGGGCAGATGGGTGATGCGGAAAATTTCATGTATCGCCCCACATCGGCCTCGGAAGTCGACCGGATGTCCGAACTGGAAGAATGGCAACAGGAACGTCAGCAGGCCTCCCTAATCGAAATGGCAGACCCTCGACTCGAGGAAGACGCTCCGGCCAACATCCGTCGTTGGTGGTTTGCCCCGCAAGCGGCATGGATCAATCGCCGCGAAATCGCCGAAGCCGTCTGGGCGGCCCGTCCGTGGCAATTCCCTCGGCGGCTGTCGGGGCTCGCAATCGCCTCGGTATCGACATTGCTGGTCCTGATGATGACCGCCGAAGCGTGGGACCTCGCCCTGGCGCAAAGCATCCCCGCGCAGATCCTTCTCGCCGTTCTTGTCCTCATCGCAGCGACCGTCTTTGTCGCCATGCGGCAACAGTTGCTAATCCGCCGCAGCAGCACGCGCAGCGAACAAAACGTCGTCACGACCGTCTCGGCATTGCTGATCGTTTCGGTGGGCTTGGCGACGATGTGGGTAATGCTGTTGGTCTTCGCCCTGCTGATCTCGTCGCTACTCTTTTCCGCCCCATTGATCGCAAGTTGGGCTGCGTCGGGCAACCTTGCCGCGGGACAGGTTGATTTTGGATGCCGGTTCGCAATGAGCAGTTTCGGAAGTTCACTGGGCCTGTTGATCGGTGCCCTCGGCGCCAGCTTTGAGTCCCAAAACTACTTTCAGCATGTCATCTTTGTCGACGAAGAACTTTAGCCGACGGTTGCGTCGAGGATTCGTGTTCGGCCAGCGTTTTCTGCCAAACCAGCGGCGGCTGCGAAGCGTGGCTGGGAATCAATGCGATCATCAGCAGGAATAATCCGACGACGATGTGATTCTGATGCGCCGGTGGAGGCGGCAATTCGGCAAAGCGGCCCCAGAGAATCATCCCCAAGGCAATCGCTAAGATCAGCAGATGCGCGTGCCGTGTGGGATGCCAATACGACAGGCCCGACAACACCGCGATCAGCACGGCGATTCCAAGGTCCGCCCAAAGAAGAGTTGGGTCGGATTGCACGGCGAAGATGAATGGACTGAGCGCCAGCCATACCGCCGTCATGATTTCGACAACGCGTCCCCACATTAGGTTGTCTCCCGAGACAAGAGAGTTTCGGCGGCATGCTCGAGTGCATCACTGCGATTTCCCCAGAACGCGTCCCAGAGAAGCCGCTTGCTTCGATTCTGTCGCCACACGATCCAAAGATAGGTGAGCGACGCACGGACTTCATCCCACGCCCAATAGACGAGGATTAGCGAAATCGCAGCGGTCACCAAGCACAAGAAACACCACGATCCAACAACGAACGCCTGGCAAAGAACCAGCACGACGCTAACGATCCCCAACGGGATCACATCGATGCCGAATAGTATCACCAACCAAGGACGATACTGCCAACGCCGGGGCGATCCCGCCAACCCCAGCACGGCGTCTCCCAGGTACGCCAGGACGCCGAGTGCGGCATCATGGATCCCCAGGATGCCGTACATTCTTTTCGCCGTGTCCGACTTCAGCACGTCATTGGTCCCATCGCCGAACACCGGGTCCCATGTCGTTTCGATCAGCCCCCATTGGAAGAGCGCCAAGTGGGAAGAGATCACCGCGGCAACGAACGCCAACAGACAGATCGGGATCCGCTGGGACCACGCCGAAGGATTGTGCGAGTACGGTGGAACGTTGCGGTGAAGGTCGTCGACGGGAAGGGTGACGTTAGACATAGTGACCCGTTGGGTTTGCACATGATGACTAGGAATAAAAGCCGTCGCCTCGCTTCCAACCGACAAGCCAGCAGGAGCCAAGGCCGACAAAGCGTTCAGCTTTCGAGCCCGTTGAGACGAAGCCACTGACTGCGGTTTTTCTCCAACGCGTCGAGTATCTTAGGCAGGTGATCGATCAGCCGATGCTTCGGCTGCCAACCCAACAATGCTTTCGCCCTCGAGATATCCAGTGCGTAGTGATCGTCGGCCATGTCGACCATGAAGGGCTTGATGAACGCGTCGCCCCCGGAAAGCTTATCGGTGACCGCCGCTCCGACTTTGGCGACCGTCTTGGGGACATAGAGCGTTGTCCAATCTTCGCCATGAATTCGCTGACCAATCGCATCCTGCAATGCTTCATACGACGGAGGATCGGGTTCACCGATAAGGATCGCCGTCTTCGCTTCGATCTTCGCCCGATTTTCCACTGTGGCGATGATGGCGTCGACGACATCGTCCAGATGAACCACCGATTGGCCTGCGTCGGTATCTCCGGGAAAGAAGTAGCTCTGAAAGTCTTTTTCATCGATCCGCTTGATCTGCTGGACCAGCGTCGGTTGACGGCCGTAGTCGGTGTACACCCCTGCAACCCTCAGGAACACCGACCGCACGCTGGGATGCCCTTCCCGGATTAACCGCTCGGTTTCGATCTTACTCTTGGGATAGGGCCACTTCGCCAGCAACGGATCTTCTTCGGTGATCCGCTGTCCCGGTTCACATGGCGCGTGGACCAGCATCGTGCTGGTGAAAATGAATTGCTGCAACTCAAAGCCATCGAGCGCGTTCAACAGTCGATCGGTGCCGTGAATCGTGATCGCTTCGTAGGCGTCGCTATCTTCACCTGAAAAATCGTAGTAGGCCGCCATATGCACGACGCTCGCCAACTTCCCATCCGTACGGCGGCGGACGTCTTCGATCGCAGCACGCACATTGCTGTAGCTTGTGATATCGCACTCGATGTCGTGGACATGCGGATTAGCTTTGGGCGGTTCGGGCAGGCCAACGCGGTCGAAGCCGAAAACCTCGTACCCGCGATGGGCCAACGCTTCACAAACCGGCTGGCCCAGCAAACCCGAGCTGCCGGTGACGATTACAGCAGGACGTTGAGTAGACATGATGCTCCTTGAAGTTTTCGTTTCGGAGATTCGATGATGAGAATCCCTCGCAAACGCCATGCCATCGCGGTGTGATCGGATCGAACCTAAAGAACCGGAAGAACTGGAGCCCGCAAGCGTCTAGAACGCCAAGCCACGTGAAAGCCTATGGCATGCACCAAGGCCCTCTGCCCCGATGCGATGACACCAGATCATGCGGAACCCGATGACTTATAACGTCCAGTAGATTGCCATGCCGCCGAGGTAGACGACCAAGACGGCAAATGAATCGATCCCCATCCCCAAGATCGTTCGGTCGCGTCGCTCCAGGATTCCCCACAGATAGAGACTGGTCGCGATGATCCCGATCGCACCGAGAAAGGCAGCCGAGGGTTGCAGCGCATCAAAGACAGGCCCCTCGCGATAGACAAGTTCGGCAGGAAGGAACAATGCGATCTCCAAGCTGTTGGTTCCCAAAATGTTACCCGCCGCCATACTGTAGGCGCCGAACCGGACCGCCGAATACGTGGTGCTCACTTCAGGCAGGCTTGTCGCAAGCGCGACCAACGTTGCACCGACGATGCTCTGCCCCATTCCCGTCTGTTCGGCGAGGGCTTCGCCTGTGCTGGCGACAAAAAAGCCACCGACAAGGACCACGACCGATGCCGCGAAAAACGACGCGACCAATCGCGACATCGAAACGTTTCGGAACGCTTCATGATGCGCGTCTTTCAGATCATGGGCCGACTCCGGCGGCTGTGCGATTTCGCCTCGCGGCTCCCACCGCGGGTCCCCTTCGTATCGGTAAATCACCCACATCGAAAACAAGTAGGCCACGAACAGAAGGACCGGCCAAAACCCAACGCCCACCACCGCGAACAGTTCCCCGCTGACGACCGCCGCCGAGGCCAATGCAATCAGTCCGATCAACATGATCCCCGCCATCAGCAACGACGACTGGGGAGAAAAGAGCGTCAAGGGTCGGCCTCGAACCACCAAGGCATCGATGACCGCGAGCACGGCAATCTGCATCACGACACCTCCCAAGAGGTTCGTTCCGGCGAGCTCTGCCGCCCCCGAGTGCGAGGCGGTCAGGGTGGTCGCCAGCTCCGGCAAGCTCGTCGCCCCGCCTAGCAACAGCACTCCCGCAAATGCCTTCCCCAACCCGGTCCGATCCGCGAAAAGATCGACGTACTTGCTAAGCTTCGTCCCCGCCCCCCATACCAGCAGCGCTCCGGCAATGAATATCGCCGAATTGACTCCCACACTGTTGTTTGCAAAGTCCATCAACGCGCACACCGCTCTCTATTGCTGAAGTGGATCTGGAATTCCGATATCGGCGACTCTATGCAAGAGACATGCCGGGCCCCCAATGCGATCATGCATGGTCCTAAGATGAAGGCAGCAAGCCGTTGCGAATTGGTTTCCGCGAGAACCGGCGGTGAGCCGTATGATCGGGAACGCATTGGTCGTTCACCATCCGGGCTGCTGGATTCCAAACCAATCCGCCGTGGCAACGATCTCGCTGGAGTGCCTTCTCGAGACTGCCGCGCCCCCAAACTCCAACGCCCGGTTTAAGAGGGCCCATCACCGGAAAGGTTGACCAAACCGGGCGGACGCGCCGCCATGATATACACCGCGTGCAGCATGCCGGGCACGAACCCAAGCATCGTCAAAAGCACATTGCACCAAAAATATTTCCCGATGCCAAACTGCATGTAGACCGACAATGGCGGCACAAAAAAAGCGATCAGTAGTCTTACATAGTTCACGGCTAGCTCCCATTCCGTATTCATTCCCAACACCGCGTCACGCTCAAGCTACGCCGCTCGGCTTCTCTTTCGGACCGCGGAAGGGCAACGCGCATCGGCCTTCCCCACGGCCCGATCGGCAACCTGCCGCAGCTTCCCGCGGATCTGGCGCCGAAGGACTTTGGACACGACGATGACGAACCGACCTGCACAGTTTTCGCGGTCTCTGCAAGCACGGGCCGCATCGCCGGCAACGCAGTGAATTCGCAAATCACGTTCCAATGCGATCGACTTGCTGGACGTCCTGTGGGCAATCGACTGGAAAGGATCGACGCGAGCTGCCGCACACGGGGCTTGCAACGGAGGCAACGGAAATCCACGAATGCCTTCAACCCGAACACCGCTTGCATCATAATGGCGTTCAAACCGGAATCTTCGCTCCGCGTCCTCAAGCTCATCGAAACCAGGCAGGCTCCTTATGGATCGTTCACTTCGGGTGGGGCTACAGTGTCTCGCCACGGCCCTCATTCTTTCCATCTCACCTTTTGCCGGAACGCAATCCGCACGAGCCGACGATGCCCCGCGTCCCAACATCGTCTTCATTCTGGCCGACGACATGGGCTGGAACCAACCGGGGTTTCAGGGGGGCAATCCCGAACTGACACCTCACCTAGATGGTTTGGCAGCCCAGAGCGTTCGGCTGACGCAGTTCTACAGCCATTCGGTCTGCGCTCCGACGCGTGGGGCCCTGTTGACCGGACGCTATGCGTTCCGCAATTGGATGGACTGGCGATCGGAAGATTTTGGCAAGCCGAGCTATCTAAAGAAGCTTGGTTTGACGTTGGCTCACAACGATCGCGGCGAACCGACACGGCGGATCCACGCATTGGATACCAACGAACGGACGGTGGCCGAAGCGTTGCAAGAAGCGGGCTATTTCACGGGGATCGTCGGCAAGTGGCACTGCGGCGAATGGCTCGACGAACACCTGCCGATGGCTCAAGGTTTCAACCACCAATACGGACACTACGCCTGGGGCGTCGACTACTACACCAAAACGATCGAGCACAACGCGCCGGCCCGGTTTGCCGTTTACGATTGGCATCGAAATCAGCAACCGATTCAAGAAGAGGGTTATACGACCGACTTGATCGCGGCCGAAGCACAGCGGGTGATCGCTAGCCAGTCGGCCGACAAGCCTTTCTTTTTGTACGTTCCGTTTAACGCGGTCCATGGTCCGCTGAACGATCCGCCGCGTTATACGGACAAGTTCGACGTCCGCCAGGCGATGCTCAAGTGCCTGGACGACGCGGTGGGCAAGATCGTCGCGGCAGTCGATCAAAGCGACTTCGCCCAAAACACGCTTGTTGTTTTTGCGAACGACAACGGGCCGGTACTGGAAGAGATGAGCAAGCCGTATCGGGGCACGAAGAACACGACTTTTGAAGGGGGCGTCCGCGTTCCCTGCTTGGTCCGCTGGCCCGGGCATGTCGATGCCGGCAGTTCCAACGACGGAATGATGTTCATCGCCGATTGGTACACGACCTGTATCGCGTTGGCCGGCGGATCGCGCGAACAACCGCTTCCGGTCGATGGCCTCGACATGACCGGAATGCTCTTCGGCGGCGAACCAAGCCCACGCGATGAGATCATCTTCGAGGTGACCGGCAGCGTTCGCCTGCCGACCATTCGCAGCGGCGATTGGAAGCTGATGGGAGATGTTCTTTACAACATCAAGACCGATCCGTACGAGACGACCGATGTGGCCGACCAGCATCCGCAGGTCGTCCGCCGACTCGCCGATCGTTTGGCGGAAGTTGGCCGCCAGCGGCCGCCGCTAGGGGACAAGCCACTGCTGATGGATCCCCCGCTTCCCTATATTTATGGTCAGAAGGAGAGTCTCGCGCCGCCGGCGTGGCTCAAACAAGCCGTCGATGCGGTCCGCGCGAAACAACCGCAACATTGGGCTCCGGGAGAAACGCCCTGGCCGCAAGCTCCCGTCGGCGCCAACGCGGCCAAGCAATAACGCTAATTTGCTACAGCTTGACCCAACCCGGCTGCAGGGGCTTTTTCACGTTCAAGTGATGGCCACGAATCACGTGGGGTACCCACAGCGATTGCTGAATCAGATCGATCAGCGTGTTGGGGTCCAGCGGCTTGAACAGACAGCGAGCCGGCGAGATCGGGTCGAGCCGCGTTTCCAGCCCGGCCCAACAGCTTTCCGCGATCAGGATCACTGGCACGTCGGCCAACGGTTCGGGATGCAGCTCGCGAAGCGCATGGATTTGGTCGATCGCAGCGGCCGCATCGTCGGCGACATCCCACAAGATCATATCGATCGGCCTTTGCTCGACCGCCTTGCAGGCCGCTTTGGCGTTACGAGCGCAATAACATTCGTAACCTTGCGAATCGATCACCGCGGCGAGCGCCGTAAGGCTCACTGGGCGAGGGTCAACGACCAACACGGTCGCGCTGCCGCGGTGCCGGTGGGTAATGTGAGACATGGCTTCGTTCCTCGTCATTTCAAAGACCGGGCGAACCACGTTGGCAACGGCAGGGGCATCCAGACGCTTGCCTTCGCGGGCCCATCTGGAACAAAATCGGCATAAAATTCGATCTGCTTGCATTCCGATTGGGTAATTCTTGACGATTTGTCCAGCATTGGCTCGGTTTGGTGCGGTTGCAGCAAATAACCGCAAGTCTACAATCGCCCCAGCGAGCCGATCGATTGCGGACGACCGGGAGCTGCGGATTCCGCACTCCGTTGGCAAACACCTGCAGACGCCCTCGTTTTCTTCCCCTCTTTCCGTTAACGCTTGATTCCACGATGAATAAATCTCCCGACGACGCTCTGAACGACGATGGCGATCACCAACGCGCGCGACGCGAAAAACTGGCGAAACTGAACGCCGCCGGAGTCGATCCGTGGGGCCAGCGATTCGACGACCGGTCGATGATCCAAGACGTGCGGCAACGGGCCGAAGAGGTCAAATTCCAGCTGGAAGATGGGACGTTGGTCGATCTGCCCGATTTCGATCAACCCGACCTGGAATACCGCCAATGGAAATCCGATCAAGGCCCCGGGGGGGAGATCGGTCCTCAGGTTCGCGTCGCCGGACGGATCATCCTGATGCGACCGACCGGCAAGCTGGTCTTCTTGAACCTTCGCGACATGACCGGCGATATCCAGATCTTCATCGGCAAGAACCAAGTCGGCGAAGAGAACTTTGCCCTCTCGAAGCTGTTCGATCTGGGCGACTTGGTTGGCGTCGACGGGCGTCTGGGGCGAACCAATACCGGTGAACTGACCGTCTTCGCCGAACGCTTGCACTTCCATTGCAAGATGCTCGAGCCACCACCCGAAAAACATGCCGGTCTGGCCGACGTGGAACTGCGTCAACGGATGCGTTACCTCGATTTGGTTTACACCGATGGAGTCCGCGACACGTTCCTGAACCGCACGCGGATCGTCAAAAGCATTCGCGAAACTTTGGACCAAGAGAGCTTCTGGGAAGTCGAGGGGCCAACGCTGCACACGATCGCCGGTGGCGCCGCAGCTCGCCCCTTTACGACGCACCACAATGCGTTGGACATGGACCTGACGATGCGGATCGCGTTGGAACTGCATCTGAAGCGACTGTTGGTTGGCGGCATCGAACGCGTCTACGAACTGGGCCGCGTCTATCGTAACGAAGGGATCAGTCCACGGCACAATCCCGAGTTCACGATGCTGGAATGCTACCAAGCGTACGGCGATTACGAATCGATGATGGACCTGACCGAAAAGCTTGTCGTCAACGCGATCGATGCGATCGGTGGCGGTTACAAGCGAAAGTTCGGCGACGTCGAAATCGATTTCACTCCGCCGTTTGCACGCCATAAATACGACGACCTCGTCGCCCAACATACCGGGATCGATCCCCATGACGCCGAACAATTGACCGCGTATGCGAAAAGCGTTGGCCTCGATCCGACCGGCAAACACCCCGACGTGATCAAAAACGAGATCTTCGAAGAGAAGGTCGAAGACACGTTGGTCGGTCCCGTTTTTGTGATCGATTACCCCGCCAGCATCTGCCCCCTGACCAAACGCAAGACCGACAATCCCGCGATCGCTGAACGCTTTGAAATGTTCATCTGCGGGATGGAATTGGCCAACGCCTACACCGAACTAAACGACCCCGATCTTCAAGAGCAGCTGTTCAAGACTCAATTGGACGGCCAGGAGGAAGAGGATTCGATGGCCAAGATGGACAACGACTTCATCAAAGCCCTCCGGCACGGAATGCCTCCGGCGGGTGGTCTGGGTGTTGGGATCGATCGCTTGGTGATGCTGTTGACCGATTCGAAGAGTATTCGCGACGTGATCCTGTTCCCGCTGTTGCGACACATCGACTGATCGCTCGGCATGTCGTTTGCACGTTCATTCTCCTGATTCTTTTTTGTGTCAGGAGGTGTGTGATGAACGACGTATTTCTAACTCGCGAGTGGAATGATCTCTGCCACCGCGTAACGCGTACCGCCAGTCGATTGGGACGGCGGTTCGACCGAAGCGACCATTTCGGTCAGGAAGCTCACGATTTCTGTGCGCTTGCCCCGCCGGAGAGCTATCCAGAACTGCTGGTGCGGGTCCGGGAAGCGACCGAACTTGCGAAGGCATGGCAGGCGCCGCTGCCATCTTGCGGACGGTTGAGCGAAAATTCGATCGATGAGGCGTTGGACGAGTCGTTTCCAGCGAGCGATCCCCCCGCTTGGACCGCTTCGATGGTTTAGAGCCCTCGTCGCCGCCGCCCCCTCCGGACGACTGGAAATCGCCCTCGCCAGCGATTAACCTACAGCGTACTCGAACGCCCGTGGCCAGACTGCTACGGGCGATCGCCCACCCCGTACAACCACGCTTCGGTTGTCTCGATGATCGTCTACGGTAACCGACATCTCTGCCTTCCTCTAAACCCACGACAATATCTGATGGTTAACACTCGAATCACTGGCTGGTTTGCGATCACTTGCTTGATGCTTGGTACAACTGTCGCCGACGACAAGGCGGCCGAACCGGCGAAGCCCGCCGCGGCGGCGGAAGCGAAACCCGAGGCAGCAAAGCCCGAAGAGAAGAAAGACGTAAAGGCTGAAGAGAAGAAAGAGGCGAAGCCGGAGCCGAATAAGGAAGAGAAACCGGAACCCAAGAAGGAAGCCAAGCCAGAGCCTAAAAAAGAAGCCAAGCCAGCGGAGAAAAAAGAAGCCAAGCCGGAAGCGAAGCCCAAGGAGATGAAGGCTGAGGCCAAGCCAGAAGAGAAGAAGCCAGAAGCGAAGCCAGCGCCGACCTTCCCCGACAAAGCGCTCGAAGCGGCGGTGCGAGCCGAGGTTTTCGCCAAGCGATACAACAACGAACCGATCACCGCTGAGGATGTGAAAAACATCTCGCGTGTTGTCGGCAAGGGGAAAGGAATCAAGAGCCTCGAGGGGCTGCAACACTGCGAAGCGATCATGTTGATCGATTTGGAAGACAACGAGATCGCTGACCTCGGGCCAATCAAAGACCTCACCCGCCTGCAATCGGTCACTTTGGCAGGGAACAAGATCAGCGACATTAAACCGTTGGCTGGATTGGTGAAAATGCAGCTGCTGGATCTGTCGCGGAACCAAGTCAGCGACCTGGCACCGCTGAAGGCGATGTCGAACCTGCGAACCTTGTACGTCGCCGACAACAAGCTGGCCACGCTGGCACCGATCGCCGAACTGACCAAAATCTGGTCGCTTGACGCCGCAGGGAATCAGATCAGCGACCTCAAGCCGCTGTCGAACCTCGGTTGGTTGACGACGCTCGACATCCAACGCAACGCGGTTGCCGACCTCAGCCCGCTGAAGTCGCTGGACGATCTCGACTTCATGCTGCTGCAAGACAACAAGATCACCGACCTGAGCGTCTTGGTCGAGATGTGCAAGAAGGACTTCGAAGGATCGAAGCGGTTCGCCCCCTTCCTGAAGCTGTACGTGAAAGGGAATCCGCTTTCCGACGACGCTCAGAAACAACAGCTGGCCAAACTGAAAGAGTTCGGAACGCGCGTCCACGTCGAATAAGCAACGCTGCACGAATCGAGCGTGCGAGCCGACAGTGCTCGCACGCTCGAACCGATCTATGCAGGCCGATGGCCTTTATTTCTCCGATCGCTTCCGCAACAGCGGGGCCATGTATTTGGCCGTCTCATCGGCGATCACGTTGTACCCGGCGAGGTTTGGATGGCGATCTCCGGTCCACCCGGGCAGATGCCCCAGAATCGCATCCAGCTCGTTCCCCATCACTTCGACGCTGGGGCCATACACAAACGGCTCGACCAGCTCGTGGTACTTGGCCGGAATCTTGGCTAGCGGGTAACGCCGATAGTTGAGCATGTTGTAGCCCTTCTCCAGCTCCGCTGCGTAGCGCGGATAGATATCGAACACTTCCAGCTGCTCTTCCTTGGCAACGGCACGAACCAAGTCGTTGATCTGCGTGCTCGCCTCTTCTCCCGAAAACGGGATCACGGTCATCGGGATCAAGATCGCATCGGGATGGTCGACGCGAAGCCGCGCGAGCAGTTTCTTGAAGTCGGCGGGGAAGTCGTCGACGAAATTGTCCAGCCGCGCTCGATCGTTGAGACCATAGCGGATCAAGATGTAGTCGAGCCCCGGCAGCTTGGCGACGTCGCGGTCATATCGCTTCGAATCGAACAGCCGGCGGATGTATTCGCCACTGAGACTCGAATTGATCACATCGCACTCCGGCAGATCCTCTTCCGCCGCCAACAGTTGTTCCAACACCGTCTCCAGATGCGGTCCTTCCGGACGAATCCGTCGCGGCACACTCCCTTCGGCGGTGCTGTCGCCGAGCAATAAGATCTGCACGCGACCTTCGTGTTCGGCGAGCGCTTCGTTGGATGGAAACGGGTGGATCAAAAACGCGGCAAACAGAGCAATTGTGGCAAACGAACCGTTCAAGCCACGGCGATCGGTGGGACACTTCATCGATAGGAATCCTTGCAGGTGGGAAATTTGGTAGGACGAGAAGCCCCATGGTGGCTCAGTCGCGGGCCAAATGCAAGTTTGTGCGCGGTGTCGCCAAGGCGATGACGCCGCCGCGACCCAGGTGAATCCGCCGACACGTGTCAGCCGACTGATACCTCAAACAGGAACGCCGATTGGACCTCGATAGCTCTCGGGGCAAACAAAAAAACGCCCTGTCGCAATGACAGGGCGTTTGGAGTTTTTACTAACCGCTTTCAACCAGTTGCCGATTAGGCGAATGGGCTGTACTTGCCGGGAACCGGATGTGGGTACTTGCCATCTTCGCCGGGAACGGTTGGTGGAACCGAATCGATCGTGTATTCATCGATGCCTGGGCAAAGGTCCTTTCCTTCGGCCAACAATTGATCCCATTGAACCACCTTGCCCGAGTAGCAGGCTTCGCGGCCCAGGATCGCGGTGAAGGTGCTCTTCGCACCATATTCACCTTCGTTGTAGATCTCGCCCGCCATCAGAGCTTCGATCAAATCGTGTTGCTCTTGCTGGTGACCGTTCAGGCGTTGTCCTTCGAACTTCCACGCGTTCGGGCCGGTGATCGATCCCGATGGATCGGCGGTACCCTTCGAACCGTGAACCGCTTCGCCGACGTGAGTCCACGATCCGGCCAAGTGGCGTCCTTGGCTGAACATCTTCGTGCCGTCGGAGAAGGTGTATTCGCAGAACGTGTGGTCGAAGATCTGGCTCTTGGTGGCATCGCCTCCCATTCGCATCTCGCGACCGCCCATGCCGTTGCATTCGACGGGATACGATCCCTTAACCCAGCAACCGACGTCCAGGTTGTGGATGTGTTGTTCGCAGATCTGGTCGCCGCAGATCCAATTGAAGTGGTACCAGTTGTTGCACTGGAACGCCATTTCCGATTGGCCTTCGGTTTTGGGACGGTACCAGATGCCGCCGCCGTTCCAATAGACGCGTTGAGCGATGATGTCGCCGATCGCGCCGTTGTGGATGCGGTCGATCGTTTCGATGTATTGTGGTTCGTGGCGGCGTTGCAGACCGATACCAACCATCAGGTTCTTCTTCTTCGATTCTTCCACCGACTTCAGCACGCGGCGAACGCCTGGTGCATCGACGGCAACCGGCTTCTCCATGAAGATGTGGCGTCCCTTGTTAACCGCATATTCGAATTGTTGCGGCTTGAAACCGGGAGGAGTCGCGATCACAACCAGATCGCAATCGACGTCGATCGCTTGCTTGTAGGCGTCCAAACCGGTGAAGATCCGTTCCTTAGGAACGTCGACCTTGTCTTTGTGCTTGTTGGCCAAGCTCTTGATCGAGCGTTCGGCTTTGTCGCCAAAAGCGTCGGCGACGGCAACCAGCTTGGTGTTCCCTTTGGTGTTCATGATCTGCATCGCGGCACCGGTACCACGACCACCACAACCGACTACTACAAAGCGGATTTCGTCGCTGCCAGCAGCATGCGCGGTGCGAGCCACCGAACTGGACAACGCCGCTCCCGTGGCGGCAATCGTAGATGTCTTTAAAAAGCCTCGACGTGTAGAGTCGTTCTGCATCATTGGGATCCTTGGTTCATTTAATTGCGAAGTTAAAGCTGCACGCGTTGCCCGATCCCACCCCGATTTGGCGAAACAGGGGAGGAGTGCCAACGGACAGCGATCAGTGTCGTCCACGCATTATATACGAATGATTCCAGCGATGGGACGGCGATTCGTCCCTTTTTCGCCACCCTAGGGCAGCGAATCACCCAACGATCGACCCGACCGTCGGAATCGTTCACACTGACGCGATGATTAGCGTGCTTGAACCTGCAACCGCGTCTCGTCGCCGACGCCTTGAGACGTCTGACGGCTGGTCGCTTCGGCCCGCACGGTCATCAATTGCGGCTGGTTTCCGCTGATCAACACCGTGTAGCGGATCGCCTCACCGGCCCTCAACTGGCTGATCGGCTGCAGCCGGACGATCCCATCGGCGGAGATGTTTTCGACCGGATCCCCTTGGAACATCGTCGACTGCACCGCTTCGAGCCGCGTTCCGGCTGGCAGCAGGATGCTCAGGATGACATCGTCCTCGGGAACGTTCCGATTGTTCGTCACGACCAAGTCGAGCGAGATTCGATCGCCGACGACAACCGGGTTGTCGCGAGATTCGATGTCGACCTGCAAGCCGCCGATTCCGCTGCCGACCGCACCGGGCGTTTGGGCCGGTGGCGTCGATGGACCTGGAATCGGAGTCGTGCTGCCGTTGATTGGCGGTGCACCAATCGGTGGCGGCTGGGGCGTCGGTTGTTGCGGCGGCTGAGCTGGCTGCGGCGTGGGAGCCTGCCCCGTCGCAGGGGGCGGAGCCACAGTCCTTGCTAACACCTGCAACGTCGTATCGGCCGATGCGTTGGCACCTTGTTCCGACGAGATCGCTACATCCAATCGAGCCACGCCGGGGCGACCGTCGACGCGGAACTGCCCTTCGACCGGCAATTCCTCACCTGGTTGGATGCTTGGTAAAACCCAGCTGACCGTGAAGATCCCTAGCTGGGACGAGTCGTAACCTTGGGTGAATTGCAACGCAGTCAACGCGGGGTCGTAGGTGGCCACAACGCGGACATTTGTCAGCGGCACGGTCCCGTTGTTGTAGACGAAGTACTTCACCAACACTTCCTCCCCCTGTTGCACCGACTGGCTGCCGGTCACGATGCGAGCCGAAACCATTGGGTTGGCCGGTGGTGGATTGACCGCGTTGACGCAGGCCGTTTCCGTCGCTCGTTGAGCGTTGCCGCCAGTTGCGATCACTTGAACGCATCGCTGCCCCGGTTCCCGAACCTGGTAGGTCGCTTGGATGGTCCAAGGCTTGTTAGGCAGCAAAGGCTCTTCCAATACTTTCACGACATGCTGTTGCCACTGACCGGTGTCGGCGGCAAAGGCCAACAGACCTTGATCCCCTTGAGCGTGCACTTGGACGCCCGAGATCGGTTGATCGCCGTTGTTGCGTACTTCAATATTGAACGTCGTCTCTTGCCCAACCTCGGCACGAGCGTTCGGATCGGCTGGGGTAATCGTGACGACCAGGTTCCGTTGGACGACGGTCACGTTGACGGTGTCCTCGGCAAACGTGTTCTCCGCTCCACGAGCTTGCACCGGAATCTGGAAGCTCGCTTTGGCGCGAACGTTCAATTCGATGTCTAGTTGAGTCTGAGCGGGCAGGTTGTCGATGTCCCACAAAACCTGAGCCCCGACCAGCGTATGTTGCGCCGGCACTCGGCTGCCATCAGCTTGGATCAACGAGGTGCTGACCAGTTCGACGCCTGGGGGCAGTTCGGTCAAAACGCGAACGTTTTCCGCAGTCAAATCGCCCGAGTTGGAGACGTTGATGCCGATCGCAAACTCTTCGTCGCGAGCAACAAATGGCGGGGCACCGGTTCGAACGACCAACCGTGGTGCCGACCAAGTAACCATCGTCTGCCCCGCTCCCAACGTCATCCGCGGCAACGCTTCGTCTAATCCCGCAGGGCGGATCACTGTGGTTTGAATGAACGCGGTTCCGGCAACCGGCGCGATCGGACGCAGGATCGCGGTGGCATCGCCATTTTCGTTGACGACCGCTTCGATCACCGCTTGCGGTTGCGATTGGCCATTGTCGAACAGTGCGACTTCAGGATTCATCACCTGGTAGCGGACCTTCCAGCCCGACGCTGGCAGTTCACCCTCTTTGCGAGTGACATGGGTGGTTAATTGAGCCTGTTCGCCGGCGCGCAGATTCAGGGGCGCAGGGAATTGCCAATGCGCATCGACCCAGTAGATCGTCGCGGTCGCTTTGCGTTGATCCCAGCAATCGCTTTCGGGAGCCATCACCGTGACGCGGCTGATCCCTTCGCTGGGCGAGCTGATCGACAACCAAGTCTCTCCCTTCTTCACAGGCACATCGTCGCCGCGGCGCAGGTTCCCACGCGTGATCAACGATGCGACGGTACTGGTCCGCCCCAGCGCATAGCTGCCGGTTTTCTTTTCGACCGGGTTGCGAGCGACCAAGCGATGCAGCGCTCCCTGTTTATCGTCGCCGACGTCGATGAAGTGGCCGACGCTATCGGGCGTCAACATCCACTCCAGCGGTTCGCCGGTCATCAGGTAACCGTCGGTTCCACACACACCGGAAAGCAAGACAACTTCGCCGCCGACCGGCGCGATGATCTTGCGATGATTCAATAGGATCCGGCCGCGTTTGCCACGGTCGGGCAGATGCAACAACTTGCGCAGATCGCAATGCTTGTCGAACAGAACCGCTTTGGGACCGTCGGCGCACTCGTCGACCACCTTGGCTGGTGGCGGGGCGGGAGCGGTCTGCGGAATGCCCGCACCTTGCAGACAAGGGGGCGGCGGCGCGGGATCGGTGAACGCCGGCTCGGGCAGGCACCCAAACGGACCGCAGCCATTTTGCAATTTATCGGTGCAAGGCAGCGTCAGTGTCGTAGTATTCGGGCATGGCAGGAAAAAGCACTCGCCCGTCGGATCGATCGCCGGCAATTGGAGGTGAGTGCAACCGGTGACGCATGGCATCATCAGAACGCACGCCCAAAGCGCAGCGGTGAAGTAGTGGTGGGTCCTTGTAGCAAACATCGCTCTTGCAGTTTTTGCGGGTTCCACAAACGAATCCGTTCAGGCAGACCTTGCCCGCAGAAACCTAGCATTCCCATGGCGCAATGATGCCTGGATGCAACATTTGGCGTTGAGAATTCGCCACGTTTGCCGATCTTCCGCGCGACCTTAACGACTGCAACGATGGTCCGGGCTTGAGCTTCCCGTGCGACACCGCGACCGAAACAACTTCGCAAGCCTGCACACCTAGCGGCTTGCGCTCGGTGGCCCCCGGCAACGGCTGATGTCAGCGACGTTCTGACAACAAAAAAACCCTCGCTCTAAAAAGAACGAGGGTTTTCGCATTTTGCTACGATTTTTTACGTAATCGGCAGGATTACATAGGGCCAAACTTGGCGATCAAGTCGGCGGTGCGGCAGCTGTAACCCCATTCGTTGTCGTACCAGCTGATCACCTTAACGAACTTGCCGTTGTCGCCCAGAACTTGGGTGAAGTCGGCGGCGAAAACGCTGCTGTGCGGATCGTGAACGATGTCGCTGCTGACGATCGCGTCTTCGGTGTACATCAGGATGCCCTTCAGAGGTCCTTCAGCAGCTTCCTTGATCGCGGCGTTGATCGATTCGACCGACGCTTCTTTGCTCAAGTTGCAGGTCAGGTCGACGACGCTACCGGTTGGCACAGGAACTCGCATCGCGATACCGGTCAGCTTGCCCTTCAGTTCCGGGATTACCAAACCGACGGCCTTGGCGGCACCGGTGCTGGTTGGGATGATGTTCTGGCCAGCAGCACGCGAGCGGTACAGGTCGGCGTGCGGTTGATCTTGCACCTTCTGGTCGTTGGTGTAAGCGTGAACGGTGGTCATCAGGCCCGATTCGATACCGAAGGTGTCGTTGAGGACCTTGGCGACAGGAGCCAAGCAGTTGGTGGTGCAGCTGGCGTTCGAAACGCACTTCATGTCGGCGGTCAGTTTGTCGTCGTTGACGCCCATCACGCAGGTCAGGTCGGCGCCATCTTTCGCTGGTGCGCTCAAAACAACCTTCTTGGCTCCGGCGGCCAAGTGCGAATCGTAACCTGGTTTGGTGTCGGTAGCACGCGCGGTGAAGAAACCGGTGCTCTCGATCACTACGTCGACGTTCATTTCGCCCCAAGGCAACTTGGCTGGGTCGCGTTCGGCCAATGCGGCGATTGGCTTGCCGTCGACGATGATCGACTTGTCGTCGTAGGCGACGTCGCCTGGATAGCGTCCGTGGATGCTGTCATACTTCAACAGCGTTCGCAAAGTTTCGTTGTCGGTCAAGTCATTGATCGCCACAACTTCGAATTCGTCGCTGCGTTCCATCAGATTGCGAAACGTCAAACGTCCGATGCGGCCAAAGCCATTGATTGCTACTCGAATTGCCACAGAATGCTCCTTAAGAAGTAAAAATTGAATCGTGTTGAGGGCGACCAACAAAGGGTGAGCTCAATGTCGCACGGATTATAGCGGTAAAAAACGCCCCCCAGCCAGTCCCCAGGTCGCATTTTGCGGTTAGATCGACTCTCTAGAGTAAAGCGACCTGCGAGCGAAACTTCACCCAAAGACCGTCATCACTCCCTAATCGTCCGGTTGCGTGTCAACCGGAACCCTTGTTGTCTCTAACCGTTTGAGCTGTGCGTGCAAATTGAATCGATTCCTTCGTGGCAGTTGCCTGCGGGCGTGAGCCCAGGAACCTGGGATTATGCCGCGCGACCGGCGATCGCAACAGAGTATGACCAATACTTCGTCGACCACCCTCTGTTTGCCTTGGATCAACAGCTGGTTTTGCGGCATCTGCCTCCCGCCGATTCACAAGGGGCTGCGACCGTTGCCGATCTGGGCTGTGGCACCGGGCGGGCGTTGGTTGCACTGGCGGCCAGCGGGTATCGCGGGCTGGCGATCGATCTGAGCCAGCACATGTTGGATGTGGTGCAACAGAAAACCCAAACGCAGAATCTGCCAATCGTTTCAGTCCGGGCAAACCTTGTCGATCTGAATGGGATCGCCGACCAATGCGTCGATCATGCCGTCTCGCTGTTTAGCACGTTGGGGATGATTCGCGGTCGTCAGCACCGGATCGCGGCGCTTGCGCACACACGGCGAATCCTCAAACCGGGGGGGCGATTTGTGCTGCACGTTCACAATATCTGGTCGTCCCTTTACGATCCCTCCGGCCCCGCCTGGCTATTCCGTTCGTGGTGGTCCAGCCGCAAGCAAACCGACCAAGAATTTGGCGATCGCGTCTACCAATATCGCGGACTGCCGAACATGTTCCTTCACAACTTTGGGTTGAATGAGCTGAAGGCCGACCTGAGGCAAGCCGGTTTCCAAGTCGATCAGATCTTCCCACTGAATCAAACGGCCAGCGGCGTGTTGCCGTTGCGGCACCTGCTGCCGCGCGTCCGCGCCGGGGGCTTTGTCGCCGTTTGCCATCGTGATTGATCACGATTCGGCAGGCGCCGTGCTGGCAGCCTGAAACGATTCCCGGACCTCCCGTTGTCCCGTCCAATAAAAGACGACTCCGATCATCGCGATCGTGATCTTGACCATTTCGTACACCAACCCCACGATCGTTCCCGATGCGTCGGTCGGTTGTTGAGGCAATTTGGCATAGAGATGGTCCAGGGCGCCTTCGAAGACACCGATTCCAGCCAGTGAGATCGGCAATCCAGCAACGGCGTTGGCAATCGGAACGATCACCATATGCTCGGGTAGCGTCGGAGGATGTCGATACAAACCCGCGGCGATGAAATAGATTGCCACCGCCAACATCATGTGCACCACGACCGACATCGCGATCGTGATCATGAACGCCCCGGTATGGTGCCGGAAGGCGCGTAAAGGATCGGCGATGCGATGCACGAAAGGCCCGACCATCGGCACGTCCATTATCCGGTCCAAAGCTTTGTCGATCAGAGAACCGCCCAACACGATCCCTAACATAAAGGCGGCGCCGGCCAAGGTTAACGAATAGACAACGGTGCGGATCATCGCAACATCGTCTCCGGCCAACGAGTCGCCGATCATCCACAGCGCGACCGATGCGACCAACAGCAATCCGTACAGCCCCACAACGCGATCCACAAGCGCCGTCGCAAAGACTTCGATCTTTTTCCCTGGAGTGCGACGGGACAGAAAATAGGCTTTGAAGACATCCCCTCCCACCGCTCCGATCGAAACAAAGTTCAGCAAAAAACCGATCGCTCCCAACCGAACCCCTTCGGTGGGCGTCAACGGAATGTTGTGAGACCGCACCAACAGCCACCAACGAAGGTAGCTGAGCACGGTCGCCGCGAGGCCGACCAACATCGCCAGGGCCAGCAGAGAGTATTCCTTTGGCGAAGCTTGCAGCGCCGACCACTGTTCGGGCTGGATCTGGGAAACGAGATACCAAACGATCCCAACCGGTACGCCAAACTTGGCGACCGTCAACAGAACCTGCTTCACAGACATTGTTTTACTGGGTGTGCTTTTCATCGCGGCATTTTATCAGGAGGGCTCAAAAATCCGACACACCCAGTTTGTGTCCTATAGTTAGAGGATAGGCCCGGAAACCGCTTTTTGTATAGAGGATTGCAGCCTTCGATAGCGAACCAACCTCCGAGAGTTGATGTGAAAGAAAGCAGGCGATGGCATGCGAACAGGCGACCCGAACGACCGAAACTTCGTCACCGACAGCCTCAAGCATAGTTACCCTAACGGTAAAATCTCTGCCTGCGTTTCGATTTTCTGCTCCCCTTCCATTGGTATTGCTTGCTGCTGCCTTACACGACAACTAGCATAAGGGTTCCATCCCACCGCCATTTTGCGCGGCACGGCAGCCGACCACCCTCCCACTGGCATCCGGTCGACCGTCGCTTACAAAACACGAAGAGTCGCTTTCCCTGGAGACTGTTGATAATGAATCGACGAATTCGCCGTCAGCTGAGCGTGATGATCGTCACGACGCTGACCGTCATCATGGCTGTGCCGCCTCATGCCGTTGCCGGTTGCTTTGCACCCTCGGCATCGAACTGCTGCTGCCCATGCCCCGCGTCCTGCGCTCCCGTTTACTGTGCGCCCAGCTGCAGCACCGCGCCGGTCGTCTCCCGGTCGGCCTCCTGTGCCCCCGCGGTCGTCTCGTCGCCGGCTTGTGGAATCAGTACCGCCGCACCAGTCGTCTCGTCCAGCCTCCCCGCGTACCCAGCCGATAACTGCCCGATCTGCAAGACCGGATCGTACAGCGGTGATTCGACCGCGGAACCTCAAACGGTTCTCACCTTGCCGCCAGCGGCCGCAGAAGAAACCACTCCACCGCCAGCCCCCGAAGTCATTGGCGACTCCACCGAGACTCCCGATGCCAAAGACGACCAGGTGATCCAACCTGCGACGGCGACCGAACCGATGCCGACCGAACCCAAACCTGCGCCGACGCCGGTCAATCCCGAACCGATGCCGACCGAAACGCCGAATCCTTTCAGCGAACGCAATGCCACGCCAGAGCCAGCCGAACCCAAAGCAGCTCCCGCGGAACCCAAGGCGGCTGCAGAGCCCAAAGCGGCTCCTGCCGAACCCAAGGCGGCTGCAGAGCCCAAAGCGGCTCCTGCCGAACCCAAGGCGGCTGCAGAGCCAAAAGCAGCTCCTGCTGAACCCAAGGCGGCCGCTGAGCCCAAACCAGCTCCTGCCGAACCCAAGGCGGCACCCGCTGAGCCCAAACCAGCTCCCGCCGAACCAACGCCTGCACCGGCAGAGCCCAAGGCAGCGCCAGCGGAACCAAAGCCCGCTGACGACGATCCCTTTGGAGCGCCTGCCGAACCAATGAAAGAAGCGCCTGCAGACGATCCCTTCGGTGCCGCTCCGGCCGAACCGAAGCCTGCCGCCGATCCAAAACCTGCTGCGGACGATCCCTTCGGGGCGGCACCTGCCGAACCGACCCCCGCCGCGGATCCCAAACCAGCAGCCGACGATCCGTTTGGCGAAGTTCCAGCCGAACCGAAGCCTGCTGCAGACGATCCTTTTGGCGCGGCACCCGCCGAACCGATGAAGGACGCACCCGCGGACGACCTGTTCGATGCACCTGCGGAACCCAAGCCAGCAGCCGACGATCCCTTCGGGGCTCCCGCCGAACCAAAGCCTGCTGCGGATGATCCTTTTGGCGCTCCCGCCGAACCGATGAAGGACGCACCCGCGGACGACCTGTTCGACGCGCCGGCCGACCCCAAACCGGCAGCCGACGATCCCTTCGGAGCTCCCGCCGAACCGATGACAGAAACGCCTGCCGACGACCTCTTCGGCGAGCCGAAGGCCGCTGAAGAACCCAAACCGGCAGCCGACGATCCCTTCGGAGCGGCACCGGCTGAACCGATGAAGGAAACGCCTGCGGACGATCCCTTTGGGGCCCCCGCTGAACCGAAGCCTGCCGCGGACGATCCGTTTGGAGCGGCACCGGCTGAACCGATGAAGGACGCGCCCGCGGACGACTTGTTTGGCGTTCCAGGTGAACCAACGCCTGCGGATCCGAGTGATTTGTTCGGAGAGCCCGCCAAACCTGCCGACGCCGCACCCGCGGACGATTTGTTTGGTGAACCTGCCAAGGAAGCCCCCATGGAAACCGACGACCTGTTTGGCGCCCCGCCCGCAGCAACCGATTCCGCGCCCGCAGACGACCTGTTCGGCACGCCACCGGCAGCAACCGAACCGGCTCCCGCGGACGATCTGTTCGGCACGCCTCCAGCAGACGACGCGGCTCCCGCAACGGAACCGGAACCTGCCGGTGGGCTCGACGACCTGTTTGGTGACCCCAAGCCGGCCGACGACAACAAAGAAGCGGCGGACGATCCGTTCGGCGACCTTTCGATGCGTGTCTGGAAGGACAACACCAGTACCTTTGAAACCGAAGGGCGACTGATCCTGATCGGAACCGATTTCGTGAAACTGCTGAAATCCAACGGTCGCACCTGCACCGTGCCGACGCGACGGTTGAGTCCTTTGGACGCGGATTACGTCGGACAGATCGCAAAATCGATCAACGGTCCAGTGATCCAACTGGTCAGCAACTAGCCAACACGCAGCGGCAAAACGCTGCGAAGTGTTAAATTTCAGCGAAAGGGACCGCTTCCTAGCGAAGCGGTCCCTTTTCTTTTACACCGAACATCCCCCACCACCGAGCAATATCTTTTCACCAAAAAAAGGTGACGTGCCGAAAGCTTCACACTTGATGCGCCCCGATTCTCAATTAACTTAGTTGAGCTGAACTTCCGTGCAGGATTCCCGGCCCCTCCCATCGCCGTCGATTCACCCAATGCCCTTGGCCGACTCTCCCAACCAACCGTCCCAGTCGCCATCGGAACGCAACGCCGATGTTCCCCCATCGTCGTTGCCGACCGCGGCGGGAAAGCATCACGTCCGATCGATCCACGCAAGTTGCCTGGACGATGGATTGGTTGCCCGGTGGGAGGAATTGCGATCGAGCAATCCGGCCCTCTACAGCCCCTTCTTTTCGCCTGAGTTTACGCAAGCGGTCAACCAAGTTCGCGACGACTGCCAGGTCGCAATCATCGAACAGGCCGGCATTCCGATCGCCTTCCTTCCCTACCATCGCAGCGGCCGATCGCTGTTTCCCGTCGGTCGCACGATCAACGATGCTCACGGCCCCATCTGCGGCCCTGGCACGACGATCGATTGGCGTGGCTTGCTGACCGAACTCGATGCCACCGGATACGAATACCATGCCCTCTTCTCGTCGGCCGACGACGTTCAAGAGCACGCCTTTGGATGGACCAAAGCGTTTTTATGCGACCTGAATGCATCCGACCTTCGCTACGATCTCTGGCTGGAACAGAATCGGAAAACGATTTTTAAACAGCGACGCAAAACGAAGAAGTTGATTCGCGAGGAGGGACCGCTGCGGTTGGAGTATGCGTCGACCGACCCCGCCGTGCTCGATCGCTTGATCCAACTCAAACGCGAACAATATCAACGCACTCGGATTTTTGACATCTTCTCGGTCGATTGGATCCGCAGCCTCTTGCACCTGATGCTCACCCGCGACGGTGCCGTCCAAGGACGCCTTTCGGCGATCTACGCCGGAGACCAATTGGTCGCGATGCACATGGGAATGCAAGAAGGCAAGCTGCTGCATTATTGGTTCCCGGTATACGATCAGGACTTCAGCTACGCCTCCCCCGGCACCGCGTTGTTTTTAGAAATCGTTCGCCAGGCGGAAGCCAACCAGATCGACAAGATTGATTTTGGGTACGGTGAATTACCCTATAAATGGACACTCAACAACGTCATCGACAGTGTCCCCCACGGCGCGATCTGCGTCTCGCCCGCCGCATGGCACGCGAGGCGTCTACGCGGTGGGATGATGCGAACGCTCAAGGCGTTGCCCGGCAAGGAGTGGTCGAAGCGGCTGCTACGCAAAGTCCATCCACAGTTCGGCCGCGGCAGTTACCACTGATCTCCGCCGTTTGTGTCGGCGGCCCGATTCGGGTCACCCCGTCCCCGTCGGGTCGGGCGTCAATTCCGTTCCAACGCGTGGGGCGTTGCTGCCGCGGTTAACGAGTCGAGCGACGTACTACTTCTCTCCGATCGCAAACAACCGTTGCTCACCGCGAATGTAGATTCGGCCATCGGCGATCGCTGGCGATGCAAACGCCCGCTCGCCCAGTTGCGGTTCAGCGATCTGCTGGAACTCTTTCCCCGGCTGCACGATGTGCATCGTGCCATCTTCAGCCAACAGGAAAACCTTGCCAGCCGCCACGACTGGCGAGGCGCTAAACTTGCGCCCCAACCGCACGTTCCAGAAGCGTTCCCCGGTTGCCGTGTCGTAACAATTGGCTGTCCCCCGATCGTCGGCCACGATCAAAAACGGTCCAGCCAAGATCGGCGAAGGGACATAGCTGCGGACGTCGGTGCTGTGCCAACTGACATGCGAATCGCTGACATCATCGCGTCCGTCGGGGCGGATCGCGATCACGTGATGCGTTGGATAGCCCGCTGTGACGAAGAAGTGTTTGCCGTCGTAAACCGGCGACGCGACGAACTGTTCGGTCGGCCCTTCAACCGTCCACAGCGTCGCCCCATCGCGCGGATTGAAACTGGTGACGGCCAAGCTGCCCGGCAAAACAAGCTGATCCGCACCTTCGACCTCACGGATCAGCGGCGTCGCATAGCTGCGCGTTTGATGCCGACGCGGCACCTTCCAGACGGTTTGCCCCGTTTTGCGATCCAAGGCCACCAGGAACGAATCGCCATCGTGATCTCCGTTGATGATCACGAGATCGTCATGCAAAACGGGATTGCTGCAAAAGCCGTGGACGCTGCGAAAGACACCCGGCCGCGCTAACCAACGCTGTTTGCCGGACAAATCGTACGCTGCGACGACGATCTTGCCCGGCGTGAGGTTGCGTGCCCTGCCGACGTTTTTCGCCGGCGCCTCGCTGCCATCGACCTCCAGGAAAACGGCAACGACCTGATCGCCGTCGGTCACTGGTGTGCTGCTGGCAAAGCTATTTAACGAATGCTTCGTTTCTAACGGCGCGTTGAAAACGGTCGATTCCCAAAGCGTCTCCCCCGTCGCCGTGCTCAAACACAACAACTGGCGGTCCTGCTGATCTTCGAGGCATGTGACAAGAAAGATCTTGTCGTTCCAGACGATTGGCGATCCATGCCCCGTGCCGGGCAAATCCTTCGTCCAAACGATGTTCTTCCCCGTCGTGCCGTCCCAATCGGTCGGCGGCGTCGATTCCAAGCTGCTGCCATCGCCGCGCGGCCCCCGCCAGCCTGGCCACGGTTCCGCGTCCGCCGATGCGACAGGAAAGATCATCAAAAGGGCGATGCAGGTTCGCAGCAGAAGTTTCATCGGTGAGACCAGAGGGCGAGAGGATCGACCGCAGAAGTGCGGGACCGATGTTCTACGCTGCCCCAAGGCGAAACGCAAGTTTTTACCGCGGCGAACCGAGTAGGGGCTGCGTCTCTGCTACCGTCAGGCGGCCAAGGCACTGCCGATCTAGCGTGGCAGCGGCAGACCGCTGTTGGTGGCGATGTTGTCGCAGTGGATCACGGTGTCATAAGGACAATGCCCTAGGACGTCGGCGATCTGGCCACTGGGCAAGCCGATGATTTTTGTCGCTTCGTCGGAAGTGTAGTTGATCAGACCACGAGCGATCTCATTTCCTTGAGGGTCGACGATGGCAACGACTTCGCCACGATCAAACACTCCCTCGACGCGGCGGATTCCGATCGCCAACAGGCTCTTTCCTCGGTCACCTACCGCGCGAGCGGCACCTGCGTCGACGTGCAGTTCGCCCGCCAATGCCGCTGCCGAATCGATCCACCGCAGCCGGCCGCGAATCGCTTTCTCTTCGGGTTGAAACAGCGTTCCGATCGATTCGCCAGCCAAGATCTTTTCCAACACACGATCATCGCGGCCGGGGCCGATGATCACCGAGTGGCCATGCGAGGTGGCGATCTGAGCGGCGACAAGTTTGCTGCTCATCCCTCCCTTGCTGACACTGCTTTTTGTGTCGCAGGCCATCGCGATCACCTCGTGGTTGATCGTTTCAACCGTCGACATCCTTTTGCTGTTCGGATCGCTGGGGTGGCAGGTATGCAGGCCGTCGATGTCGGTCAGGATCACCAACATCGCATCGTTAATAAGACTGGCAACCGAAGCGGCCAAGCGATCGTTGTCGCCAAAGGTGGTCATCAGTTCTTCGACCGCAACGCTGTCGTTTTCGTTGATGATCGGAATCGCCCGAAAGGCCGCGATCTGACGCAGTGCATTCCGCAGGTTCAAAAAGCTGGAGCGATTTCGCAGATCGTCGGCGGTCAGTAGAACCTGCGCCGCGTGCCGCCCATGTTTTGCGAACGCGTGCTCGTAGGCTTGGATCAGATCGGTTTGCCCGATCGCCGCCACGGCTTGCAAGTCGGCCAGCAATCGCGGACGTTCGGTCAGTCCCAGCTTGCCGATCCCCGCTCCGACTGCACCGCTGCTGACCAGCACGACGGTCCGCCCCGAGTCCATGACTTTGCATAATTGTTCGGCGAGGATCGCGATTCGGTTGCGGTCGAGCCCGCCGTCAGGAGATGTCAGCACACGCGTGCCGACTTTAACGACCAAGGTTTTTGCCGCGTTGAGCGCTTCGATTCGATGGATGTCGGTTGCCACTTTAAATTCCTATGAGGTGACAACCATTCTGCGCCAACCGACCCCGCGGCGCAAAGCCCCCGCCGCGAAACGTCGCGCGCGATTGGATCCTCACGGTTAAGACAACGACTGGCCTTCAACCGTCTGCCACCGATGAAAACGATGGTTCGCAACCACTTGGGGTGGTTTCTCAATGAGGGCCAAGCAGGGAAAAGCACGGTTTTGGGGACAGCGATGAACTGAAGCCACAGCCCGATGGGCTGTGGGGGCGATGCACACTCGAGCGAACGACGCGCGGGCGATGCCCTCGCGGTTAAACGAGATTTGGGGACGCACCCTGCTGGTGGTATCGCTTCCGCTCAACCACCGCCTCATCGCTGCCGCCCCCCTGGCGCGGTAATGATAAACGCAGGTCCACTCTTTCCATTACACCGCAGAGAGGTGTGGATATCTTTTGTGCCCTGAGCCGCGTTCAGCGGCGCTAGTGTCAAGCCAGCCGGAGCTGGCGGCTGAGATCGCTTGGAGTCTATTCCGCGGCGTCTTGTGAGCCGATGCCTTGCTCTTGAGCGTATTTGCGAACGTCACCGGTGATCTTCATCGAACAAAACGTCGGACCACACATGGAGCAAAAGTGAGCCGACTTGGCCCCTTCGGCTGGCAACGTTTCATCGTGGTACTCGATGGCACGAGCCGGATCGAGACCGAGGGCAAATTGATCGCGCCACCGAAACTCAAACCGAGCCTTGGAGAGGGCGTTGTCGCGGATTTGAGCCGCCGGATGCCCCTTGGCCAAATCCGCTGCGTGGGCGGCGATCTTGTAGGTCACCACACCTTCGCGGACATCGTTGCGATCGGGTAGACCCAAGTGTTCTTTGGGAGTCACGTAGCAGAGCATGGCACAGCCGTACCAGCCGATCTGGGCCGCTCCGATCCCCGAGGTAAAGTGATCGTAACCTGGAGCGATATCGGTCGTGAGTGGGCCAAGCGTGTAGAAAGGGGCTTCGTGACACCACTCGATCTGCTTCTGCATATTCTCTTGAATCAGGTGCATGGGCACGTGCCCCGGCCCCTCGTTCATCACTTGACAGCCCTTGGCCCAAGCGCGCTTGGTCAGCTCACCCTGGACTTCCAATTCGGCAAGTTGAGCGTAGTCGTTTGCGTCGGCGATTGAGCCGGGACGCAGGCCGTCGCCGATCGAGAAGCTGACATCATAGGCGGCGCAAATGTCGCAAATCTCGTCCCAATGCTCGTAGAGAAAGTTCTCCTTCTCGTGGTGAATGCACCACTTGGCCATGATGGAGCCACCACGAGAGACGATTCCGGTCATCCGTTTGGCGGTGTGCGGAACGAATGCCTTCAGAACCCCAGCGTGAATGGTAAAGTAATCAACCCCTTGTTCGGCTTGCTCGATCAAGGTATCGCGAAACAATTCCCAGGTCAGCGCTTCCACCTGCCCGCCGGTTTTCTCCAGAGCCTGATAGATGGGAACCGTTCCGATCGGCACTGGACTGTTGCGAATGATCCACTCACGCGTCGCATGGATGTTCTTTCCGGTCGAGAGATCCATGACGGTATCAGCCCCCCACTTGGTCGCCCAACGCATCTTCTCGACTTCTTCGTCGATCGTCGAGGTGACAGCGGAGTTACCGATGTTGGCGTTGATTTTGACCAGGAAGTTCCGGCCAATAATCATCGGTTCGTTTTCCGGATGGTTGACGTTGACCGGAATGATCGCGCGGCCTCGGGCGATTTCGGAACGCACATACTCTGCGGTGATGAACGTTGGAATTATCGCCCCCCAGGACTGTCCCGGATGCTGATGGTCGATGCGATTGCGGGGGACCTGTTGGTTGGGATCGATCTCCGACGGCCGAGGCATTTCGTAACCCTCGGGCGTGGAGCACAATTGCCGAATGCGATCGGACGCTTCGGGGGGGAGATCGCGAAGGTTGGGATACTTATCGGCGATCGTTTTGAATTCCTCCTTGCGTCCCAGGTTTTCGCGGATGGCCACGTATTCCATCTCGGGCGTGATGATTCCCTGATCGGCATACCACTTTTGCGTCACCGGATGCCAGTCGCTATCGGCAGCGGTGCTCCCCTTGGCACGCAACGGTTTGCGTCGAAGCCCAGGGTACTCCTTGAGCTTGTTTTTGGGCTTTTTCAGTTCGTTGTACTTTTCCGAATGCGCTTCGGAGAGGTAGCCGTTGTCTTCCGGCTGTACGTCGCGCCCGGTGTACTCCTCGACATCGCAGCGGTCCAAAATCCACTGCCGTCGCAATCCCGGAAGCCCTTGAGTCACATCGCCTTGAAACTCGGGGTCGCCCCAAGGGCCCGAGCAGTCGTAGACGCGGACCGCTTCGTTCTTTTCGACTTTGCCATTGGGGTGTTCGGTGTCCGAGACACGGATCTCCCGCATTGGCACCTTCAGTCCTTGGTGAATCTCGCCCGCGACGTAGATACGGGTAGAATTCGGGAACAACGTCGGATCGTTTTCGATCGCTCGAATCTCATCCGCGTTGTCGGGGCCATCGGCAGACTGCCCGGCAAAATCGTCTTGCCGCTTGGCGTTATTCAACACGTTCAACGTTGGCAGTGCCGGAGAATCCATTGCTTCCCTTTGATTTGCAAATTGGGGAAAATGACTCGGAGAAGAGACTACGGCAAAGTCCGAGAGAGAATCCAAGCTGCCGTCTCGCTCCCTTCGTCGGTATAACCCGCATCAGGTTCGAAGGGTTGTTTCGATTCATGCTTCTCGAAACTCTCAGTCCCAAATGGACACCCCCGCGGTCGTTTTAGTATCGCTTTTCAGGGCTTTCAGTCAACACCCGTACCGTTTGCGATTGCAGCCCCAACACGAGATCGTGTTCAAGGTTGGACGCGCCCGCCGAGATAGTCGCTTGTGGCGGCAGCGAGGCTCGCGCCAACGTCCCGGTAGTCGGCAGGCGTACCGTGGGGAGTATTCCATGCCGTCTCCAGGCACAGACTGACCGTGTGGCCGATTCCGTTTATGGCGACCCCGTTGGCGATGATCTGTTGCCACAGCGGCTGATAACCCGGACCGGTGACCCTGGTTTGTTTCATGATCGGGATCGCAGGGTCGATCTTATTTTTGACAACTTCACAGCCTACGGGGCGCGGGAACGACGATCGCTGCTACGCCAAAATTCCTTTGACGACCTTCCCCGCGACATCGGTCAGCCGGAAATCGCGGCCCGCATGGCGGTAGGTCAGTCGCGTGTGATCCAAGCCCAACAGATGCAGCATCGTGGCATGCAGATCGTGAACGTGGACCTTGTCGACGGAGGCATAATACCCGTATTCATCGGTCGCACCGTACTGAATGCCGCCTTTAACGCCGGCGCCGGACATCCACATCGTGAAGCCATCGGGATTGTGGTCGCGACCGTCGTTGCCGGCCCCTTGGCAGGTCGGCGTCCGTCCAAATTCGCCTCCCCACAAGACCAACGTATCCTTTAATAGGCCGCGTGCCTTGAGATCGCGCAAAAGACCGGCGATCGGTTTATCGACTTCTTTTGCATTCTGCTCGTGCCCCTTCCGCAGCGAACCGTGCTGATCCCATTGGACTTCGGTGTTGCTGTGCGTGATTTGCACAAACCGCACGCCGCGCTCGACAAACCGCCGCGCCATCAGGCACTGGCGGCCAAAGTCGGCGGTCTTCGGATCGTCCAAACCATACAGATTGTGCATCGTCTGCGTCTCGGCCGCGAGATCCAATGCGTCGGGCATCTCGGTTTGCATTCGGAACGCCAGTTCGAACGATTTGATTCGCGCTTCGAGCGCCGAATCGGGACCGGTCGAATCGAGGAAGTTCTGGTTCATCGATTGCATCAGTTCCAATTGCATCCGCTGGCTCGCTCGGTCGAGATCGGCGTTCTGCATGTATTTGACCCGTGCCTGGTCCGACGGCTGACTGGCGTTCCCCAACGGGATTCCCGTGTGGCTGGCTGGCAGGAAGGCGGAACTCCAGTTTTTCGTGCCGCCATGAGCCAACGTCGGGCAGATCGTTATGAAGCCGGGCAGATTCTGATTTTCCGTCCCCAAGCCGTAAGAGATCCACGATCCCATGCTGGGACGAACGAACACGTCGCTGCCGGTGTGGATCTTCAGACTCGCCCCGCCGTGCGCCGCATTGGAACCGTACATCGAATTGATAATGCACAGATCGTCGACACACTCGGCAACATGCGGGAACAGCTCGCTGACCGCGATCCCACTCTCGCCATACTGTTTGAACTTCCACGGCGATCCTAGCAGATTGCCGGTCGGTGCAAATTGGACCCGCGGTTTTTCGAAGGGCAACGGCTTGCCATCGTCCTTCTGCAACTGCGGCTTGTAATCGAAGGTGTCCATGTGCGATGGACCACCTTTCATGAACAGGAAGATCACCCGGCGGGCCCGCGGCGGAAAGTGAGGCGCCTGTTCGGATCCCGATAGTCCCGGCTGATTGCTCCCCGCCGACTCGTCGGCCAAAAGCGATGTCAGGGCCAGCGATCCGAAGCCCGCTCCAGTCGTCTTCAATAGTTGTCGTCGTGAAAAATTCATGGCCCTACCTATCGGATGTAAACGAATTCACTGGATGCAACAATCGCTTGGCACAATCGCTGCCACGCCTGACGTTCCGCTTCCTCGCGGTCGGTTGGCGTTTTCGAGATCGATGCAAACTGCGAAACAAAGTCGAGCGAACGATCTCGTTCGTCGGCGGTCGCCGGCCGGCCAAACGACTGCATGTACAATTGATCGATCCGCGCGGCCGGGTCGCTGATGTCTTGCAACAAGCGATCGGCGATCGACAGCGAAAGATTGGAGACCCATTCGGAGTTCATCATGAACAACGCTTGCGGTGCGATCGTGCTGACATTGCGATTGCCGTTGAGCACGCTGGCGTCGCTGTAATCGAACAGCTGGAACATGTCGTACAGATGGTTCCGGATCACCGGTACGTAGATCGAACGACGGTTGATGTCGTAGGTCGATCGATCTTGCGAGGTGTGGTTGAAGACGTACTCGCGATTTTTGTACTGCGAGATGTTGCCGCCAACGGTTCGGTCCAATTGACCACTGACCGCCAACAGGCTGTCGCGGATCGCTTCCGCCTCCAAGCGGCGAAGGTTGAATCGCCAGTACAGCGAGTTGCCTGGATCGGTTTCGACGTTCTTGGCATCGTGTTGGCTGCTGCGTTGATAGGCTTCCGAGAGCATGATCGTGCGATGCATCGCCTTGATCGACCAGCCCGATTCCACAAACCGATTCGCCAGCCAATCCAACAGTTCTGGATGCGTCGGCGGAGCCCCTTGCAAACCGAAGTTGTCGACAGTCGTCACCAGGCCCTTGCCAAAATGGCCGTGCCAGAGTCGGTTGACCATCACGCGTGCGGTCAGCGGATGTTGGCCGTCGGTCAACCAACGGGCGAACTGCAGCCGACCGCTGGTGTCGGTTGGCAATGGCGGTTGCTCGGTCGATGCCAGCACCTCGGGGAACCGCCGCGGAACGACATCCCCCAGCGTCAGATGGCTGCCTCGCAGATGAACACTCGTGTCGGCGACTTCCCCCTCGGTAACGCCCATCGCCATCGGGCGCTGGGGAGCCGAATCCTTCAGCTTCTTCAGCGTCTCGCGTTCGGTTTTCAGAACCGCCGTCGTTTCGGCAGGGAACTTTTTCTCGCGCTGAGCCAACGCCAATTCGCTGTCCGGTTTCTCCAACAGCGCCGTCGCGGCGGCGATGACGTCGGCGATCTTCTTTTCTTGTGCGGCGACTTCGGCGACATGCTCCTGATAACGCTTTTCTTGTTCGGGCGTCTCGATCAGATTTTCATGCCACTTCGCGACCGTCTTGTAGCTGTCCATGCTCTTGGTGCTTTTAAAGATGCCGGCCAGCCCGTAATAGTCGCGGTGGCTGATCGGATCAAACTTGTGCGTGTGGCAGCGAGCGCATCCGAGCGTCAGCCCCAGCATGCTGCGGCCGATCGTGTCGAGCTGCTCATCGATGATGTCCATCTCCATCTTGGCTTCATCCTGTTCTGCCAAAACCTTGGGGCCCAACACCAAGTAGCCCGTCGCGATCAGACGCTCGTGTTCGCGAGCGAGTTCTTCGCGCGGCGGCAAGAGATCGCCGGCCAGTTGTTCGACGACAAATTCATCGTACGGCTTGTCCTTGTTAAACGCGTTGACCACATAGTCGCGGTAACGCCAGGCGTGGCCATGGACCACGTTTTCGTCGAGCCCATTGGAATCGGCGTATCGTGCCACATCCAACCAGTGACGTGCCCAGCGTTCCCCGTAATGGGGCGACGACAGCAGACGATCGATCACGTTGGCAAATGCTTCGTCCGAATCATCCGCCAGAAAATTCTGGATCTCCGCTGGCGTCGGTGGCAGCCCGGTCAAATCGAATGTCGCCCGGCGGATCAGTGTCGTCTTGTCGGCGGCGGGAGTTCGTTGCAGCCCCTCGGCTTCCAATCGGTGCAGCAGAAAGGCATCGATCGGATGTTGCACCGGTGCGTCGCGACGCTCCTGAACCGCGATCGATGGGCTGGTTTGATGGACCGTAGGCGGATCGACCTTTGCGACCGGGCGGAATGCCCAGTGCTGTCGACCCTTTTCCAGATCGACGTCGCTGCGTGGCTTGATCGTTTGCATGCCGTCGCGATCGGGGTGCGGTGCTCCCATTTCGACCCATCGCGTCAGGTCGGCGATCTCGGCGTCGGAAAGCTTTTCGTCCGGAGGCATCTGCAACGTGCTGTCGCGATAGCCGACCGCGGCGACGATCAGACTCCCCTGCGGTTTTCCGGGGATCAATGCCGTTCCGGCCAACCCGCCGGTGATCATCCCTTCGAACGTATCGACGCGCAGTTCCGATTCGGCCGTGTTCTCATCGTGGCAATCGTAGCAACGCTCCGCCAACAACGGGCGGATCTTCGTTTCAAAGAACGCCATCTGCTTGGCAGCATCGATGGGTTCATCGCCCGCTTGAGCAGCGGCATCGACCGGATCGTCGGCCCACGCCAGATTGCCAACCGCCAAGCAAGCGGTTGTCAGGACAAGCGTTTTCAAAAGGGTCCAGCGACACACAGCGAAATTCGCCGTCAGCAGTGTCGTTTGGGGAGGGGGAGGGAGGGGATGCTGAAGGTTAAGGCGGGATGTCATAACTTCTACCACGTTAGCGATTGGGATTGCCCGTTTCGTAGATTTCCAAAATCTCCGCGTCTTGCAACGCGCCATCGATCAAGATGAATTCGTCCATGCGACCGTTGAAGTTGCGGATCGCTTGAGAGCCTTGCCATTGCGGCCGCCCCCAGTTGCCAAGTTCCGCGTTGCCGATCCGCAAGCGGCCGTCGAATTGAAGCGACTCTTCGTCGCCAACGCGCTGGCCATTAAAGTAATGTCGAACCGTTTGCCGACCGCCATCGAAGACCGATGCGACATGGATCCATTGGCCCAGCTGAGTCAGGTCGACTAACGGCTTGGTATACCGCCACTTGACATCGGGGGCACCGCCGACCGAGAGTCCCAGTTGGCCCAATTGGTCGAACTGCCAATGCACTTCGCCATTGTCCCACTGGTCGGTCAACAGGAGCGAACTGAGCATGCGGTCGAGGCCATCGACGCGAACCCAAGCGGCCAGGGTGAGCGATTCGAAGTCGCCGGCGACGTGGAACCGAACGCGATCGCTGGGGCGTTTGAAATCCAACGCTCCCTTTTGCGGCCAGCGGCCCTGAGTCCACGCGCCCCCAACAACGGCTCCGTCCAGCTTCCGCGTGTCGGAAGCTTGATTGCGAAGCGTCGATGTCGTGGCATCAGGAGATTCAAAGTTGTAATAAAGCAGCAGTCGCGGGTCGTCGCGGAACTCCTCGCTCCAGCGCTGCCAGCGGCGATAGCCTTCGCGGATCTGTTGCGAACGTTTTTCTCGCAGCAACAATTCCGAAGGCATCGCGGTGACCTGATCCAACAGCGGCGTCGATCGCCCCTGCACATCGACGCTGACCGCTTGCCCGGTTTCCAGCGAGTGCAGCATGTCCCCGTCGGGCTTGCTGGCCGGTTCGTACAGTTCGACCAAACCATCGAAGACACGGACCTCGGTCCGCTGGCCGGGAGTCGCCGAAACGCCAAACTCAGTTCCGAGGTCGACGATCTTGGTTTCGGAGGTCAGGACGGTGAAGCCGCGAGCCGGCACGGGAACCTGAGCCCAGGCCTGCCCCGCGTGCAACATGACTTGATCCGGGTCGTTGATCTCCAACCGCGCCGGCCCTTCCAGCGTCAGCGTCGCACCGCGGAAAAACTGCAATTGCACCAAACCCGATTCGAGCTCGATGATCTCGCGCGGCGAGACCGAATCGCCCACTTCGTATTGATCGGTCCCGGTCCAGACCACGTCGACGACTTGCTTGAGGATGGCGACCGAATCGTCGACAGGTTCCTGCGGGATCACCGCAGGTTGAGGCGGTTCGGGCAATTGTCCGCCCGCGGCGTTGGCGACCGCGGGGGCCGAATGTCGTCCCTGCCACAGCCCGGTCGACAGACCAGCGCCAAACGCGATCACGATGCTGGCAGCCAAGGCACCCGCGACGATAGGAGCCCAGCGGCGGATCACGCTTCGTTCGGCGAGCTTCCCCGAACGATTGAGCACCCGGTTAAGGAAGTCGAACTTCTGCGATTCGGCTTCCAGTCGTTGATCCAATCGCTCCGCAAACCGCTCCGCCGATCGATCATCACCGGCGATCATCGCCAGCGCTTCGGCCATCTGCACCTCTTCGCGGTAGCGTTGCCGCAGCGATTCGTCGTCGGCGATCATCTTTCCCAAGCGATCGAGATCCTCGTCGCCGATCGCATCATCCAAAAACTGGCTCAGCAGTTCATCAAAGGTTGGTTCGTTCATCCGCCCGCCTGCTGGAATCGAGTTTCTACGCATTGCCGCAACAGTCCCCGAAATCGCGACAGCGCTTGTCGCACCGCTGCGGGAGTCATGTCGGTTTGGTCGGCCAACTGGGATGCGTTTTGCCCTTGCTGATACCGGCCGTCGACCAACGCTCGGCCATGTTGAGGCAGCTTTTCCAAGCAGACCTTCAACGCCGCAAACCACTCCTCGGTCCAAGCGTCCGAATCGGGCTCGTCGGCCAATCCCAGCATCACGTCGGTTAGCGAGGTGTTGACCACTCGGCGACGGCGCGTCGATTTCCGAGCTTCGTTGCGGACCAAATTTCGGGCGATCGAACGCAGCCAGGGACCTGCCTGATCGATATCTTCGAGCATCTCCAGCCGTTCATACGCGATCACAAAGGCATCTTGAGCCAGATCGTCGACCGCATCGGGAGCGGCACCCAACATCCGGATAAACGTCCGAATGCGGCCTTGGTGCTCTAAGACAATCTTTGTGAAGTCACCGCGTTGCATCGTTCCCTTTCGTTGCTTGCCATTACCATGTCGCGACGCCACCTAGTGTGACAGCATTTTTTTGAAAATGCACATTGCAGCCATAATTCGCCGCTCGCATTGCGGCGTCAAAACAAACACCACGGAAAGCCAGGCCTCGACGCTAAGATGTTTGGCGGCAACGGATTGCTTCACTCGTCCGGTGCCACAGGAGGGGTCGGGACGCGATTAAATTGACCGATCCCCGACGACGGACCGCCATTCGGTGGGGTGGCCACAATTCCACTGCCCCCCTCTCTGGCGGCAAATACTACGCCGGACCTTAGGAAGGCAAAACTGGCGGCAAGATCGATGGCGATCGGTTTAGCGCATCGAAGTTCACGGCGTCACTTTCGCGAAAAAGTGTTGACCAGGAGAGAGGGAGGCTCTGTCGCACTTCGATTGGAAGTGTCGAGTCACGATTCCAATGCGGAGCGTGAAAAAAAATAATTTTTTAGGTGGTTGCGGATACGCACAAAGCGAAAGTTGGGTGGGCGTTCTTACTCAACTCGCTTGGGGGGACATGGCCAGTGATTTGATCGTTAGATGAGCGGTGTTGATCGGTTCACGCGTTGGGGTTGCGTGTCGTGAATTTGAGAAGGCGGTTGGAGTCGTTGCGCAGTGTTACCGTATGACATCTTAACAGGCCGCGGATCTCCCCAATGCGGAGTGCAACGGCGGCATGTCCGGTGTAGGTCGTTGTTAAGGCTCCCTAAATGAACCTGTTCACATTTGACGTTCGTGTCTAAGATTCAAGCAGTACCGCTCACTACGAATTCAAATCCAGATTGACCTCACTCGCTTGTTACTTATCTCGAGGTTCAGTCACGCAACGATCGACGCCGGTACTCGTTGTAAACGTCTGCTCCGCAAGTATTCGGTTCACCACAACGTGGCGTTGTGCGGTTCCGTCCATCGCTGCGGCCTATGCGTTTTTGCGAAACGATCGTTTCACTATCCAGGGAATATTGGGGGTGCCATCCATGAATCCAATGCGTGTCAGTTTAAGTCTCGTCGTTCTGTTTTTGGGTTTGACCGCCGGCTGTCAAGAACCAGCTGCCGACCCTAACGAAAACTACGAACCGACCCCCGATGTGGTAACTCCTTCGCCTGGCGAGATGGAGTCGACTCCAACCCCTTCACGTTGACCGGCTGGACTCGTGTGGTTGTGTTTCGAAGTGTTGCCAGTTGGCTGTTTAGGATTGCTGCGCTCGATTGCTGTTGCTTTTTGTAAGTTTCATTCGCAGTTCGAGGATCGTGAAATCGATCCACCGCTCGACTGCTGCTGACAAGTTTCAAGTGCTTCTCTATTCGTTTGTTTTTTTGGAGGTTTTAAGATGAGTCGTCGTCGTTCAGGTTTTACGTTAGTGGAATTATTGGTGGTCATTGCGATCATCGGCATCTTGGTTGGGCTGTTGCTCCCCGCGGTCCAAGCGGCTCGCGAAGCGGCCCGCCGGATGCAGTGCAGCAACAATCTGAAGCAGATTGGTTTGGCGTTGCACAACTACCACGACACCTACAAAAAATTTCCTGCTGCTTGGTTGGCCAACAGTGGTGAGGCAGGCGTCGCCACGCTGGACAAATCGTACTGGGGCTGGGGCGCATCGATCCTGCCGTTTGTTGAACAGCAACCGCTGTTCGATGCATTACAAGTTGGGACGATCAAGCTGCACGATGCTGCCAACACCCCCGCTCTGTTGACATTGATGCAATCCCCGGTCGCCGCGTTCCGCTGCCCATCGGATGTTGCCCCCGATTTCAACACGCACGCCGAACGCAAAATGCACTCCGGCCTTGCCGGTGCTAGTGACGCGCAGATCGCAACCAGCAACTACGTCGCCAGCAACGATACCTGGGAACCGCGAGACGACCCACGCGCTGGCGAAAAAGGGCCTTTTGAAGAGAACGACAACGCAGCGTTCCGCGACATCATCGACGGTACTGCCAACACGATCGCAGTGGGCGAACGGCGCTGGCAGCACCGCGCTCCCAACGGCAACCTGCGAATCGAAGCTGCCGGAACGGTTTTTGGTATCGGCGACAAGAAGAACACCGGTTGGACTTCTGCGGTTGTCGGCACTGGAATCGTGAAGATGAACACTTTGCAAGATTCATGGCGTTGCCAACAAGGCTTCTCCAGCATGCATCCGGGAGGGGCGATGTTTGTCTTCTGTGATGGCAGCGTGCACTTCATTGCCGAAACCGTTGAGTTTGAAATGAACGCAGAAACCAGCGTGACCAGTTCCAACTATCAAATGAATCTGCACGGCGGATACGACAACGTTTACAACAAGCTGATCGCTCGTGATGACGGTCGTCCTGTAACCCTGCCGTAGTTTCACGACTTCGAATTCACGCGTTTAACGAAAAGACTCCTCACACATTCCGTGCGAGGAGTCTTTTTGATGCGCACCGAATGAACGAAGGAACCTCCGCTCCGTCCCCTCCTCCGCTGACCTACTTCTCGCTGGTATCAGGGGATTGGGCGAGCACGGGGATGCTAATCACAAGCCCCGTGAATTTGGCTTCTTTTGTTGGTTTCTTGAAGAACCCGTCGTGGCAACCGATGCACCCGCCCGACATCGGGATCGCGGTGGCGCGTCGATAGTAGCCATCTTCGACGATGTCGACCGCTGGCTTCCCATTGGCGATCTCGTCGGCAGCGTGCTGTTCGAACTTTGTCTTCGGTTTGTGATGGATGCTCATCGGTTTTAGGTTGACCGAAATCCAACGCGCTTCGGTGTGGGAGTCGCGCTGAATCTCTTCGAAGATATCCTCCATCGCTCGAGCTGGCACAATCGCTCGTCCACCATGGAAATAGCGGTGGTGCATCACATCAAGCGTCGCGCCGTAGATGTCGTGCATCAGCCGAGCGCGTTGGCGAGCCTCCGCAACGGGCATCCGCTTCGCATCGCGGACCGCTTGAGTTTCGGCTTCAGCTTTTTCAGGTGCGGGAGGATCGCCGCGGCCAACCTGCAACGGAACACCGATCACGGCGATGGCACACGCTCGAATCATCCACCCGCGGAATCTCATCGCCATTCTCCTAAGCCTTGGTCTAAACTTCACACAGCGGCACGATCGGGCTGGTCGATTCGACCAACTGTTTGATCGTGACACCTCGAAATGCCTCTTCCGTCGCCGCGTAGGCGCGGTCGAGTTCGGCATGCAGCGGACACAGTTCGGTGTGCGACGCAAGCCCCAACGGGCACTTGCGGATCCGTTCCAGTGGCCCCACGGCGTTGACGACTTCCAGAATCGTGACCTCTCCCGTTTCGCGAGCCAGCAGATAACCGCCTCCCGGCCCCGGCCGCGATTGAACCAACCCCGCCGCGGCAAGATCCTGCAACACGCGATTCAGATAGCGACGCGGGACTTTGGTTTTCTCCGCGAGGGAGTCGGCCGGCGAGGACTCGCCGGGCTGGGCTCCCAAGCAGGCGACCGCCCGCAGCGCGTATTCAGCTGTTTTAGAAAGCATGGTGGCTTCTCTCGATGGGATCGCAAGAACTGGTTTCGGCAGCCGCACTCGACCCGTTTCTTGACACACAGAACTCAATTCTATACACTTTGGTGCAGGTTCGCAATCGCAACGCAAACCGTTGCCCCCAAGCCTAACGCCCCTTCCCCGATCAACGCCAGGCGTGATCGACGCCCCCTCCCTTTCCCACCTATAGCGTTGCTGGAGCAAAAGACCCGATGAACACTCCCCTCCGAATCGTTCGCTCCTCGGCTTTGTTGACCATCGTATTGCTCGCGGCTCCGTCGACCGCGGACGCCCAAACGGACACCTATGAAAGGCCGCCGATCGATTACCACAAGGCATCGGTCGACGATCGGATCACTCAGTTGTCGGCGAAGCTCGAATCGGGGGAATTGCAGCTTCATTTCGACCATCAGCACGGCTACCTCGCGTCGGTGCTCGAAGCGTTAGATATTCCCGTCAGTTCGCAAACGCTTGTCTTTTCGAAGACCAGTTTGCAGCGCACCCGCATTGCGCCTCGAACCCCGCGCGCCCTTTATTTCAACGACGACGTGTACGTCGGATGGTGCGTGCGCGGCGACGTATTAGAGATCGCCGCGACCGATCCGCGTCAAGGAGCGACCTTCTATACGCTGGAGCAAACGAAATCGAAACCGCCCAAATTTGTGCGTGATCGCGGCCAATGTCTCTCCTGTCACGCCAGCAGCCGCACCCAATATGTCCCCGGTTATTTGGTCCGCAGCGTCTATCCCGACTCCGACGGCCAGCCAATTTTGGGGAGCGGTACGTTCACGACTGACCAGACGAGCCCGATGGAGGAGCGTTGGGGCGGATGGTATGTCACGGGATCCCACGGCGCGATGCGGCACATGGGGAACATGGTCTTCAGTGAAGCGGAGAGTGCCCAGCCGGAGCTGGACCGAGGTGCAAATCTTCAGACCCTCGACACGTTGCTATCGACCAACCGCTACCTTTCTCCGCACAGCGATATCGTCGCGTTGATGGTGTTGGAACACCAAACGCAGATGCACAACGCAATCGCTGCGGCGAACTACGAAACGCGTCAGGCGTTGCATCAATCGTTTCAGATGAACAAGTTCTTGGAACGCGAAGAGGGACACATCAGCGAGAGTGCCCATCGGCGAATCGAAGCGTCGGCCGACCGCGTGCTGCGATACCTGTTGATGCGCGACGAATTTGAACTGAGCGATCAGGTCTCCGGCAGCAGCACGTTTGCCAACGACTTCACCGCGCGTGGCATCAAAGATTCCAAGGGGCGTTCGCTCCGCGACCTCGACTTAAAGCAACGGCTGTTCCGGTATCCGTGCAGCTTTCTGATTTACTCTTCCGCATTTGACGGCCTGCCAGACGAAGTTCGCACGCGCGTCCTCGACAAACTGGTGGCCATCCTGCAAGGGACCGTCGAATCTCCCGACGATGCTCACCTGACCGCCGAAATGCGACAACAGATCCTCGAGATCCTCCGCGACACGAAACCGGAATTTGCGATTCGTCTGCCCAGCTAGCGTACTCGGAAACCGACCGGCAACGCCACTTCGTTCAAGCCGCGGTTAATGCGCCAACAGAAATTCGCTGCTGCTGAGCACACCCCAGACGAGATCTTCCAAAGCTTGGCGTCGGTCCTCTTCTCCTTGCAGCGATGCGAGCAACGCTTCGCGCTCCTGGTCGGTCGGTTGCCGCGACAAGGCGGCTAGAAAGACTTGATCGATGATCGTGCCATCGTCCAGCCCGTCGGCGATCCAACGCGACAGTCGATTCTCTTTGGCGGCCAGTTTCTGGTTGATCGTGTCACCATTGCTCAGATGCAACACCTGGACCACGCTCGGTTCGTCGCTGCGCTCGCATTCACACGTGATGTCGCGGGTGTTGCGACCAAACGTTTGCAGAAAGTAACTGGCGACCGCAGAATCATATAACTGCAGCGCCCGCGTCCCCTTGGGATACAGATCGGTCTTCTGCATGTCGGCACCGGGGAACGAGATCTGCGTGAACTCGGTCGGCGCATCGGTCACGTCGGAGATCGCATCCAACAATACCTCCGCCATCAAACGCCGCGGGTAATAGTGCGAGTAGAACCGCTTTTCCGCAGCGTTTTCCGGCAGCGATTGACTGCTCCGCTGATAGGTCTCCGATTGCAGAATCGTTCGCATCAGCGACTTCAAATCGAATCCGCTGTCGATCAAATGTTGCGACGCCGCGGCCAACAAAGCTTCGTTCGACGCGGGGTTGCTGACACGCATGTCGTCGACCGATTCCACCAGTCCGACACCGAAGAAGTTGGCCCAGACGCGGTTGGTGATCGAACGGGCGAAGTAGGGGTTTTCGGGCGAGGTCAGCCAATCGGCTAGGTATTCGCGGCGGTCGGCCGGATCATCGATCTCCATCGGAGGTGCATCCAACGGCGCCGGCGGTTGTGGTTTGCCGGTCAATGGTTGGATCAGATCGCCTCGATCCAGCACGACCAGCGTCCGATTGCCGTCGCCGTTGCGACTGTCTCCGCCCCAGCCTTTGGCACGCACGCGAGCGAACAGGTTCGCCATCGCATAATATTGATCGTTGGTCCACTTTTCCAACGGGTGATTGTGGCACTTGGCGCACGCGATCGACAAACCGAGGAACGCCTGGCTAGCGTTTTCGGTCATCTCTTCGGGCGTCTGATGATTGGCAAAAAAGTTGGTCGCTCCGTTTTCGAACGACGACCCGCGAGAGGTCAGGATCTCGCGGACAAACACATCCCAAGGCGTTCCCGCTTCGACATGGCTGCGGATCCATTGGTAAAACGACTCGACCGCCTTGGGCCGCAATTTCGATCCGTTGACCAACAGGATGTCCGACCAACGGTAGCTCCAGTAGTCGACGAATTCGGGCTGCACCAACAACTGCTCGATCAATTGATCCCGCTTGTCGGGCGAATCATCCGCCAGATACGACTGGGTCTCGTCGATCGACGGCAGCCGTCCGATCGTGTCCAAATAAGCGCGACGCAGAAATTCGCTCTCCCCCGCCCGATCGCTGGGCGGAATGTTCAACTGCTTCAACTGTTTCAGCACCTCGCGATCGATGAAGTTCCGCGGCTGCAGCTTTGCAAACTGCGCGTCGCTCACCTCTTGAGCATACGGAACGGTCACGTTGGCGTTCACGATCTGACTGGCAAACCAAGCGGTGATCGCTCCCACGCCCGGACCCGTGACCGTTACCAATCCTTGGTCGTCGACGCGTGCCGCCGCGTCGTTGGTGCTCGACCATCGAACCCACTGCGTGACGTCTTTGATTCGACCGTTGCTGTAGTGCGCACGGACAACCAATTGCTGCGAGTCTCCCTTTGCCAACCGAACCGCTTTGGGCAGGACTTCGATCTTCGCAAGCGTCGGATCTTCGTCGGCGGGCCCCGGCGCACCGGCAGAAATCCAATCCAGCAGCAGCTTGTAATCAGCGGACTCCTTCGGCAACCGGACGCCTCCCTTGTGCGGGATCATCCCGCTCGGCTTGGCAACGATCAGGCTGCGGGCGGGATCAGCTAGCTCGACCCGACGTCCGCGCAACTGCTGCGAGATATTGAAGTAGTCGCCATGGCTGTCATACCCCAACAACGACAACCGAAAACCACCTTTGCCCGCCAATGCGCCATGGCACGCGCCGCTGTTGCACGCCGCTTTGGCCAACACGGCTTGGACATCGCTGGCGAACCGAATCGTTTGCGGAACGTCGGCCAAGCGAACGATCACCATCGCCGTTGCCGTGTTGCCCGCCGCATCGGTCGCGATCAATTCGGTCTGCCCTTCCCCCACCGCGATGACTCGCCCATCGGCGACGCGGACGATCCCATCGGTCTTCGGTTTCAGGTCGACTCCGCCGGTGATCTGCCCCGCGACGCGACCGTCGACAACCTGTTGGACCAGAAAACGCTGCGATGCCTCCTGCCCGGTCAGTTCGATCTTTTCAGGCAGAATGCGAAGCGTGGTTTGGGCGAAAGCAGCCGGCGCGAACGCAAGTGCGGCGGTCAGCAGAAGAGCGATACGTTGCATGATGGTGAAGCGGAGCCGAAGGTGGGAAACGGAGAGGCGCGGTGGGCGTGGGGACGCAACGTTGGAAGGACGGGAGATCATGAAAACAGTTCGTGAATTTCTCGGGCCCCAAAATTCACCAGCGGGAAAGGCCGTCCCGCCGGGCCGGGCAGTTCGGTATCCAAATCCAATCCCAGGCTGTGAAAGATCGTCGCCACCACTTCGTCAGCCGCCGCGGGACGCTCCGCTGGCACCGCACCATTGGGATCGCTGGCCCCGATCGCGCGGCCCCCTTGGACGCCGCCACCGGCGAAATAGGTGGTGAAGCACTGCGGCCAGTGATCGCGGCCGCCGGCCGGATTCACTTTCGGTGTCCGTCCAAATTCAGCGAGGCACGCGACAAGGGTCGAATCGATCATCCCACGGTCGGCCAGATCTTCGATCAACGCGGAATAACCTTGATCGTACATCGGGGCGACGATGTCGCGCATCCCTTCGATGCTCGTGAACGGTTTGCTGCCGTGAATATCCCAAGTGATCTCGTTGAAGACGGTCAGGAAGGTGTTGATCGTGACAAACCGCACGCCCCCTTCGATCAATCGCCGCGCCAACAGACAGCACTGGCCAAAGCGATTCATGCCGTACCGCTCGCGAACCTTCATCGGCTCTTTCGCGAGATCGAATGCGTTGCGAGCTTCGGGACTGGTCATCATCCGGTACGCCGATTCAAAGCTGCCGTCCAACAACTGAGCCGTCTCGCTCGATTCGAAATTTGTCATCGTCTGTTCGACGATCTCACGCATCTTGCGACGGCGATCGATCCGAGCTTGGCCGATCGAATCGGGAGGCAACAAATCGGGAACCTGGAAGTTCGGCTGCGACGGATCGGCCATCAACGCAAACGGATCGTAGCGTTTGCCAAGAAATCCGCCCGCTTGGCCGTTGGGCAGATTCCCACCGCCGCGGCCCATCGTTTCGGGCAGCACGACGTGAGCCGGCAGATCGCTCCGACGACCGCGAAGATAGTCGACGACGGCGCCGGCGTGCGGGTAGTTCACGCCGCCGGTGAACAATCGCCCAGTCTGCATCATCTGCCAACCGGCATCGTGCACCGCCGCGCCGCGATGGAAACAGGATCGCACTAGCGAAAACTTGTCGGCGATCTTGGCGTGCTGCGGCAAGATCTCGGAGATCTGAAACTCGCCGCTGGCCGTCGAGATCGGCTTAAACGGACCGCGAACCTCCGCCGGCGCATCGGGCTTCATATCGAAGGTGTCCAATTGGCTGGGCGCACCGAGGTTGAAGATCATGATGCAGCTGTGATCTTCTTTGGCGGGGTCGACCTTCCCCGCCTCGCGAGCCGCGACGTAGCTGGGCAATCCCAAGCCCAACATCCCGAGGGTGCCGACCTGCAGAAAATCTCGCCGAGTTGTTCCGTTGCATGTCTGGGCTTTGCCGCGTCCAATCAGATCTAACATCGTCGATAATTCCTCATTCGCTCGCTGCCTGCGGTCGGCTGCTGGTAAAACTAGCCAAAGGCAGGCAGGCGCCCACCAGTCTCGCTGGACTGGCAAATCAGCCCCCAATATTTCGCTGCATCCATGTTAGCCGATCCGGTAGAGCCCGCAAAGTTTATTGGCTCATTCCGGCTCACTCGCAGCGAGATCCGCTTCGATCGCTCGCTTCAAAATCTGGCCGGTCGCCGATTCCGCCACCTCTTTCACCACCTCGGGTTCGCCCGCCGCGACCACACGACCGCCATTGCCCGCCGCTCCGGGGCCCATATCGATGATATAGTCCGACGCCTTGATCAGTCGCAGATTGTGTTCGACGACGATCAACGAATGCCCGTCGGCAAGCAGCGCGTCGAAGCAGCCCAACAGCTTGACGATGTCAGCCACATGCAGCCCCGTGGTCGGTTCGTCCATCAGGAACAGCGTCCGGCGTCGCTGAGCGGCACTTAAGAAGGCCGCCAGTTTTAGCCGCTGCGCCTCGCCGCTGCTGAGCGTATTGGCCGGCTGGCCCAACTGCAGATAATCGAGCCCCACGTCGGTCAACCGCTTCAGCTTCTCCTGCACCTTGTCGTAGCCGCGGAAGAACGAGACCGCTTGGCGAACCGTCATCTTCAACACGTCGGCGATGTTTCGATCGCGGTAGCGGATCTTCAAGATCTCGTCGCGATAACGCGTCCCTTTGCACTCGGGACATTGCATGTAGATGTCGGCTAGGAACTGCATGTCGATCTGCAGCATCCCGTCCCCTTCGCAGGCCTCGCAGCGGCCGGCGGCGGAATTAAAACTGAAGTGGCCGGCGCCAAAATTGCGAGTCCGCGCCTCCAACGTATCGGCGAACACTTTGCGAATCGAATCGAACGCTTTGACGTACGTCACCGGATTGCTGCGTGGGCTGCGGCTGATCGGCGATTGATCGACTAACAACACGTCTTCCAGCTGCCCATCGCCCACCAGATCCGAGTAAGGCAGACTGGTTGCGCCCGACTTCTTCTTGCGTCGGCAGATCGCTCCGTACAACGTATCGTGAACCAGACTACTCTTGCCGCTCCCCGACACGCCCGTCACCACGCACAGCACGCCCAACGGGAAATCGACGTCGATCGATTGCAGATTGTTTCCGCTGGCCCCCGTCAGTTTCAGCCACCCGCGCGGCTGCAGCCGATCGCGTTGCAGCGACAACATCCCTCGGCGTCCCGACAGGTAATCGCCCGTCAGGCTTCCCTGCGTCTGGACCATCTCGTCGGCGGTCCCCTCGAAGACGATCTCGCCGCCGGAGGCTCCCGCCCCCGGGCCGACTTCGATCAACCGATCGGCCGCCGCAAAGACCGCTTCATTATGTTCGACGACCGCCACGGTGTTCCCTCGATCGCGCAGCCGAACAATCGATTCGATCAAGCTGGGAACGTCGGCCGGATGCAGCCCCGCCGTCGGTTCATCCAGGACATAAAGCATGTTGACGAGGCTGGATCCAAGTGCGCTGGTCAACGCGACGCGTTGGGCTTCGCCGCCGGAGAGCGTTCGCAGCGTGCGATCCAGCTGCAGATAGCCGAGGCCGACCGATTGCAGATAGCCCAGCCGATTGCGGACCTGGTGCAAGACATCGTCCGCGATCTCCGCCTCCCGATCGGCAAGCTTCACGTCGGCGAAGAATCGCGCGATCGCATCGACTTCCATCGCGCAGACCTCGGCGATGTTCTTGCCGCCGACGCGATAGGCGAGCACTTCGTCCTTGAGCCGCTGTCCGTTGCAAGTCGTGCACCGGCGGTAACTTCGCCAACGGCTCAAGAAGACGCGGATATGCATCTTGTACTTTTTGCGTTCCAACCAGGCAAAGAAGCCGTTCAGTCCACCGAACTCCCGCTCGGGAACCCCTTCGTCGATCAGCCGCCGCTGTTTTTTGGTCAGCCGCGAAAAGGGAACGTCCACTGGCAGATCGTAATCATCGGCCAACGCCAACAACTCTTCCAACTCATGCTGATACGAAGGCGTGTTCCACGGTTGGATCGCCCCTTCGCGGAGCGTCTTGGACCGATCGGGAACGACCAAATCCATATCGACATCGACGATATCGCCGAACCCTTCGCACGCCGGACACGCTCCCAAAGGGTTATTGAAATTGAACAACCGCGGCTCGGGATCGGGATAGGTGATCTGGCACGTTTCGCACTTCCGCTGGCGACTCCACTTCATCGCCTGCCACGACTTGCCGTCGATTACCGTTTCGCCCTCAGCGGATTCGATCAGCGCCACCGCTTGGCCAGCCCCTTCGGCAAACGCCGTCTCCATCGATTCGGTCAAACGTCCGGCTGCGTCCGACGTTTTCAAGCGATCGACGATCACGATCGCTTCGGCACCATCGCCAATCGCTTCGGCCAATTCGCCGCGCGATTCATCGCCTAGATTAAACGATCGGTCGCCGACGATCAGCCGCAGAAATCCCTGCTGCTGCAGATAGGAGAGCTCATCGACAGCATGCAGCTTCGATTCCAACAGCAATGGAAAACCGAGCATCGCGCGGGCCGCCGGCTCGGTCGCTGCCAACTGGTTCGCCGCCGATTGCGGATCGTCGCTGCGGACCGGTTGGCCACAGTTCAGACAAGTCAGATCGGCCACCTTGGCGTACAGCAACCGCAGGTAGTCAGCGGTTTCAGTCGCCGTTCCGATCGTGCTGCGGTTGGAACGCGAGGCCCCACCGCGCGTGACGGCGATCGCCGGAGGAAGGCCTTCGATCGATTCGCAATCGGGTCGATCCAACCGCTGCAGGAACTGACGCGTGTACGCCGAGAAGCTCTCGATGTAGCGTCGCTGCCCCTCCGCATACAACGTATCGAGGGCCAAGCTGGTCTTGCCGCTGCCGCTGACACCACAAAACACGACCAGCTGATGGTGAGGCACGTCGACGTCGACATCGCGCAAGTTGTGAACGCGGACTCCGCGCAGCCGAATACTCCGTTGATTCAATTCCGCGTCCAGTGGTTCAAGATTCGAAGAGGCTTGTCAATGAATGAGAGACGAATCTTCCACTGTAGCGTTCAACGAGCGGGATGAAAATCGCGGGGGCTCAGCCAAATTGGTTGACGGTACCGTTTGTTTCCGCCGCGCGATGGCATGGAACGAATGAGAATAAACACGCATAAGCAGCACACGCATGCGCACTATCCTTTACGTTTTCGCCATTTATCTGGGTCGGACGCTGTATGAAAAACTCCCAGCACTTCGATGGTTGTGATGGTGATTTCGAAGAGGATTAGATACGGAAACCGATTGACTCGAGCAGCACGCAACGGCGGATCGACCATGCCGTATGCTTCCGATCGCGATTCTACTGCGTCAAAACTTGCATCAACCGAAGCCCGAAAGCGGTTGCCAAGCTCAGTGGAAATTTCGTCGTACCAATCACCAGCACTAACCAAGTCGTCCGCGACGAGTGGATGAAACCGAAGCGGCTTAGCCATTGACTCGACGCCAAAGTTCATCCCGATCGATGGCGATTGAAGGGGCCGCTTTCATTTCCTGACTGCGCCGATGCGCTTCGTCTCGCTGCCAAGGTTGCAAGACGATCGGTTCTTCCGAGGCACTGATATCGTCCCAGAGAGCTTCCACGATTCGAAGCTTCTCCGAGATGGGAAGACTCCGAAGTTCAGCCAGATCGATGGTCATAGTAACTCTCCCAAGGGGCACACGTCGAGAAACAGTAGATCGACCTACAATCTATGCAGCTTTTCTACACAAGCGATTGTCGCACTCGAACTGGTCGGCTGCAAGCAAGCAGCCGCAGACGGAACTCGCCGGAGGGACAAGTGGTGACTCCCCGAGGCTCCCCCCAAAGCTCAACTTCACCCGCCCGGCAACGCCGGGAGGGTCGAAAAACGAGCGCCGAGCGAGTTTTTCGGGGAAGGCCGTCCGCGAGTGAAGAACTAGTAAACCGACCTCACGCAAAGCCTCCCCGAACGTAGCTGCGCTCGTTCGACCCTCCACTTCAAACTGCGTTTGGTGGAGGGTGAAGAATGCGAAACTTCACCCGCCCGGCAACGCCGGGAGGGTCGAAAAACAAGCGTCGAGCGAGTTTTTCGGGGAGGGCCATCCGTGAGTCAAACTCGTAAAAACAACCTCACGCCGAGCCTCCCCGAACGTAGCTGCGCTCGTTCGACCCTCCACCTCAAACTGCGTTTGGTGGAGGGTGAGGCATGCGCAACTTCACCCGCCCGGCAACGCCGGGAGGGTCGAAAAACGAGCGCCGAGCGAGTTTTTCGGGGAGGGCCGTCCGCGCGTCAGTGCAACGCGGACCAATTAAAAGACTGCCGATTTACATCGATGCCAAGAGGGCGGGGTGCGGCAGGATGACTGGCTCCGAATCGTCGATCGCTTCGACGCGTTCCAGCGTCTGCTCGGCCAGTTTCGTGTCGGCGTCGATCGCTGCTCGGATCGTTCGCGGCGAATCGGGACACCATCCGCCCAAGATCACGACCAGATCGTTTGGTGTCGCCTTGCTGATCGTCCACTGAATGGCAGCTTCACGATTGGCGATCAACTGAGGCTTCGCGGGGTCGACGACGCCGTCGAGCATCTCGTGCACGAGCGACAGAAATTCATCGGAGCCCGAAACGCCCGAGGTCAGCACGAGATGATCGCTGCATCGTTCGGTGATGTAACCCAAGTTGGCCGCGTGGGTTGCGGTCCGACGATGATCGCAAGCGGCGATGCACCAGATCTTCCCGCGACGCGGCAGCTCTTTGCGAAGTGTGTTGATCGTCGCCATCACGCGTTCGGGACAATCGGCATCGTCCAACACGATCTGCGGACCGGTGTACGAAGCAACGCGTTGCATCCGCCCCGGAATCTTTTCCATCGCCGACAGTCCCGCGGCAACCGTCTCCAGCGGGAAATCCATCACCAGTGCCGTTGCGGCGGCAGCCAATTGATGATGGAACATCCAGTCGCCCGTCATCCGCGATCGAACCGCAGCGGTGGTATCTCCGGCGGTGATCAAAAAGGTCGTTTCGCCCGCGTGTCGTTCCATGATCCGTCCGATCACATCGGCTTCTTGCGACGTGCCGTAGGTCAGGATCGAAAGGTCGGAAGACTCAGCCGCCTGAGCTGCGACGGCGTTGCTTTCATTAAGGATCACCAATCCCTTGGGGCGAACGTGGCTGATCGCTTCGCTGAACAGCGAACCGCCTTGAGCACTCTTCAGGTAGGCGTGATCCGAATCGCCCGACAAGATCATGATGTCGAACGAAGTGCCATCGGCAGCATGGCTGCGAAGCATCGCTTCGGACAATTCAACAACGGCAACTTGGCATCCCGAATCGGACGCGTCGGCGTACCAGTCGGTCAGGTCTTGCGCGTCGGACAGGGGGCGGCGAGGAACGTCTTGAATGATCCCGTCGCTGCGTCCCAAGTCGCAGTTGTAAGCAACTCGCAGCCCCGACTTCCGGAGCGCCGCGGCGACCATCAACGTCGTGCTGGTCTTGCCATCGATTCCGGCGACGCCGATCGACAGCATTTGTTGGGAGGGTTTGCCGGCCAGTTCGGAAACCAGATGAGCGTAGGCCTGACGCACGTCGGCGACGATGCACTGCGGGACCGACACGGGCAACAATTGTTCGGTGATAATTCCGATCGCACCGCCGGCAACCGCTTCAGCCGCAGCTTCGTCGGCGGGGGTATCGTCGATGCCGGCGACAAACACGTCGCCGGGAGAGCAATCCGATGCGTCGGCCGAACACCGTCGCACGGTCATGTCGGGGGTCGAGATCATGCGTGCTGCGGGGAACAGCTGACGCAAACTGACATCTTGGGAACCGATTCGCTTCGCCACATCCATCGTCGGCCTCCTTGCCTAGATAAGTTGGACGTTTTGTGAAGATCGCGTTACCGGAAGTCAAACGATCCGTCGTTTGCGGGGCTTCCGATGTCCCGATCCAAAGTCCTGGGTCGAATTGATTCTTTACATCCGCACCAGTTCGTCAACCCGAATCGAGACGGTTCACTGGACAATAATTGCCGATCACACGACAATGCAACCCCAATCCCTCGACCGCGTAACGACTTACAGCGAAATGCTAGCAGATGTCCGAAGAAAATTTTGATGTAGCTGGACTGGCCGCTTACCTGCACCTGACGCCCGATCAAGTCAACAAGATGGCACAACGAGGCCGTCTACCGGGACGCCGTGTAAGTGGAGGATGGATCTTTTCCGAAGCCGAGGTCCACCATTGGCTCGAACAACAGATCGGGGCCAGCGATTTGGAACAACTCGATAAGGTCGACGCCGTGTTATCGCGGGCCGACAATATCCATAACGACATCACGATCGCGAGCTTTTGTTCGCTGGACGTGATCGAAGTTCCTTTGCAGGCTCGCACCAAAGCGTCGGTGATTCGTTCGATGTCCTCACTTGCAGCCGGCGGCGGAATGCTTTGGGATCCCGCCGCGATGGCCGAGGCTGTCAAAGCGCGTGAAGAGTTGCATCCGACGGCGCTCGACTGCGGTGTCGCGTTGTTGCACCCGCGGCGACCGCAAACCTCGATCCTGGCCGATTCCGTCGTCGCCTTGGGCCGCACGTCGCAACCGCTTCCCTTCTCCGATACCGGCCAACTGACCGACGTCTTCTTCCTGCTGGCCTCCTACGACGATCGCATTCACCTGCGAATCCTGTCTCGGATCAGCCGAATGATCACCGACGAGATCTTCCTCGGACAATTGCGAGAAGCTCCCGATGCCGCGGCGGCGCGGCAAGCGATCCTGGACGTCGAAGAACGGATCGACGAAGTATGATGCTGTGGATCGGCGACAACGAACATCCCGAATTTCGAGATGCGTGGACCTGGGCTATCGAATCGGGCCAATGCAAACATCGCGATTCAATCGATGCCGCAATTGAACAACCCGTCGCGCGTTCGATCCCACACATCCTCATCGCGCGACCCGACCGGCAACCGCAGCCCGCCGCAACGTTTCGCGCATTGCAACAACAATACCCGCTTGCCAGCTACGCCACGCTGCTGGGCAGTTTGTGCGAAGGGGAGCAACGGACCGGAACTCCCTGGCCCCATTGCCAACGCATCTACTGGCACCGCTGGAGTTTCCAATTGGTCGCGTGGAGCGGCCTGAATCACCAAGCATCTACATCGGCACCGACAACATCGGGTTGCATCGGGATCGTCAGTCGCAGCCGTTGGATTGGGTCGGGAGTTGTCGATTCGCTGCGTCACGCCAACATCCCCTGCGTCGCCGTCGCACCGCAGCAATTAGCGGTCGCAGGTCCGTACAGCGATCTGTTGTGGGACGATTCGGTGATCGCGACGCTCGACGACTGGCAAGCTCAAGCCGCCGCAGTTGCCGCTCACGCTGGAACCGCTCGACATCACTGGCTGGTCAGCAGCCCGCGCGTCGAGACGTGGCATGCGATACAAGCGGCCGGCTTTGAATCGCTTCACAGCAAGCCATTGGATCTCGATAGCATCCTCGCCAGCTTGAATCGCCGCGCCGTAACCGCGTAAACGCATTGGCGCCGCGAAGCGCTGCGGTTTTGCTAGGAACCGGTAGGCCGGCGGCCTCGGCCAGTGCGGTCGCCGAGGAGGCGATGGGGAGTTATCATTTCGGCAGCAGCTGCGAAACGCGGCCGCTCGACGCCCCACCTCCTTTCTTCAAGCAACGGACCGATCTGTTGGGAAACAATTCGCTGCAATTCGTAAAATCGTTCCTGCGTCAGCCGGGAGCGGTTGGCGCGATCGCCCCCAGTTCCGAACAACTCGCCCAAACCATGGTCGGCTGGTTCGATTGGGAATCGGCTCGCGGCGTCGTCGAATACGGACCGGGAACCGGCGTCTTCACGAAACATGTCGTCCAGAAACTGCATCCCGACGCCAAGTTCTTCGCGATCGAACGCGATCCCGAATTGGTCGCGATCGTCCAACAGAAGCTGCCCGAGGTGGACGTCGTCGAAGAGAGCGTCGCCAACGTTGTCGCGCTGTGCCAAGCTCGCGGCATCGAACAAGTCGACGCGATCGTCTGCGGACTGCCTTGGGCTTCGTTCCCCGATACGCTGCAGCGGGAGTGCATCGACGCGATGATGCAGGTGCTGCGACCGGGTGGCCAATTCGCTACGTTCGCCTACTGGCAAGGCTTGCTGTTGCCCGCCGGCCAACGCTTCAAGCGACGCCTGGGCGATTACTTCTCGACCGTCGAATACAGCCCCACGGTCTGGCGCAACCTGCCTCCTGCGTTTGTTTATCGCTGCACGCGGTAGCGGATGGAACAGGGGCTGACAGAGCAGTACATCCATGTGTCGGCCTCCGGCCTTCCATTTTTGTTGCAGCTTTGGGTCCGGAGGCTTACACCTCCGGCAGGTCGTGTGTCGGCCTTCGGCCTGGGTTCCAATGTGCCCTACTGGAGTCGGCGGTTTACACCGCCGGCAAGTCATGTGACGGCCTTCGGCCTTAGATCCAGATTGCCTTCCTGAATCCGGCGGCTTACACCGCTGGCTGGCCGTGTATAAGCCTTCGGCCTGGGGCGATTTGCGTCTTGGCAGCCCACGAGCGTCTGACATCGACCGCACTGCGTGACTGAATCGGCTGGGCTCAGGACGGCATTGGGATCAAGATTCCTCTCACGCCTACCTACGTTTGTTTTCAGGCCGGAGGCCGGCAAACGAACTGCCGGAGGCGTAAGCCTCCGGACCGAATGCAGCGCCATCACCGAAAGGCCGGAGGCCGACACAGGCCGGTGGAAGTATGGAGGCTCCATAGCCATAATACGGCCGTCAATTGAGTCGCAATTTTGAGACCATAACGTCGATCGAGAACCATGCCAGAACCGATGAGAGCGGCAGTACGCCACCGTTATGGACCGCCGGAGGTCTTGGAGATTCGTGCGATCGATCGTCCCGATTGCGGGCCCGATCAAGTGCTGGTTCGCGTCCACGCGACAACGGTTAATCGCACCGACTGCGCCGTCTTGATGGCGAAGCCGTTTATCATGCGACCGATGACCGGATGGATCCATCCAAAGCGAGCGACAACCGGGACCGACTTTGCCGGCGAAGTCGTCGCTGTTGGAGCGGAGGTCGATGAATTTGAGATCGGCGACCGCGTCTGGGGTTTTCACGACGAAGGACTCAGTTCGCACGCGGAGTATCTGGTCGCCGGCCGACGCGAGAACGTCGCGAAGATGCCAGCTGGAGTTTCGTTCGTCGATGCGGCGGCGAGTCTCGAAGCGGCTCACTACGCAGCCAACTTCGTCAAACGCTTGCAGGTACACCAAGGGGACCGCGTGCTGGTCAACGGCGCCTCGGGAGCGATCGGATCGGCGGTCGTCCAACTGTTAAAAAACAAAGGCGTGATCGTCACCGCGGTCTGCGGCACCGCCAATATTCCGCGAGTCGAGACGCTCAATCCCGACGAGATCATCGATTACGAGCGCGAAGACTTCCGTCAAACCAGCACCCGATTTCACGCGGTCCTCGATGCGGTTGGCAAGAGTAGCTTTGGTCGTTGCCGACACCTACTGCTACCCCGCGGCGTCTACATCTCTTCGGAACTCGGCTGGGGCTGCCAGAACCCGCTGCTCGCTCTGATGACTCCGTGCCTGCGGGGCAAAGTCGTTCGCTTCCCATTGCCAACCAACATCGCTGCCAGCATGCAGCAGATGGGCGCATTGCTGACCGAGGGAAAGTTTGCCCCACTGATCGACCGCCAATATCCGCTGGAAGAAATCCGCGACGCCTTCGGTTACGTCCTGACCGGCGAAAAGTGCGGCAACGTCATGCTGACGTTTGATGCCAATTGAATCGCTCGCTTCGATGGGAATCGAAGTTACGATTTCTTGCTCAATGGAAAAACGCCTTCGGTGATCAGTTGGCGACGATGCGAAACGCGGTGACCAACATTTATTTGCAGCAGGGCAACCGTTGTCCTCCCCTTTGAGGTCAGGCCAAGGAGGAGCGGTCCATCCCAAATAAAGTGTTGACTCCAGTTGTCATTTCGCGGGTCGAACAAGAACGCTTTTGAGCCATCCACCGGATCAATACCCGCGATGTTGGGACCCTTGTGGTTGTTGCACTTAAAACAAGCCAGGGCAAGGTTCTCTTCGACCGATTCGCCCCCCATCTTCCCCGGAACAATATGGTCGACTTCAAATGTCGCCGGATCGTAATCCTGCGGCATTTGGCAGTACTCGCAACAGTTGCCCGCACGCTCCCAGACGTCTGGCGCAAGGCGACCGAGAGGCTCATGTCCCGGCGTTCCGCAAAGCGACACGTGCACGCGATTGAAGAATTCCAAGCAGACTGCTGATCCGCTCAAAACTTGTCGCCTGCTCGCGTTCATCTTCCGTGAGCTCACCCGCACGAGCTTTCTCCGCCAGCAGCCTCATCACCCGACGCTGATCCTCGGAGAAGCCGAGGGACAAAATACCTTCGGCCGCCTGAGGCGACAGGGTTCCGCTGAGATTCGAGAGAATGGCGTCGTCATAGGTTTCGATTGATTGAGACATGCACCCATTCTATCACGAACTAGAGCGTTCAAGGCAAATGCAGTTGCGACAAAATGCAGGGAGCACGGCCGCTATTTGTCGGTGGCTGTGGGCATAAAAAACGCGTGACCCTTCGGGTCACGCGTTTTCTGCATGCAGCGGCTGCGTCGGTTATTGTTCCAACTGACGCAGCGTTTCTTCCAACGTGTACTGCAACGCATCGTCGACGTCGTGGTTCAGCACTTCCAACGCCAGTTCGGCAGCTTCATCGCCGCTGAGGAAGCTGAGCGCTCGGACCGCTTCCAAGCGGACGCGTGGATGTTCGTCGTTGATCCGTGGGGTCAACAATTCGATCGGGCTGTCCAGATCGTCGGCCCAGAATGACACGACGCGTGTCGCCGCGGCTCGTGCCCGGTGATCCTTGGCGTTCAGAACTTGGTCCAACAGTTCGGTCTGGATCGCGTGATGCGTTTGGCAAACCCACAACGCTTCGGTCAGCTGGTGCTCATAATCGGCATCCGATGGATCCAAGTTTTCGGTCCATTGGTTCACCGCCGCAACAACTTCCGCGGGATCGCGCTCGGCCAACTCACGTCGCACGCGGTAGCGAGTTCGATCTTCGGGCAGCTTCAGCAGATCCAACAGCGCCGGAATCGGCTCGCCGGCGATCTTCGCAGGCTCGACCAACGGACGCGTCTTGTGCGTGATCCGCCAGATGCGGCCATGGCTGTGATCGCGGCTCGGATCGCGCAGATTGTGCTGCAGGTGTCCAATCAACGCGTTGTGCCAATCGACGACGTAAAGCGAGCCATCGGGGGCGATCTGCAAGTCGACGGGGCGGAAGTTGCCGTCTTTCCCTTCGACGATTTTTTCGACTTCCACGCCAACGAATCCCGAACCGTCTTCGGTGATCTTGTGGTTCAAAACCGCGCGGTCGCCGATGCAGTTGGTGACCAGGAAGTTGCCTTGCCATTCATCGGGGAAGTGACGGCTGGAGATCATCGCACATCCGCCCAGCGGACGCGTTCGCTTTGGATAGAGCGTCGGCAGCGCGAACTTGGGATCGCCACCGGCGGTTCCGCCACTGGTTTCCAGATTCGCGACACGACGATGCTGCGATCCGCCGGGGTGTTTCATCGGATATTGGATCTTGCCGGAAATCGGTGCAGCCCAGTAGCTGAAGCCGGGTGACGCATCGCCGATGAAGTTCTGGCCCCAGCGATCAAAGACATGTCCCCAAGGGTTCGAGAAGGCAACGCTGACGTGCACGCCAAACCGTTCGGTCACGGGGTGATATTGCCAGATGCCCGCTTCGTGCAAGCGATTCAGGCCGTACGGACTTTCGACCTGCGAGTACTTAAAGGTTCCCTCTTCAAAGTAGAGGTTCCCGCCAGGGCCCCATTCAAATGCGGAGATGCCATGGTGCGAGTCGGCCGAGCAGAAGCCCGCCAGCTTGCGGATCACGGTGTCGGCAGCGTCATCGCCATCGAGATCTTGAGCGAACAAAATGTCGGGCTGTTGGGCGATGAAAGCGCCTCCCTTGCCCAACTCGAACCCGGTCGGTTGATGCAAGCCGCCGGCAAAGACCTTGCACTCGTCCGCCTTGCCATCGTTATCGATGTCTTCCAGGATCAGCAGCTTGTCGTCCAGTTTGCTCTTGGGTTGCCAGTGCGGATACGAAGCCATCGTCGAAACCCACAGTCGCCCCTTGTTGTCGAACTGCAACGAGACGGGATTCGCAAGTTCGGGGAACTGTTCTTCAGAGGCAAACAGTTCGATCTGCAGTCCATCAGCCAATTCGAACATCTTCTGTTGTTCGGCGGCGGAGTGGTAATCCAACGATCCCAACTTGCCACGCTTTTTGTTCGGATCATCGGCGCCGCCGACATTGGTGGTGACGTTGATAAAGGGCAGCGTGTTGCTGTCGTCGACTTCCTCAGGCACGCTGCGGCCCTGAGCGATCGCCCAGATCCGGGCATCGCGGTTGGCGGTCATCTGATCCAGGATCGCCCGTTCGCGTTCCATGACGTCGCGATTGTTGTAGGTTCGCGTCCCGTCTTTGCCCGCCAAACCGCGGTCGCCGTAGATCGAAAAACCGTTGACGGCGCGATAGCGGTGCCACCAATGAAAGTTCTTGTCGTCGACTTCCGCCTTCAGTTCGGGATTGATCTCGGCGGCGTCGCTGCCTCCCATCGCGCTGACAAACGCGGGAGCCAACGCTTGGTAGCCCTTTTCGTTTAGATGCGAACCGTTGAGCGTGAGTCTTTCGTCACGCGATTCGAACAGCTTTTGCGACGGATGGAACAGATCGACAAAGCCCACCTCGGTCTGCTTCGCAACATCAGCCAACGCCGCGGTGTACATCTCCAACCGCGGATTGTGCTGGCTGCCGTCGGGAAGGTTCTTGTCGCCGGTCTTCTCGAACGCGATCGGCGAAACGAGGATGATCTTTGGCGAGCCGTTGCCGCTATAATCCTTCGCCTTGGTCTCGTTGACCAATTGAGTCATCTGGTCGGTGAACTCCGCCAGTCCCTCTTCACCGGCAAACGATTCGTTGAAACCGAAGAACATCATCACGACCGACGCTTTGCTGTGGGTCAGATGCGAATCGGGATCGCCAAAGTTCTTCGAACGGATCCGATCCATCGGCTCGTCGCCGGGGAAGCAGAGGTTGCGAACGGTCAGTTCGTGCTGGGGGAAGCTTTGGTGCAGCAGCGATTCCCAATAATTATGGTGCTGCATCCGCTCGCCCAACTCGTTGCCGATCAGGCAGATGTGATCCCCCTTCTCCAACTTGACCTCCGCCGCAGAGGCGGAGAGCGCGGACACCAAAGCAATTATTAACAACGACAATCTCATGCGGAGGATCCTCTCGATCGACAGTACAGACAGGTGGGTTCAAACTCACAGCGGCGAGGATTCCGGCAGAATCCACACGTTTGCGAGCGACTTATTATCCACAAACTTGTCGGCGACGTCTACGATCAGCCCGCCGGTTGCCGGCTAATTCATATATGCTTTGACCACTTCAAACTTCCCCAACTGGTTCTTCTCGCTTTGCGTCAATTGCAGGTCGTCGTAGAGGTGAACTTTTTGCAGCTTGTCCATTTCGGTCAACGCTTGGACCAGTGTTTTTCGCAACTCCGCCCCGCGGTACATACTGTCAGGACTCAGCGTTCGGTCGGGCCAGCCGATCCACAGTTCGACCACCGAATCAAGCAGACTCAGCGATTCGACGCCATTTTTCGTCAGCGGATTGTTGGCCAGCCGCAAGCGTTTCAGATTGACCATCGGCTGGATTACCGAAGCGTCCTCGATGCGGCAATTGGAAAGGTCCAGGTATTCGATGTTCTTGAAGTTGCGGTTGGCGAAACGTAAGACATCCCCATCGGTGACCCCAGCCCCCACACGATTGACCCCAAAGGGGGCAAAGTGCAGCTGCGAAATCCCCGGCAGCATGCCGCCGAACAAGATCGCCTGACGGACATCGTTTGCGGATTTGATCGTGTAGAACCCAAGCCCTCGCAAAACGGGCATTCCAATCGGACTCAATTGCTCGCCATCGCGAAGCACTTCTCCTCCCAACGAAACGAAACGATCGATCGACCGCATCTCCATCTGTTGACGAATCGATTCGTCACTGCGCGATACGGCGACCTTTGCAGCCATGTACCCCCCCGCCAGCGAACCCGCGAAGCAGGCGACAATCATCTGAACCCAGGCGGGCCAGGAAGGGATGGAGAAACGTGCAGCGGGCAGGTGAGCATGAGACATCGGAATTCCTCGTGTTCAGGCAGGTGCGTGGTTCGCGACAACGCGATGGCAATGGCGACACACATTTGCAAACAATGAAAATACAAAAAATGGAATATGCAGGGGGGCTACCGTTTTAAACAATCTCTAAGCTTAAAATAAGCCAACAACGACGCCGTTGAATTGGATACCGAACCAACCTCGCCATAAGCGGGGGTGTCGACAGTAGGTTATTCTAACGGGCACGGTTGCACCGGCTGTGACAAACATGTCCCCCCTTAGCACGCTCATGGTCAACGCTTGGGTGAAAACGTTTGGTCTCAAATTCCGAAGAAATTCGCGTTTTTTCCGTGCATTCTGCCCGCACGACTGCACTAATGCACGCTCTGCATGGTGGCGTCTTCCCCCCAACGGGAAGATCAACTCACTTGTCCGCCCCGTGTCTACTCTCCGCTGGCGATGACTGGCGATGCCAAACTTCGCAGCAGTGCAGGCACCCTTGCTTAACACAAAGGAGCTTTGGGTCATGAAAGCCAAAACGATCGCGACGCTTGTGATTACATCCTTCTTCATCCAGGGAGCATCGAACGAGGGAATCGCGCAATCCTCGCTCGCCCCCGCTGTGGATGCCAACCCTTTCTACGAACCTCCGTTAGCGACGCCGCCCGACCCGTTTTCGAAACCCGCCCGCCCCGAGTCTCCAACGTCGGACGATTCGAAAGACGGGTTCGATGCTAACCAATCGACTCCACCGACAGCAGCGGGAACTGACAATGAACCGGTGACTGGCAAGAGAATTGAGGCGGCGTTGCAAGCACGTGTCGATGCACAATTCATCGACGAACCGCTCGAAAACGTTGCGACCGTCCTATCGGACAAGGTGGGGATTCCCATCCTCATCAACCGTCGCGCCTTGGATGATATCGGCTTGTCCTCCGATATTCCATTGGACTCCAACATCCAGAATGTCCGTCTAGAATCGGCACTCTCGATCGTTCTCGACAGCGTCGACCTGACCTACACAATTGAAAGTGAACACCTTGTCATCACGACGCACGACGACGCCAACACGAAGCTTTTAACGCGGATTTATTGGTCGCAAGAGACGGGACTGCAGGCGGATTACAATTCGGTCGAGATGCTGATTGCGATCGTCGACCCCGACACGTGGGAGCAATTGGGCGGCCCCAGCGTGATTCGCGCAATTAAAACCGAAAGTGGTTCGTCGAGTGGATTTGTGGTCACCACCACCCTTGTCACCCACAGAAAGCTGCAGCGATTGTTGGACATGATCGCGACAGGCCCTAAGGAAAAAGTGATCGCCCTGGAGAGCAAGATCGTCTACCCCGGACTGGCCCCTAACTGACAAACTCCTCCTCCTCTTCGCCGGTCGGACGCGAGATCTCGCCGGCGTCTTCGAGCGTGCGGACCATGTCGACGATCCCCTGCTGAGCCGCTTCGACATCGGAGACGCGGACAGCACCGAGGAAGCCCATCTCTTCGCGGAGATTGTCGGCGGCGCGGGAACTCATGTTCTTCATCACCTTGTTGACCAACGGCTCGCTGCAACCCTTCAACGCACAGGCCCACTTGCTCGCTTCGACGTTCTTCAACAGCGATTGGATATCCTTGTCTCCCATCTTGGCGATATCTTCGAAGACGAACATCAAGTGCCGGATCTCGTCGACCAGTTCGGGCTCCTCCTCGGCCAGGGCTTCCATAATCGTCCGTTCGACGGAGCGTTCGGAGACATTCAAGATCCCCGCCACGTGCTCGACGCCACCGACATGCAGGTTGGTTCCGTTAACCAAACTGGCCAACCGCATTTCCAGCCCGCGTTCGAGATCGGCCATCGCCAGCGTGTCGGCGCTTCCCACCACCGCGATCCGTTGGATCACTTCCAATTGCTTCTCGGGATCCAGCCCCGACAAGACCTCGGCGCAATAGCCTTCAGGCAGATGGCTCAAGATCAGCGCGATCGTCTGCGGATGTTCGTCCTGGACAAATTGGATCAGATTCCGAGGTTCGATCCGGCGGACAAAGGCGAACGGTTTCTGTTCGATCGATTGTTCGATCCGTTGAATCACCGGATCGGCATCGTTTCCCATCGCTTGGCGAATCAATTCTTTGGCGAGGTTCAAGCCGCCACAGCTGACGTTCAGGGCACTCGTTTTGGTTCCCATGAACTCATGCATCACATCTTCTTGCTCGGCCCCGCCGACCGATTCCATCCGCGCGATCTCCAGGCTGATCGCTTCGACCTGAGCCGTCGTCAGTCGCGACATCACGATCGTGGCCGCCTTGGTCGACAGGCTCATCAACAAGACCGCACATCTTCGCAAACTGGTTTCGAACTTTGATTTTTCCAACGTCTTCCCTTCCGAAACAAACCGTTGCTAAAGGACGGTGAACCGATGCGTCTGGACGGCGATGATCCGGGGAACCGCCCCTTTTGCTGCGCCTCAAAATTCGTGCAGCCACCGTACGCTCTACTATCGGATTGATTTGCGAGCACAAATCACAGAGGCCGCGAAGGTGCGGAACCTGTCGGTTCTGCAGGCAAGTCGGCTGGGAAAGAAATCGGCAATCGTTAAGATCGGAACTTTTGCCATCCCCTGCCGACCATCCTCTTGGGTCAACACGATGCTCGCCCCCGCCCAATCGAGTGATCGACGACGTGCCATCGTCGCATTGGTGCTGGTCAACAGCCTGTGGGGGCTTTCGTTTCCAATGATGAAGTGCCTGAACATGCAGGTCGACGAGCACTTTTCGGTGACACATCTCACCGCATCGTCGATGTTGCGCACCTCCGCGGCCGCCTGGATGATCGGGATCCGGTTTGGAATCGCACTCCTGCTGTACCTTGTCTTTTTTCGCAACACGCTGCGCCAAGTGCAGATGGCCCATCTCTTGGCCGGGGCGGCAATCGGTGCCGTCTTTGTGCTGGGGTTGATTTTGCAAGTCGTTGGCCTGGGAACGATCCCCGCCTCGCGAAGTGGCTTCCTGACCAGCCTGGTCGTCGTGGTCACACCAATCATCTCCGCGATCCTCAAACGGCAGATACCGCGGCCAACCGTAATCGCCGGTGCGCTGCTGGCATTATTCGGTGTCGCCATCCTCGCGGGAGTGATCGAACTTCGCCAAGGGCGGATCGGCCTCGCTCCCGACATGCGACAAACCTGGACGATCGGGGACTGGTTGACCCTCCTTTCGGTCTTCTTTTTCAGCGCACAAATTTTACTGTTGGATCGATTCGGCAAATGCTACGAATCGATCGCGTTCACGCCCAGCATGTTTGCCACCACCGCACTGCTTGCGTTGATCGTATACGCGGGCTTGCAGCCCTACGTTCCCGAATCGGCCGCTGGCGGCTGGACGGGGCTCGCCGCGCAACCGTCCTTCTATTTTATGATCAGCCTTCTCTGCGCGATCCCGTCGTTTCTCGCCTTTGCATGGATGAACAAGTACCAACCGATGATCTCCGCGGGGCAAGCCGCCGTGATCTACACGCTCGAACCAGTCTTCGCTTCGCTTTGGGCGATGACCTTGCCGACAACGCTCAGCCGATGCTGCACGATCGCCTACGCCAACGAGACGTTCAGCCTGCCACTGGTCATCGGCGGCGCACTGGTCTTGGCGGCGAATGCCCTGGCGCTGTGGCCCCAAGGCGACGCCAACCGCACAGAGTGACACGCGCCCTACCGATCGCATCGGCTGCCAGAACCACTCGAAAAACACAATCACCGAGCCACCACACCAGACTAGGCAACCTGGAGAAGATAGGCCGCGTCGGTTTACCGTAAAGTCGAAGATCCTCACCTTAACGGCCGGTTTGTTTTCTTGACCCTCCGATGGAACCGCGTACAATCCGAGCTTAGGTTTGCTGGCACCGCGCGATTGACTTGATCTGCAAATTGAAGGGAATGGGACACGCGTTGCCGGCGGGCCGTTGGGCACTTGATTCACCTCCTTATCCGCTCGCCCAATCGTTTTGTTGGTGGCATGAACATCATTGAAGCTAGGTAGCAACTTGACATGCTCGCAAACCAACCCCCTGCGGTTGAGATCTTGACCCCCGCCAAGCTGAACCTGTTTCTGGAACTGCGAGAGCGTCGTGCCGATGGATTCCATGAACTCGAAACGGTCATGGTGGCGATCAATCGCTTCGATCGTGTCCGTATGGCGTTTACCGAAACCGACGACGTGCACGTCGATTGCCATTGGCTTCCAAATCAGGCCGTGGTCGTCCATCGCTATCGGGGTGCACAAACCGTCGCCGCGTTGCCAAGCTCACAACACAACCTCGTGACCCGAACGTTGGAACAATTCCGCCAAAGGTTCTCTATCGCCAAAGGTTTTCGCGCAACCGTCGCCAAAACGATCCCCGCCGGGGCGGGAATGGGAGGCGCCAGCAGCGACGCCGCCGCCGCATTGCGAGCTGCCGCGCAGCTGTGTGACATCGCCCCACATGAGCCTCGCTTGCTTCAACTGGCTGGCGAAATGGGAAGCGATATCCCGTTCTTCTTTGGGGCCTCCGATGGCCCGATGACAGCGGCAATAGCCACCGGCCGAGGCGAACAAATCGCGTCGATCCCCGTTGGCGGAAAACTGCACTTTGTCGTCGTCCATCCACCGGCAAGCGTTTCAACGGTAGAGGTCTATCGCCGTTGCCAGGTTCCGCCTGAGCCGGTCTCTGCGACGGCGATGCTTGCCGCGATGGTCTCCGGACGCGCCGCGCGGATCGCCGGTCAACTACTCAACCGGCTGGCCGATCCATCCCGTGCGACCAGCGACTGGATCGATCGGGTGCTTACCGCAATTCGTCGGACATCGGTTTTGGGATACCAGGTCACCGGCAGTGGTTCAGCGTGTTTTGGGATTTGTCCGAACGCGGCCACCGCTTCTCGCATCGCGCACCAATTGCAAGCCACTGGTGTCGGCATCGCATTCGCAGCGGAATCGGTTCAGATTGCCAACCCTTCGCGGGATCTGGGATCATTTTTATAGCACTCGGTTAGGGAGGGTCGGACAGTGGAAATCACCGAAGTACGTGTCAAGTTGATGGAAAACTCAGAGGATCGCTTGCGGGCATTCTGCTCGATCACGTTTGATTCCTGTTTTGTGATTCGCGATCTGAAAATCATCGACGGCATGAACGGCCCTTTTGTTGCGATGCCCAGCCGCAAACTGACAGGCCACTGCAACCGATGCGGCCACAAGAACTACCTGCGAGCTCCATACTGCAACCAGTGCGGAACCAAACAACGTAGCGGCGGCGAAAACGACGGCCCGCAAAAACTGTACGCCGATGTCGCCCATCCGATCAATTCGGAGTGCCGTGAACAGATCCAACGGCACGTGATCGAAGAATTCGAGCTGGAACTTCAGCGGGCCCAACAGCCCGGGTACCGTTCGCGTTACGACGACGACTTCGACAGCGACAACGTCGATGTGGCCGCCTATGCCGAACCGCAGGCGAAGAATTTACCGGAAAAGCTGCCGCCGCCGGCACCTCATTTCCACCAACGCCCCGACGGACAAACCAGTTCGCAGCGTGGTGGCGGTGGCAATGACGACAGCTTTGGCGCCGGCGTTTTTTAGCCTCGGTCGCCCCAATCGACAAACTGCCGACCGCGCCGCGAGAACTAATGCCGCGACCGATACTCATTCACAAGAATGGCCAGAAAATCGCGAATCGATTGCAGCGATAACTGGGCATGTTTCATGTGGTCTTCGAGATGCTCGATCTCCATTTCCTGAGCCGCTATTTCACGACGTTGCAATTCGGTATTGAGATCTTTCAGGGTCGTTTCGGTATCTGCGATCAGATCGCGCAGACTCTTGACAGACATCCGGGGCAATTCCGACATGACACGTCCTTTGAATAAAAATGCGTGCACAAATGCGTGCGCCGCGAAGCCTTAAACGGGGCAAAAAAGAGAGGGTTCCGGGACGGTGCATCGTTCCGTTACAGCATGCTACTGACACCAAGGCACATGCCCGGGATGACAAAGAACACGCCCAAGACGTAGACCAACGCGACCATTTTGTTTTCCGAAGCGGTATCCCCCAACCACTCCGCCGCCTTGACGGGCAGATAGCGAAGCAGTGGAATTCCATAGATGACCGCTACCCCAAGCACGTTGTAGGTCAAGTGGATGAAGGCGATCTGCAGTGCCGCCGACGTGTTGCCATCGACCGCCGTGGCCGCCAATAGTGCGGTGATGCAGGTACCGATATTGGCACCCAGAGTGAACGGATAGATCTCCTTCAAACCAAACGCCCCCGAACCGGCCAGCGGCACCATCAACGAAGTGGTTGTCGACGACGATTGCACAAGAATCGTGACGAATGTTCCCGAGCAGATGCCCGAGATCGGGCCCTTGCCAATCGCGGCGTGCATCAACTCTTTCGCCTTCCCAACCATCAAGGTCTTCAGCAGCTTGCCGACGAAGTGAATCGACAGAAAGATCAGCACGATCCCGACAAGAATCAACGCGATCCCGCCTCCGGTGGTCCCCAGATTGGCCGCGGCGTTCTTGAACGAATCGACGACCGGCGCGGTCGCTGCTTTGACAAAATTCATACTGTTCATCGACGAATCGCCGACGACAAAGACTCCCGCTAGCGCGCTGCCAATTTTCTCAAGGAACCCAAACGCTATCTCCAGCGGCAAAAAAATCACAACCGACAGAAGGTTGAAAAAGTCGTGAACCGTCGCCGCGGAAAACGCCCGCGCAAACTCTTTCTTCTCACGGACGTGTCCCAACGAAACGATCGTGTTCGTGATCGACGTGCCAATGTTCGCCCCCATCACCATCGGCACGGCGACCGAGACGGGCAAACCGCCGGCAACCAAACCGACAATGATCGACGTGACCGTCGAAGAGGACTGAATCAACGCCGTCGCCACCGTTCCGACCACCAAACCGGCAAACGGATTCGTGGCAAATTCGAACATCTCTTTCGCTTGGCTACCGGTCGCGGTCTTAAAGCCCGATCCGATCAGACCGACAGCGCAGATGAGAACATAGACAAGTCCGGCAACCAGCAGCCACTGCCGCCATGTACCGTGGTCCGACGCCGATTGAGAATGCTCGGCGCTTTCTTCCGGTGCCACAATGTCCATCCGAACTCCCATTGATTTGAAAAGAGATTGATGACAACCGCGACGTAGTCCGTCGCCCCTCGGATGTCGGGTTGGTTGGTCGAGTGTAGTTCTTTTCAGGGTCGCTTCAACAACCTGAACTGAGACACCAAACCACCCACGCTGAACCTGCGAATTACTCAAACCCAGCAATTTGCACGGTTATCCGATCTCACTGCGACTTTTCACCCCCGTCCGCAGAGGGATTCAGCGCGACGATTCTTAACACAATACTCACCGACACATCATTGATGTCGGAGCGGTGATGCCGGGCTAAAACGCTCGGCGTCGCCACCAGGTCGCCCTGTTGCTAGCATTCAGAATGTAAATTTTCTGCCCTCGATTTCGGTTATGTCCCAAAACAGATCTTGGAAAAGAATCCAAACTTTCGTTAAACTCTGCAACTGATAATACCGACAGAGCGCGCCGCATGGCTGTGGCAGACGTGGTAAGTTTGAAAACCGATCGGGCCAGGAGGGAACGATGACTGGTGAATCCTTTCGATTTATACATGCCAGCGACTTTCATCTAGAACGCCCATTGGGCGACTTGGACGAAGTACCCCAGCATCTGCGTGAAGCGATGGCGGGCGCTAGCTGGAAGGCAGCCGCCACCGTCTTTGAAACCGCGGTTCTCGAAAACGTCGATTTCGTCCTACTCTCGGGTGACCTGTTCCATCCGATCACCGCGGGCCCGCGTGGCATGGCGATGCTGGTCGAACAGTTTGAACAGCTACATCAACAAAACATCCAAGTCTTCTGGACGACCGGGCAGGTCGACGACCTTGCCAAATTGGGCGACGGGCTCGCCTTGCCCCCGAACGTAACCGTCTTTCCCAAGGACCGCTCCGAACAAGCCTACGTGCGTCGCGCCGGCGACACGATCGCCGTCGTGGTCGGTCGCAGCAACGACGGACGCAGCGGGTTACATGTGCCCAGTTTCCGGCACGACCCGGTCGAAGAGTTCACCATCGCGCTCGGCTATGGCAGCAGCGATGCAACCGCACTAGCCGAAGGCCGCTTCGATTATTGGGCACTCGGCGGCGAACATCAACGTCGTTCGCTGGAGGGTGCCGCAGGCGTTGGCGCCAACTATTGCGGATCGCCTCAGGGCCGCAGTTTGGCCGAAACCGGAGCACATGGCTTCCATTTGGTCGACATCGACGCCGATGGCAGCAGCCGCGTTCACTTTGTCGAATCGGACAGCTTCCGCTACATCAACGTGGAACTGGGCGGCGCCGACCTGGGGACCAGCAGCGACTTGCGCAGCCTGTTGTCCCAACGGATCGCGCGGCTTCAACACGAGAACGGCGACCGACACCTGTTGGTCGGCTGGGAAATTCATTTAGGGGCCGATTCGCCGATGGGCGCTGGCGATCCGACGGAACTGTTGTCTTGGTTGCGTCGCGAATTTGGACACGGCAGTCCGGCGGCTTGGTCGGTCAAACTGGACGTCATCGCGCCGCCCCAATTTCCGCAATCGTGGCTCGACGAAGACACCATCCTGGGCGATTTCCTGCGTGCCGCCGGAACCCATCGCAAGACAGGCGGACGCGATTTGCAATTGAATTCGTTGACCGAAGAACATGAGGGACTGCCGCCAGCGATGGCAGCGGTCTTGACCGAAGCGGATCCCGCCAGCCGGGCGGCGACCTTGGACCACGCGACACTGTTGGGGGTGGAATTGCTGCGAGGCGGCAAACCAAAGTTAGCGATGGCAGGTGACGGCAAAGAGTATCGATAGTTTCATCATGGCGAAATGATCGCGCCACCGGTCACAGGGAGGTTTACCGGTGAAAGTAAAAGATTTACAAATTGACGGTTTCGGCGTCTGGACAGGCTTAAGCGTGGACAGTCTGCCCGATGGCATGACGTTGTTCTACGGCCCCAATGAGGCTGGCAAGACAACGCTGATGCAGTTCTTGCGCGCGATGCTCTACGGATTTACGACCGAACGCCGCGAGCGCTACCTGCCACCGGTCCATGGTGGATCACCTGGTGGTGCGCTGCGCGTCACCGGTCCCGGCGGTGGCTACGAATTGCGGCGACGCGCCCAATTGACCGACGCCGATGGCAACGGCAGCCTGACCGTGACCGGCACCGATGGTTTGGTCCAAGGGGAGCATCGTCTGAAGATGCTGTTGGGCCAAATCGACGAACCGATTTTCAAAAACGTGTTTGCGATCGGACTTCGCGAACTGCAGGAACTGGGCACGCTCGACGACACCTCCGCCGCCGATGAACTGTATAAACTGTCCAGTGGCCTCGATCGCGTTTCGTTGGTCGATGTCACGCGTCAGCTGCGCGGTGCCCGCGCCAACGTCCTGGGGACGGAATCATCCAACCGCAGCGGCCAGCAATTGGCCGATCTGATCGCCCGCCGCGATCGTCTTCGCGAAGAGGTCGATCAACTCACGCGACGAGGCCGCCGCTGGGCCGAACTGGCAACGCAACGCCGTACTCAGATCCAAGAGATTGAACACCTGCGGGTCAAACTGGGCCAATGGGAACACGACGCGCGGGTCACCGAAGTTGCCTCCACCGCCCGGGAAACGTGGCTCAAACGCCAAGAACTCAAAGCGCAGATCGAACGCACCGAACGTGGCCTCGACCTGCCCGAAGACGCACCGATGCAATTGGTGCACATCGAAGCCCAGGTGGAAGAACGCAAGGGGAAGCTGGAAGAGGTTAAACGCCAACGGCGAGAACTGCGCGACAAGGCCGCTGCGCTTCCGCTGAGTCAACGCCTTTTGAATCTGCAATCGCGGATCGAAGCGGCTTCGCAACAAGCAACCTGGATCGAAGCCCTACGCGATCAGATCGCCAAGCTCGACAAGCAGGTAGAGAAAGCCGAACAGCAACTCGACGCCGACGCGCATCGCTTGGGATTGACCGACGAAGAACGCAAATCGTTGATCGAAGGTGCCAAGTCGGAGATGCCCGATCTGTCGCGTGCCACCCTGGCGACGCTGGGTGGACCGGCGCGAACGGTCAAAGAATTTTTGTTCCAAGCGAAACAGGCCCGCGACGAAAGTCTGAAGGATCGCCAAGAGATCCAGGCCCAGGAAAAACAGCTTCGCGAAAAAATCGGTCATCTACAAAACGAAGACCTGCACGAATCGATCAAGCTGCAAGGCGCCGTGATCGCGCGGTTCCGCAAAGCGATTCAAACCGAAGAGCACCTGGACAAGCTGCGCCGGCATCACAAGGAACTTGAAAACGAAGCGATCAACCTAACCACCGCCGAAGCCTTGCCCGTCGATCGATCGATCTTCATGGCAGCCCCGTTCCTGTTCGGTGGCGTTGGCCTGATCTATGGCCTGGTGAAGACGACCGGAATCTGGAACGTCGCCGAACGCGACCCAACCTTCGGCATGTTTTCGATGCTGATCGGCATGGCCTGTCTGGCGATGTGGTACATGGGACGTCAACTGTTCGACCGTGGCACCAGCAGCGACCTGCACGATACCGAACGACAGATCGATGTGGTCCGTAAACAAATCCGCGAAACCGAACGCGAGCACGAAGAGATCTTGAAGGATCTCCCCTCGGGGGCCGGGACGTTGGAAAGTCGGTTGCGTGAATCGCTCACCGAACTGCAAGCTCAAGAAGACGCGCTGCCGCTGTACCACGCCAACCAAGCGTTGGTACAACGTTACAAAGCCGCTCGAAAACGGGCCGAAGAAGCTGTCGAAGGCCTGAAGCGGGCTCGCTCCGACTGGAAGCGAACGCTGCTGAAGCTGGGCCTTTCGGAATCGCTTTCGCCCAAGAGCATTCGCGAGATGAGCGACGGTTACGAAACGCTGCAAGCGTCGCGTCGTCGCGTCGACGAATTGCGAGACGAGAAGATCGAACGAAAACGTGAACTGGCTGCTCTCGGCAAGCGAGTGGAATCGCTGTACCGCGAAGCTTTGGGCGACGAAGAGCCCGAAAGTGCACTGGCCACCGCCACGCAACAGGGTATGAAAGATCCGATCCAAGCCGTCAAAGACTTCATCAACGATGATGAAGATGCCGACGACTACCGCCAATCGCGACGCGGCAACGACTCGCGCCGGGCTGCCGAACCGGCCCGCATGTCCGATCCGCGCGTCGCGCGACGGATCCCAAGCGATCCGTTGGAACAACTGAACCAGATGATTCAGGAATTGGAACGCCAACAGCACTGGATCAAGAAGCGTCGTGAATTGAAAGAGCACGACGCCCAGTTCCGCAAGGCGAGCGCAAGCCACGCTCGGGCGATCGAACGCTACGAACAAAACCGCCGTTCGCTATGGGCTCAATGTGGCGTCGCGACGCAAGAACAGTTCTACGCGCTTGTCGACCGGAAGACTTCGCTACTGGAAATGCGTCAGAACCTGGAAGCAACGCAGACCAAGCTCGATTCGTTGATCGGCAACAAGATCGATCCCAACGAAGTGCTCCGCGCCTTGGAAGATGCGAAGGCGGAAGATCTCGATCGACGCTGGGAATCGCTGAACCAGAAGATCGAACAGACCAAGGAACGGATCGGTGGATTGCAGACGCGCCAGGGCGAATTGACCGCCGAGATGAAGCAATTGACCGAAGACCGTCGCTTGACCGAAGCCCAATTGGAACTCGGCTGCATCGATCTTCAGATCCGCAAGTGCATCGAACGTTGGCAGACCTTGGGGATGACCAGCAAGCTGTTGGATGAAGTCTGTGCGACGTTCGAAAAGGAACGCCAACCCGAGACGCTTCGCGAAGCCTCGACCTTTTTGAAAAGCTTGACCGATGGCAAGTACGTGCGAATTTGGACGCCGCTGGGCACCAATCGCTTGAACGTCGACAACCGCGATGGCAAGGCGTTGCCGATCGAAGTCCTTAGCCGTGGCACACGCGAAGCGGTCTTCATCGCGCTGCGTTTAGCCCTGGCCGCCGCCTACGCCCGACGTGGCGTGATGCTGCCGCTGGTGCTGGACGACGTGTTGGTGAACTTCGACCGTCGCCGCGCCGTCCATGCCGTTCGTACGCTGCAACACTTTGCCGAACTCGGCCATCAAGTGATGATGTTCACCTGTCACGAACACATCGTCGACATCTTCCACGAGGTGAGTGCCGAAGTTCGCTTGTTGCCGAAACAAGGCACGCCGGGTGTCGCCACCGTGCTATTGCCCGAACCACCTGCAGAGATCATTGAAGAAACGGTCGAAGAGATCGTCGACGAAGTTCCGGAAGAAGAACCCGCCGAAGAAGTGATCGAAGAGATCATCGAAGAAGAGGTTTGGGAAGAACCGGAGATCGAAGAAGTCGCCGAGGAAGAGCCCTTCGAAGAGGAAGTCGTCGAAGAAGTGATCGTTGCCGATGCCCCCGAACCCGAACCCGAACCCGAAATCGTCGAAGAGATCGAGGAAGTCGAAGAGTTTTACGAAGAACCCGAACCGGTTGTCGTGACCAAAGTGGAACGTCATCGTCGACGCCCCACGCCGATCATCGAAGACGACCTCGAACCAGTCGATCTCAACTGGGTTTGGTTCGATACCGATCCGACCCCGCAACGCGAGGATGAATCCGACGGTGAGTTCTCCGGTCCACGCAACGCTTGGGATCGCGATGACGCTTGGTGGACAGGAAAGCCCGCGGGTGTCGGTCCGATCGAAGAAGACGACCTTCAATAGCCGAACCCGGTGGCACAATGTTCCACCGTCCATTCAGTGACCACCCAAACGCAAACAACCCGCGGCTCCCGAAAAGCCGCGGGTTGTTTCATTATGCAATCCGCCGGCACGATGGCGATTACGCGGTTTCCCATACAACCGCTGAAGGCACTATGCAGCCAGCGGTTTTCAGACACCCTGCACGCCTACTTGGCGTCCGCGGTCACACCCTTCCAATCGTCGGTACGGAACGGAGTCAGCGGCAACCCGTTGCGAGAGGTCACGTTGGCGACGGGGTTCGTGGCCCAGGCGTAACGGACAGCCACAGGAGCTTCGATCTCGTCGCTCCATACAACGACCTTATCCTTGCCAACCAGCTCCGCCTTGGCATCGACAAACTTTTGATCCTCGCCCGCGATCGTAAAGCCAATCGGCCGTTTCACATCGAAGGTATATAACCCCTGCGCTCCGACATGATCGAACGTCAGCGTCATCTTGTTGCCTTCGGTTTCCACCGATTTATAGGTTGGGCTTTGGTATTCGATTGGCAAACCGTAATCCTTCGCCAATGCCCAACGGGCCAAACGCTTGGCGACATCTTGCTTGTTCCGCGGATGGATGTCGCGTCCTTCGCCGATGTCGATGATCACCGCTTCGCCGGTGTTGGGCAAACGCTCCATCGTCATCGTTTGCGCTTCGCGCAGTTCCGCCCAATCGCTGTCGCCCGGTTCGGAGACTTCGTCGCGGAAATCAGCCAACTGAACCCAGTAGAACGGAAAATCGCCCTGCTTCCATTCGTCGCGCCACGATTGGATCATCAACGGAAACAAGTCGCGGTATTGGTAAGCACGACTGGCGTTCGATTCGCCTTGATACCAGATCGTTCCGCGGATGCCATAGCCTAAGATTGGACGCAACACACCACAATAAAGGTTACCGGGGCGATGTTGGCCGGTCATTCGCGATTTCAAATTTGCCAATTGCTTGGCCTGGTTGTCATCTTTCGACTCCGCGGCGCTCAATTCTTCGAACTTTGCCTCTTCCTTACTCCATCGTTCCAACAGCGGGCCATAAGCTTCATCCGCTTCCAGCAGCTCGCGTTGGACCCACGCTTCACACGATGAACCGCCCCACGAATTGTCGATCAAACCGATCGGCATCCCGAGCGATTGGTGCAATTGGCGTCCAAAAAAGTATCCGACGGCCGAGAACGAACCGACAGTATCCGAGGTGCATTGTTGCCATTCGCCCTGGAAATCATCCTGCGGCTCCTGCACACCAATGCGAGGCACCGAGATCAGACGGATATGAGGGTAATTGGCAGTCATCTTTTCCAGATCGGCGTCATTGGCCTGATCGACCGACCACTGCATGTTCGATTGGCCGCTGCACAACCAAACTTCTCCGATCAAGACGTCGCCAAATTCCAAGCGGTTCTTACCTTCGATGACCATGGTTTTGGCATCGCCCAAAGCCAAGGGGTCGAGCGTCACGCGCCAGTTCCCTTGATCGTCGGCGGTCGCTTTTTTCGTTTGGTCGGCAATCGTCACGACGACCTCTTCGCCCGGTTCAGCCCATCCCCAAACGGGATTGGCTTGTTCGCGTTGCAGCACCATGTTATTGCCAAAGATCGAAGGCACGCGGACATCCGCCAGCGCACCGCTGGCGATTGACGTGGAAACGAGCAGTCCAAAAATTGCTCGTCGAAGACGCGGGAAGTCACTTCTCATTGCGATTCCGTAATTTCTCTGAAGGTTGGTAGGGGTGGGTTAAACGATCGATGAAACGATAACGAATTGAGAACCGAATTGAAACGGTCTCGCACTTTGCGGCAGGCAATTTTTTCTCCCGTCCCGTCGCTCGCCAGATCACGCTGCCGATCGTTCGATCGATTCGCGTCCGGGCATTCGAAGATGTTATAATTCGTCGGTGGACATTCTACGTCAGGCGGTCGCGTTTGCGATCGCGCTGTTCCTTAAGTCGTGCTGGGATCCTCAATCATGAGTGTCGCTGGTCGTTCCGATCCGCCTGCGCGGCTGGGATGCGAAACGCGTTTGTTGCGGTGGCAACGGCAACCGATGCTCATGATCGCCATCGCTGGCCTGGTGGGGATTTTGTGCGATCAGACACTTTCGGTGTCTTCGGAACACTGGCCCCTATTGGTCGGCGTCGCGATCGCTGGCGTCGTTGCGTTCTGGAGTTTCCCACGTCTTCGGCTATGGGCGCTGCTGTTGATTTCGGTCGGAGCGTTGGGCTTCTATCATCACCAAAGCCAACATCGATATGAAAACCAGACGCTTGCGAGTTTTCTCAGTGACGCATGGCAACCGATTTGGATCGACGCGATCGTCCAGTCGCCGATCGAACGGCGCCCCGACGCCATGGGCGATCAACATTCCGACGCGGAGGTTCAGGCCTGGCAGTCGGTCTTGGAGATCGAAGCCGTTTCCCTCCGCGGCGGCAGCGACTTTCGACCGACCAGCGGTCGTGCACGCGTTGTTGTCGACGGCGTTGTCCAAGGGCTGTTGCATGGCGATCACATACGGTTAAGCGGTAATGCCCAACGCATTCCGCCAGCTTCTAATCCGGGAGAGATCGATCTTCAGCAGATCTATCGTGCCCGTCACCAATTGGTTCGCATGCACGTCGATTCACCCGATCAGATCCGGATCGTGAAAACGGGCCGATGGACAGCCCAGCGGGCCATCGATTGGCTTGGAAACCGCGGCCAGCAAGCCCTTGTCGTGAACATGGATTCATCGATGGCACCGCTGGCGGAAGCTTTGGTTTTGGGGCGTCGCCAAGCGGTCGACCGACCGACGCGTGATCGGTTGCTGGAAACCGGCACGATCCATTTATTGGCAGTCAGCGGTTTGCACGTCGGAATCGTCGCTGTGGCTGCGTCCTGGCTGGCACTCTGCTGGGGCGGCTCGCGAACCGGCAACCTGATGTTTGTGATCGGTGTATGCCTGGCCTACATGTTGGTCACTGGCGCGCGGCCGCCGGTGGTTCGCGCAGCGACGTTGATCAGCATCTTTTTGATGGGGCGATTGGTCGGCCGTCGCGTCGATCCGCTGAATTCGCTGGCCACCGCCGCGGTCCTGTTGATGGTGATCGATCCGCTTTCGATTGGTCAAATCGGAACCCACCTCTCGTTCCTGGCCGTCGCCACGATCGTCTTATGCGGTGAACGGCCGCCGGTTCGCCCAGCCCCCGATCCGCTGGATGAACTGCTGCATAGCCACTGGACGCGGCTGCGCGGGGGTATTCGAGTTGCCTGGCAAACGGTCCGCCAGCTGATCGCAATCAGCTTTTGGATCTGGACCATCGGGCTTCCGATCGTCTGGTACCACTTTCATGTGATCACGCCGATCTCGATCGTCGCCAATGTGTTGCTGTGGATTCCATTGACGGTGGCTCTGGTCGCGGGCCTGGCCACGGCGGTATTGGGCGGAATCTGGACACCCTTGGGTTCTATTCCCGGACAGATCTGCCAACGCGCACTGCAGACCATCACCCAGCTTGTCGACGGGATGTCCCATGTCGACGGAGCGTACTACTGGATGCCCGCGCCGCCGTACTGGATGCTGCCGCTGTTTTATATCGGGATCGTTGTCGCGGCGCTACTGACCGCCAGACGCTTTCAAAAATCAGTCGTCTTGGGCTGGATAGCGTTGTGGTTGATTGCCGCGCTGAGCCAAGCGACGCATCGGCCGCAGCCCGATCGCTTTGTGGCGACGTTCATCGATGTGGGGCATGGAACCAGCGTGCTGCTGGAATTTCCCGACGGCGAGAATTGGCTGTACGATGCTGGCCGATTGGGCGATCCCGCGTTCGCGCGATGGCCGATCGAAGCGGTCCTGTGGAGCCAGCAGATCCGACACCTGGATGGGCTGATCGTCTCGCATGCCGACGCCGACCACTACAACGCAATCCCGGGACTGATCGAGCGATTTTCGATCGCGCGGGTGCTCGGGTCGCACGAACTGTTCTCCAGCGACCAACGTGGCGTGATGGAACTTCAACAGACGCTGAATACCCATCGGATTCCGATCGAAAAGTTGGCCGCGGGCGACGTGCTGTTGCAGCAACCCGATTGCCGCGTCATGGTGCTGCATCCCCCACGAACCCATCTGCGGGCTAAAGACAATGCCAACAGCATCGTGCTGCGACTGGATTGTTTTGGACACACGCTCCTTTTGCCAGGCGATTTGGAAGATCCAGGGACCGCGATGCTGCTGGCACAACCTTCGCCGCAACCTGGCGGCGTCCTGATGGCACCGCATCACGGCAGTCTATCCCAAGATATCTATCCGATTTTGCGATGGGCCGATCCGGCCGTGGTGATCGCTAGCGGAGGCAAGCGGGCGGCCGGACCGCGCGTGCTGAGAATGCTTGCCGAAACAGGAGCCCAGCCGTTTGTGACGCATCGCGATGGCGCGATGCGCGTGAGTCTGGATCGCGATGGAATCCAAATCCGAACCTGGCATGACAGCCCCTGGCCGACGGGCCGCTGATTGGCCGTCGTCGCCGAAACGCTATTCTTCTTCGTCCGTCTCAGCCGGCTCTTTGACAAACCGGTAGCCCGCGTCGCGAATCGTTAAAAGATGGCGAGGATTGGAGGGATCGGTTTCGAAGACTTTCCGCAACCGAACGATGAACTGATCGACAGCACGCGTCTGCAATTGTCCGGGCAGCTCCCAAACTTCGGTCAACAATTCTTGGCGACTGATCACCCGACCTTCGTTCTCGACAAAGTACTTCAACAACCGCAGCTCTTTGGGTGTCATCCGCGCCGGCTTGTCGTCGACTTCGACCTCGAAGGTTTCGAAGTTGACGAACGTCGTCGCAAACCGAACCTCTTTAACCGGGGCAGGCTTCGGTTTTCGCGGCGCTCGGTTGGGACGCGACAGCTGTAACAGGTTCTTCACGCGGCTGAGCAATTCATCGAGATCAAACGGTTTGGCCAAGTACTGGTTCGCACCAACATCAAATCCCCGCGTGCGATCTTCCGACAAAGTGCGAGCCGACAGCATCAAGATCGGCAACGACAGCCCCCAGTCGCGAACCGTTTCACAAACCGTGTAACCACTCATCCCCGGCAACATCAGATCCAAGATCATCAGATCGATCGATTCGGGCATCTGTTCGACCAACTTCAGCGCCGTCGGACCATCTCCCGACAACGTCACGCGATAGCCTTCCTGTTCCAGGTTGTATTTGATGCCAACCCCCAGGTGCTCTTCGTCTTCAACGATCAAAATATGCGTGGAACCTTTCATAGCCTTCTTTGCGTTTGCGGTGACTTAGCCGGCATTGTCCTGTTTCGTCGGCGGGGTCGATAGGGTCCCATGCGGAACTACAGCAATCCCGTGGGAGCGACATGGGATTGTTCGCCCGTCGCGTCGGTTTCGGACGGATCGATTCGCACTCCCGGTAAAAGCACTTCAAATTCGGTCCCCTCGGTCCCACGACGATCTTCCACGCGGATCGTGCCTCGCAACGATTTAACGAGCGTCCGGACCAGGTACAACCCCAGCCCCGTCCCCGGTTTCGCCCGCTCCAATTCATTGCCGACGCGGATGAAGCGGCCGAAGATTTTACGACGCAGCTCTTTGGGAATCCCCGGCCCGTTGTCGGTGATCCGAATGCACAGCTTGCCGCCGGACATCGGTCGCAACCGCACAATCACCTCCGGCGGCGAACCGCTGTATTTCACCGCGTTGTCGATCAGATTGCGAAACAAAATTCCCAGATCGACAGGGGGGGCGGTGATCATCGCCGGCTCGGCATACACGGTCACCGTCTCCATCGGTTGGCGGTACCGCAGGCAAACCGCTTGCGCACATTCGTTCAGGATCCGATCGATCCGACAATCCTCGACCGGATTGGGTTCCGCCTCGCGATCCAACCGCGCCGCATCCAACAGATGGTTGATCAAATTGTCCAAACGTTCGACGTCTTCCATCATAAAGCGGTGGAAATCCTGACGCTGTTGCTCGGTCACCTGGCGACGGCTGAGCGTTTGCAGGTACAGCTTCAGGCTGGCGATCGGACTCTTCAGTTCATGCGTTACGCTATCAATAAAGTTCGATTGCCGTTGATTCAGCTTGATCGCTTTGACGGTCACCGTCAGATAGACGATCACGCCGGCGAGCATGCAGATCAGCAGCACCGCCCCGATGCTCAGGCTGGCCCAATAGATCGGTGCCCGCTCTGGGTCTTTGAGTCCGCCGATAACCGTCAAAACCACCCACCCAACGGTCAACGTGACCACCAACAGGATCATGACGACGCCCAGAATCACGGGCCATTTGATGCTTCGACGCTCGAACATGGAAGGAATTCGTGTGGGGAAAGAGGCGGAAAACGGGACGATTTTTGAAAACCAAGCGTGACGTGAAAGAATCGCCTTCCCTATAATAATGGGTTGGGGATAAGCTCGGATCAACTCTCATCAATTTCGTTGGCGGATCCTTGGAGGGACAGCCGATGCCATCACACGCCAGTAAACAACAGTATTCTGAACAAACGCTCCGACAGGTAGCGGCCGATTGTCGCCGTTCGCTGCAGCGTGGCCAATTTGATGTGGAGCAATCGCGTGTCGAGCGATTGCGTTGTGTTGACGATCAACTGGAAACCGAAGAACAGTTCGGCCGTCAATTGTGGTACTTTGAAGGCCGAGCCCTGTCGAGCGACGATCGCCGGGTCCGGGTCTATGGCGTGATCGAATACTCCGTTCAATTCGGCCTGCAGGAATTAATCGAAGATGGCGTCTTCGATGCCCCCGATCAACGCGATCGATTTCGCGAGATCTACCATCACGTCCCCTCTCGCTTTTCGTGGCGACATCCTTCGATTCGGATGTTGATCGCCGGAAGCATCGGGGTGGGGACCGCATACCTGGCCTATGTCGCGTCGCGATTGATCGGTTAGTTTATTTCGCTTCGCCCCAGGATGCAGACGTGAGCGATCGGCTCGGTGCATTTCAAGAGCTTCGCAACACGCAGACATCGGACGCCCGTGGAACCGCATCGCGCCATCGACATCCAAGAACTTCGCAAGACCTATCGCGAAGGGATCTTTCGTCGCCGCCGTCAACAAGCCCTTCGAGGGGTTTCGTTGGCCGTGCAGCCAGGCGAGGTCTTCGGTTTGTTGGGCCCCAATGGCGCCGGCAAAACGACGCTGATCAAAATCCTGCTGGGGATCGTGCATAAGTCGGGCGGAACGGCGTCGCTGTTAGGGCACCCCGCGGGGAGTCAAATCAGTCGCAGCCGAGTCGGTTATCTGCCCGAAAACCTCCGTGTCGCCAGGCACCACACCGCGCGGACGGCATTAAATTTCTACGGCCGTTTGAGTCGCATGTCGACGCAGCAGATCGCCCGCCGAAGCGATGAACTTCTGGAACTGGTGGGGCTTCGCCAACGCGACCGCGAATCGGTCCGCGGATTCAGCAAAGGGATGGGGCAGCGACTGGGGTTAGCCCAAGCGCTTCTGCACGATCCCGACCTGTTGATCTTGGATGAACCGACCGATGGCCTCGACCCGCTGGGGCGATCGCAAGTCCGCGACATCATCAATGAACTCAAGGGCCAGGGCAAAACCATTTTCCTAAACAGCCATATCCTGCAAGAGGTCGAGATGATCTGCGACCGGTTTGCAATCTTGGCCCAAGGGGAACTCAAAGCGATCGGATCGATCGACGACCTGCGCGGCTCCAATGGCGAAGCATCCGCCACGATGGTGGTCAGTTCGTTTTCCACGATGGCCGCGGAGAAGCTGACGCAGACCGACGTTGCCGTGACGACCGAAGCGATCCAGCCCGACCTGTCACGTCTGCGGATCGACAAGTGCCCCCAAGCCGATCTCGACCGTGTTGTCGACCTGTTGCGCAGCGAAGGTGCGAGCATTCACCAGATCCAACGCGGATCGTCGACGTTGGAACAAATCTTTCTTTCCTTGGTTCAGCCCCAACCGCCCGAGTCCCTGTGAAGCCCTACCTTGCTGTTATCGCCGACGCGTTTCGCGAAGCGCTCGCATCGCGTGTCTTGTGGCTCGTCTTGTTAGGTGTGCTCCTGTTTTTGGCCGTGCTTGCGCCGCTGGGCCTTCGCGACGAAGTCACCACGCAATTCAAGCGCTTTGACGTGACCAGCAGCCAGCGGCTCAAGTCGCTGCTGGAATCGTCGGCCCGGTCGCCTCGCGAAACCGCCACCTCGCACGTCGTCGCCGCGATGAACCCCGACTTGCAATCGCGGCTGCGCGACAGTGGAAAAGCGAATGTCAAACGACTGCGGACCCATGAGATCCTCGACGAACTGAATCTTCTGCTCGACTCGCAAGACTGGTATGACGCCCAGCTGTGGGAAGCGACCACGCGTTTGAGCGAACTACGCGAGCTCGACAGTGCCGACGCAGACAGCCTCGGTGCCGAACAGCTGCGACGCCGCAACCGCTTGCGTTTGGAAGCCGCCCTGCCCGGAGTGTTCCATCCACGATCGGGCGATTCGGTTCGGCTGCGGTATGCGATCTTCGATTTCCCCGACGCCTTTGTGCTCACGCAGACCCAATTCGTGGAAATCCTGAACAAGATCGCTTTGCCATTGATCGTCAATTTGCTGTTGGGTGTGTTGGGTGTGTTCATCGCGATCTTGGTCACCGGATCGATCATTCCCGAAATGTTCCAAAGCGGTTCGTTGCAATTACTGCTCAGCAAACCGATCGGGCGTTCGCTGCTGTTCCTTTCGAAATTCCTCGGGGGCTGTTCGTTCGTCTTCGTCAACATCACGTTGATGATCGTTGGGCTGTGGTTGATCGTCGGCTTCCGTTTGCAGATTTGGAACCACAATCTGTTGCTGTGTATTCCGTTGTTTGTCTTCCTGTTCATCGTCTACTACAGCGTTTCGGCGGTGGCCGGTTTGATCTGGCGGAACGCGATCGTATCGATCGCCGTCACGGTGATCTTTTGGATGGCCTGTTTTTTGGTAGGCGTAACCCACGAGATCTTCGACCAATTCGTCGCGCAACCGGCAACGATCACGCAGATCGCCCGGCTGGATGGTGAACTTTTCGCCACGACCCACAAAGGGGAAGTGTTGCGCTACGCCGCCGCCGAATCTCAATGGCAAACCATTCTAGAAGCCGAATTTGGCAGTGGCACGCGTGCCCTAGGGCCTCTTGCGATCCCTTCATCGAAGCAGGTGTTGGTCGCACAGATTCGTGGAGGTCGCTTCAACCCGTTCTCGGGAAGCAATGATGCGCTCCAGTTGATGGTGGAACAAGAAGATTGGAAACCGATCGACGGGTTCAACCTTCCGCCCGGCACCCGCGAGATGTTTGTGCGTGCCGATGGTTCATTGATCGTTTACGGCACGCGAGGCATTTCCCGCGCCGACACGACGCTTGAACCCGAACCTACCGAAAGTCCCACCGGGGGAATGTTCGCTGGCTTGTTGGCGATGCTCAAATCCGACACCGCCGGATTCACAGTGATCAGTCCGTCGGACCTAAATCTCGACACGCCGATGAGTGTTGGTGGAGTGCCCCAGTCGACATCGATCGTCGTCTACACACGCGGCCGCTTGATTCGATTGATCGCCGGTGCGGACCAAAAGTTGACGATCGATCAAGAGACCGATCTGCAGGGCGCGGCGAACCAACGCGCTGCCGTCGCGGCAACGGCCAATCACGTCGTACTCGCGCGCGAAGAATCGGGCGTTGAAATCTACGATCTGCAAACATTGGAAAAGATTCTCGACGTACCGTTGGATGTTGTCGGAAAGCCGACCGCACTGCAAGTTCCCGACGACGGTGGCGATCGCGTTGCGATTTTGTTTGCCGATCAAACGGCGAAGTTGTTCGATACTTCCACGGGCCAGCCGTTGGACGTCCAAGTGCCACATCAAGGGACGCTCAACAGCCTCCTCTGGCTTGATTCGTCCACATTGTTGCTCGCGTTTGATCTCGATCACGTCCTGTCGTTGGACCTTAGCAACGGAGCGGTCGTCGCCGATTGGCAGCCCGCCCGCGGTTTCTGGCGGATCGTGCAGGATTGGTTCGTGCGGCCGCTGCACACCGTGTTTCCGAAGCCTGGCGAATTGGGGGAGACGGTCGAAGGGATCGTGATCGGCGAGCGTGAGGTCGCATCGGGCCCTCCATCGGAAGTCGATCTGGCCTATGACCGACGAATCTTAAAAATCTGGCAACCGTTGGTAAATTGCGGGATCTTCACAATCGTGATGCTCGGCTGCGGCTGCCTGTACGTTTCGCGACAAGATTTTTAAGCCGTTCGCTGGCAGGACGTTCCGGGCCGATTCGTCTTTTGTTTCGCCACCGATGCGTTACGATAGAGGTGAGCTTTTACCACGCGTCAATTCCCTGAATCGTAACGCATGATGATGTTTCCGATGATTCCGCGATGGCTGCAACAAAATCGAAGCTGGCTTCCAGCAGCCGCTGTCTTGGCGTGTTGTCTGATCGAAACGTCGGCGTTTGGTCAGGCAAAGCTTCGCGACGGCAAAGACGATCCGCTGCAACGGCAACTCTCAAGCGACGAATTTTCCGATCGCCAGAATGCCATGCATCGAATGTGGGAATTGGGCGACGAGGCGGAGGTCCATGCGGCGGGTGAAAGCGACGATCCCGAGGTGCGGCTGCGGGCTCGCTGGATTCAGGAGCAATGGAAGCTGGGCATTCGACACCAAACGCCCGACCACGTGGCTCGGTTATTGCGTGGCAACGACTCTGAAAACCCAGCCAGCCTGGCCGAACTGATCCGCTTGGAACAATTAGGCCAATTGAACGTAGCCCTCCGCGAATCGGAATCCCAGACGTTTCGCAATCTCGTGCAGATGGATCTGTTAAAAAATTTCCCCTACCTCTCGTACCTCGCTTTGGAACGCAACCAGTCCGAACCGTTCATCGAGCTGTTAGGCGAGATGTCCCACATGCCGATTGTCGCACTGCGCCGCGGTCAGATGATGTTCCAACGAGGCGACAGCCGCGACGAATGCCTGACGTTTTCAAAAGCCGCCGAAACGATGCAACCTGCCGGCCGACACAAAGTGGCTGTCTTCATGCGTTGGGCGATGGGGATGCAAGCCGAAGCGATCGCCTTGGCCGCCGAAGAGGACTTGGAACTGACGGCCCGATTGCAACTGGCGGCTTTGGATTGGACCGGGCTCGTCGAGACGGCGGAAAAGCTAGTCGCCGACGTTGAAGTGCCCGAACCGATCGAACTGGACGACTTGCAAAAAGCAGCCACCTATTTAATTCGATGTCGTGAGAAAGCGACCCCGCTCTCCCTCTCGATCGTCGGCTTGCATCGCAGCGGCCAAACCGAAGCCTGTGACGCGGCGGTCGATCAACTCGTCGAATGGGTGACATCCGCAGCTTACCTTCGATCGATCGATACGTTGCAAAGTGAATCGCGACGACACCGTACCGACCTGACGACGGCGGCGTTTGAATCGGCCGAAACCTTGATCGCCGTCGACCGCCCCCATCGGGCGATCGAAGTCCTTGAGAAGACATTGCCGCTGCAAGCTGCCGAATTACTGGTGCATCAAACGCAATACCAGCGGGCGCTGCAAGTCTTGGGAGTCGATCCTGCGACGCTAGAAACGAGTCTGTTGACGCTGGCCGACGAAGTCTTGCAGGAAGCGGATTCGGAGGACTCCTCACTTTCGACGCAAGCCTTTGAGCGCTGCTTGGCCGCTTGTTCGCTGGCCTACCAATTGGGCTACGCACCGGCGGCGCGACAGGCGCTGCGCCGCGCCGCTCCAATGACGCGAGGCGAAGGGATTTTGCGTCGGTTGGAAGTTGTCGAAAGCGTGCTGCAACGCAACGATCCCACGTTTGCGATCGAACTTGCCCAGCCCTTGTTGATGATGCCGTCCAGCGATGGGCGAACGACCGAAGCGTTATTCGGATCGTCGGTCGGCAATGAATTGTGGCACGCGTTGGGTCAACTGGAACCCGAGTGGACCGTCCCCGAACGGGCGCGCGTTTTGGTCGATTTGTCACACGGAAAGTTACCAGTCGGCTGGAACCGTAGCATCGATCTCAATCGCTTGGCCACTTGGTTGCACGATCAATTGATCAGCGATGATGGGCAGTTCAACGCGTCGTTGAGCCGTGAAATCGCCCAATTTTTCAAAACCTATGCCCGCGATGATTGGGCGGACTCGTTTTTCCGATTGGCGGCCCAACACAACGATTACGATGCGTTCATGGCATTGGCCCAGCGGCAGTTCCAACTGGGGAACGTGCGAACTGCAGCGGAGCTCTACCAAGATATCTGGGAACGTTTTTCGAATCACCCCGAAACGCTTGTCGGATTGTCCAAGGCGCGGCGATTGGCCGGACAGGAGGACGAAGCGTCGGCGATTACCGAACGCCTGGACATGTTAGCACTCGACGCCGCTCAATATTATGACATTGCCGTGGCGTTCGGCCAGTTCGACGATTCGGCCAACGCGGTCCGCTATGCCAACAAAGTCATCCGCGATACGCCCGAAAACTCCGCCCGTTCTTATCACTACCGTGCCCTGCGATTGCTGTTGGGAATGGAGTACGACAAATCGCCTCGAGAAGTCGCGCGATTAAACCAGCGGTTGCTCGACCGCACGCTCAGTCCCACGATGTTGCGCGACATGGGTTCGTATCAAGCGATCGTCTTCGATCACTATGAAGCCGCCGCGCGACAGGCGGTTGCCGATGGCAACGCTCCGTTAGCAACGCGCCAGATGGCACTGGCGTTGAACGCCACACCGACGAACATCGATTTTGCCGAGAAGGAATTGTTGGAACTGCGAGACCAAGGACACGTCCAATTCGCCGACCAAACCTTGGACACGATCTTCGAATCGGCCAACGCGCATCTGATTCAGTTTCCGCTGAACGCGAACATGGCAAATAATATCGCCTGGGTCGCGGCGATCCATCATCGTCATCTCGACCGAGCGTTGGAGTTGTCGATGTCGGCGGTGGCTCAGTTTCCCGAATCGTATTCCTATCGCGACACGTTGGCCGAAGTGCTGTATCGCAACGGGCAAGTGGAGCAAGCGATTCAAGTGGAAACGAATTGTTTGTTGGATGTCCCCGACGACTACCATCTGCACGAGCAATTAAAACGTTTTCGCGCTGGCAATTAGGCAGACGGTTCGGTTCGCGTGCCGAAGGGGGAGCCTGTTCCGTCAGGCAACGCCAGCTCACCCGCCCGGCGAATCCAGAGAAACAAAGTTCTTCAGCAGTTGCATCCCATTGCCTTGACTCTTTTCGGGATGGAACTGCGTCGCGTGCAAATTGTCTCGCCAAATCGCTGCACAGAATGGAGCACCATAGTCGGCTTCGATCGCCACGACACTGCGATCGGTCGGTTTGACGTAATACGAGTGCACGAAATAGAAGTGCGTTCCTGGCTCGATGCCGTTCATCAGCGGCGTCGGTTGCATGATCTGAATTTGATTCCAGCCCATGTGCGGAACCTTCAAACCGGTATCCGCGGGGAACCGAACGACTTCGCCGGGAATGATCCCGAGCCCTTCGTGTTGGCCCCCTTCTTCGCTGCTTTCGAAAAGCATTTGCAACCCGAGACAGATCCCCAAAAAGGGGCGTCCCGATTCGATGAACTCGCGAATCGGATGGGCCAAGTCGCGGCGATGCAGTTCGGCGATCGCGTCTTTAAATCCGCCCACGCCAGGAAGAATCAATTTTTCCGCTGCTGCGATTTGTCGCGGATCCGAGGTGATCAACGTCTCCTCTCCAACCCGCTCGATCGCCTTGCTGACGCTGCGAAGGTTGCCCATTTGATAGTCGACGATCGTGATCATGATGACTTGGCCGATGAGGTCTCGTTTGAAAAATGCTTTAAATCTGGCCTGCGCCGCAGCGTCTAAGAGTTTAACCCGACAGACGCCTTCCGCGAAGGGTCGGTTCGCGCGGACCGAGGCCAAACGTTTGCCCACCCCATTCAACCCGTCCTGGCAAACGCATCGGGAAACCCGCGTGCCCGGTCTCCCGGCGAACGACAAACACGGACACGCGCTGCGAATCGCGGTCACCGTTGGCAATCTGCGAGACACCGACCATCCCAACCGATGCGATCAACCACAAAGAGAAAACGTTCCTCGGGCCCATGCCGTAGCCTTTTTTGCGATTAGACGGGGGAGGCAACGCACCCAAGCCACCCGACTGGATAACCCTCCGCACAGACACCACACCTCCAGTGCCTACACACACCACCACACAGACCACTCCAAATGCCTGAGGTTTGAGCATCGATTTGCTCACCGCGAAGGCACACAATCGTTTTGACGTGAATAAGCGAAAAATTTCGGCACGCGAGGTCCGTCGGTTCCTGACGACGCTAAGGACCGGCCCAGCGCCTTGCTGCAACCTTGCGGCGAACTCGCAACCCAACGCACATCCTCCCTACCCTTGTGGCTACCGCCCAACAGGAGCACACCAACACTTCCCAAAGGTGCTGCTCCGCTCAATCTTGGCATCGAACGTGCATTCTATTCGACGCATTGCCCTCCTAATTGCCCCCATTTTGTTCGGACCAACCTCCATGAAAACTCCGCTCGGACCACACGCTCAACACCCACCACACATCACCTTCACAAACCGTCACCGGATCGGTTTCACTCTCGTCGAACTCCTGGTCGTCATCGCGATTATTGGAATTTTGGTGGGACTGCTGTTGCCTGCCGTACAAGCTGCTCGCGAAGCAGCTCGACGGATGTCCTGCTCCAACAACATGAAGCAGATCGGTTTGGCGCTGCACAACTATCACGACACGCACCAAGTGTTTCCGTATTCGCTTTCGGGCGACGGTTCGGTCACATCCGGCAGCGCGATTCCGGGCAGCAACCGGGTGCTGAACCACCGCGGTTGGATGCTGCTGTTGCCATTTATCGAGTTGCAAAACCTGCAGGATCAAATCGACATGAACCTTCCCACCGGCGGCTACGATCGCGGTGGGGTTGGCTTTGCGGGCCCCAAGCCAGGTGAAGCGGGAAACGCCAACGACGTGGCCGTCAGCACAACGATCGAAGCGTTTCTTTGCCCTTCGGACCCCAATCCAACACATTACCCAACGACCAGCTCGACCTATTCGATCTCCAACGGCACAACCAGTCTGCTGGGAGCCTACACGAACTACGACTTCAGCATGCGTCGGCTTTCCAGTACTGCCGAGAAGTGGAGCCGCGATACCGCGTTTACCACCAAGCATCTGTTTGGACACGATGAATCGTCGCGTTTCCGCGACATCACCGATGGAACCAGCAACAGCGTTGCGGTTGCCGAAACGTTGCGTGCTGTCGTCGATGGATCGGTACCGACGTGGGGCTATTCCAAATGGGCCGGTGAAGGTGTCGATTTGGCGTGGAGCCGTGGTATCAACGACAACGAGTGCTGCGGCTGGGACTCACCACCCAATGCGCGAACGCCTCGCAATAGTCAATTGGGCGAATGGGGAACCTCGGGCAGCACACACCCCGGCGGTGCCCAAGCGGTGTTCGCTGACGGATCGGTCCACTTCATGACCGAGACCACCGACCAGGTCACGCTGAACAACATCACCTACATCTCCGACGGAAACGTTGTTGGTGAGTTCTAAACTTCAAACCTTGCCACGCGGCGCACGATTCCAGGACGGGCTGATCCGCCGGTCCTGGGAGCGTCGCCGCTTTAGAAACGCTACGAACCCCTTCTCTCGCAAATCCATTCCCCCCTCTCGTTTCGGAGCTCCATTCTCATGACTTTTGTTAGTGATCGTCGATTGTTCTGTGTCGCTTCTATGTTGGTTCTGCTGGCCGCTGGTTGCGACGGCGGTCCACCATTGGCCGATGTCTATCCTGCATCGGGACGCGTGCTTTTGGATGGCAAGCCGGTCGAAGGTGTCTCGGTCTCGTTGCTCCCAGAAGCGGGAGTCTCCGGACGTGGTGGCTTTGCCCTCACCGATGCGAATGGCGCGTTCACCGTCACGTCGGTTGAAGGACAAGACGGAGTCCAGCCAGGAAAATACAAAGTCCTCTTCCAAAAGCTGGCTCAACCCGACGGCTCCCCGATTCCTCCTGGAGCGTCCGCGGCGGATGTGGGTGCTGAAAACATCTTGCCTCCCGCCTACAACAGTCCGGAAATGTGCACGATGTTTGCGGACATCCAAGCCGGAACCAATCCAGAAATGGAATTTGATCTGAATTCCAAACGCAAGCGCTAGGTCGACCGCACGGACCTAACCGATCGATTCCCCGCCACGCGCATAAGCTGTCAACAGACGGACTATCGACGTGGCTTTGGGGACAAGGGTCGCGGTGTCGACCCATTCTTCGGGGCTGTGGAGATTGCCGCCGCGAGGCCCCAGGGTGTCGACGTTCGGCAACCCATAAAAGGCGAGCTTGCTGCCATCGCATGCACCACCGGTTGGCTGCCATCGAATCGCCGGATCGGTCGTGGCGATGGATGCTTCCACCGCCCGCTGGATCGCCCACGTCGAAGCGTCGACGATTTTGGGTGGCGCATGAAATCCACCATGCAATGCGACAGAAAAGCCTTCGTTGGAATTCGCCCGTTCAACGATCCGTCGCAACTGACTTTCAAATTGCGATTGCGCGGCTCGATCGTCCACCCGAACATTCAATCGGCCAATCGCGAGATCGGGAACACGGTTCAACGGACCGCCTCCTTCGATTCGGCCGACATTCACCGTCGTGCCCAATTGAAAGTCGTTCAACCGATCGATCTCGCCGATCAACTTGGCCAACAACACGATTGCGTTGCGGCCGCTCTCAGGATCACGCCCGGCGTGCGCAGAACGACCGCGAACGATGACGGTGAAATTTCCCGAACCCTTTCGATCCGAGACCATCGCGCCGTCGGGAAGACAGGGTTCGAACAGCAACCCAAAATCGTGCGCTACCGCCAGCTGTTGAAACAGCCCTGCGCTGGCGGGGGAACCGATCTCTTCATCGGGATTTAAGACGGCCGTCCAACCGATTTCCTCCGCCAACTGGAAACGTTCGATCGCAGCCAACGCCCACATCATCACCAACAGCCCCCCTTTGGCATCGACGACACCGGGACCGCCTAGGCGATGGGAATCGAGCCACCGACATTGCTTGAAGACGCTATCAGCTTCGTAGACCGTATCGAAGTGAATCGCCAACAGCACTCGTCGCGATGCGTCGGGCCGACGACTCGCAACCAACGCATCGACGGTCTTCCAAGAAACCAATTCGCCATATGCGTCGATCTCTTGAATCTCGGTCACCGGCGTAGGCTGCAACGTCAGCCCATGTTGCTGCCAATCGGATCGCAGCCGATCCGCCATCCGTTGCAAGCCGCGGGTGTCGTGCGACCCCGACGCGATCTCGGCCCACTGGATCAATTGGTCCGTGATCGCGGCTTGCTCTGATTCCAACCACAGGCAAGCAGCGTGCAATCGATCCGATGGCGTTTCCAAAGGAGCAAACCCTCCAGTTTCCTGTGGACGAACCGGTGCTTCCCCGGCACAACGCTGACCCTAACCGCTCTGCGATTCCCCTTTCGGGTTCCCCTCGGTAATGTTTCCTGCACGATCGCGACGGGGCGTCGCCGTCCCCGGAACCACGCGTGGGCTGGGCGAATGGGCTTCGATGATCTGCAGCAATTCGGCGCCGTCCATCGATTCGATTTCCAACAACCGATGGGTGATCGCTTCCAGCGCATCGCGACGGATCGCCAAGATTTCGTTCGTTGCTCGCAACGCTTCGTTGATGATCCGCTTGACCTCTTCATCGATTTCGCGGGCCGTCTGTTCGCTGTGCATCCGCGCGTAGCTGCCTTCGCCGCCAGTCGCCAAAAACGCCGACTGATTGCTCTGCCGGAAATTGATCCGTCCCAATCGGCTCATGCCATAATCCATCACCATCGATCGAGCGGTCTGAGTGGCGCGTTCAAGATCGTTTTGGGCTCCGGTACTGATGTCAGAGAAGACCATCTCTTCGGTCAACGTGCCGCCCAACAGAACCTTGATTTGACTTTCCAGTTCCCCCTGCGTCATGAGATAGCGATCCCCTTCGGGACGCTGCATCGTATAACCCAACGCTGCTAGACCACGCGGAATGATCGAAACCTTATGCACACGATGCGTGTTCGGCAGGCTGCAAGCCACCAACGCGTGCCCCGCTTCGTGGTAGGCGACGCGCACCTTTTCGTCTTGATCCATCACGCGGTTTTTCTTTTCCAAACCGGCGGTAACCCGTTCGACTCCCTCGTTAAATTCGTACATCCCGACCGATTTCTTTTCGGCACGAGCGGCCAACAGCGCCGCTTCGTTGACGAGGTTGGCAAGGTCAGCACCGACAAACCCACTGGTGATCGACGCGATCCCCTTGAGATCGACGTCTTCATCCAATTTGACGTTCTTGACGTGCACCTTCAGGATTTCTTCACGGCCGCCGATGTCAGGACGATCGACCAGCACGTGGCGATCAAATCGACCCGGTCGCATCAGCGCGGGGTCGAGCGTTTCGGGACGGTTGGTTGCCGCGATCACGATCACGCTGGTGTTGCTGTCGAAACCATCCATCTCGACCAACAAAGCATTCAGGGTTTGCTCACGCTCATCGTGTCCCCCCATCATGTTGTTACCGCGACTCTTGCCCAAGGCGTCCATTTCATCGATGAAGATGATGCATGGGGCTCGGCTGGCCGCTTGTTGGAACATATCGCGAACGCGAGCTGCACCGACACCGACGAACATTTCCACAAAATCGCTGCCCGAGAGACCAAAGAACGGCACACCCGCTTCGCCGGCGATCGCTTTGGCAAGCATCGTCTTGCCGGTACCGGGAGGGCCCACTAACAGAACGCCCTTGGGAATTCGGCCTCCCAGCTTTTGATATTTGTCGCTGTGCTTCAAGAAGTCGACGACTTCGCTGACCTCTTCGACCGCTTCGTCGATTCCGGCGACATCTTTGAATGTGATCGCCAGATCTTCTTGCGCGTACAACTTGCCTTTGCTGCGGCCGAAGGACATCGGTGAACCGACTCCGCCAATCTTGCGGAACATAAAGACGGTCAACGCAATGATCACCGCAATCATCAGCAGCGGCGGGCCCCAATCCGAAACCAAGTCGGACCGTTCGCTGTGCCCCCAAGAAATATTCGCGTCGTTGAACATCGCCGTCAGCCGCTGTTCCTCATCGGCATTCAACGCCGATCGGATCGTCTTGAAACTGACTTCTTTCGGCTCGCCGACCGGCTTGCCATCTTTCATCGGACGATAGAAGACTTCGCCCGTGATCACATTTTGGGCGATGCTGATGTTGTGTGGCTTACTGTATTCGCCCCGTTCCTTCGGGTCGCGGACCAACGCGACGACGAGACGACTTTGCTTATCGGAATCGTCGACAAGCGCCAACGAATTCTTCTCGGCGTACTTTGTCGCCTGGACCAATTCGACGAAGTCGGAGTAGCGGATCGCGTAATGCGTGCTGTTGACCAGATAGGCGCAGGCCACGACCGTTGCCGTGACGGCAAGCAACAGCCACAGGACGGCTCCGCCACCGCGATTTTCTTCGTCTTTATTGTCTTTACGATTGTCGCTCATCGAATTCTGATGCACCTTTGCGTGTGGTAGACGTATCTCGTTTCAAGGGCTTGGGTTGCGGCAGAACCGTCGCAATCCTAGAATCCCTTCGACGCGGGCGTGTCTTCAATCAACGTCTTGATTGTTTGGCCCCAAGAGGCAATCGACAACCCCTGTATCGTTCATACTACATAGGTGGGGAAGGTTCCTACCAACCAGCGACGTTTCTTTTCCCTATTGAACGCATTGATGGCCGTATCAACTCGGAATGTCGCTATCCTTGGCGCAACCGGCAGCATCGGGCGAGCAACCTTGGACGTGGTTGCTTCGCTAGGAGCCCCCTGGGCAGTTTGGGGCGTCTCCGGACATTCTCGCGTTGAAGAACTCAGCCAAATCGCACGGCAGACAATTCCGGAAATCGTCGCGCTGACCGGCGACGCGAATCCCCAATCGATCGATCTGCCCGGCAAATCGCGTTTGTTAACCGGTCCGGATGCCCTGATCGAATTGGCCACCGCGCCGGAGGTCGACGTCGTGATGGCTGCGATCGTGGGCCGCGCCGGTTTGGAAAGCACGTTGGCGGCGCTGCAAGCCGGAAAGCGAGTGGCGCTAGCAAATAAGGAAGCACTGGTTGTTGGTGGCCCTTTGGTACATGCGATGCGGCATAATGGCAGCGAGTTGCTGCCGGTTGATAGCGAGCATTCGGCGATCTTTCAATGCCTGACCAGCGGCGGCGGATCGCTTGCCGAAGGGAAGAAGTCGGTTCGCAAGTTAATCCTGACCAGCAGTGGCGGACCGTTTCGCACCTGGACGACGGCGCAGATGCGCGACGCATCGGTCGAAGACGCGCTGAAGCACCCCACATGGAACATGGGGCGAAAAATCTCCATCGATTCGGCCACCATGCTGAATAAGGGGCTCGAAGTCATCGAAGCCCGTTGGCTGTTCGATATCCCGGCGGAGAAGATCGAAGTCGTCGTGCATCCGCAATCGATCATCCATTCGATGGTTGAATTCGAGGACGGATCGATCCTGGCGCAATTAAGCCCTCCCGATATGCGTTTGCCAATTCAATACGCATTGACGTATCCTGAACGCCTGCCGTGCATCGCGCCGCCGCTGGATCGATCGTGTCCGTGGGATCTTTCCTTGGAACCTGTCGATCACGATCGATTCCCCGCGTTAAACCTGGCGTTTGAAGTCGCTCGGGTGGGTGGAACCGCTGGCGCCGTGGTCAACGCAGCAAATGAACAAGCGGTTGCTCTGTTTCTCGACAGGCAGATCCGGTTTACTGATATTGTGCCAGCATGTCGTATGGCACTCGAAAATCATCAACATGAAAGCGATCCTTCGTTACAGCGGCTGTTGCAGCTGGATCGATGGGCTCGCGCGGAGGTGCAGCGGTGGAGCTGTGGAATGCAGGCATAATCGAACTTCTGGCGGATACCGATCCATCTTTACTGATGGCCATCCTGACCAAGGTTGGCCTTTGGTTAAAGGTCGCCATCGGAATCGGCTTGGTCATCTTCGTCCACGAATTGGGGCACTTCGTTGCCGCCAAAAGCTGTGGGGTGAAGTGTGAGAAGTTCTACGTGGGCTTTGATGTCCCGATCAACATCGGGCCGATCAAGCTCCCCCGGACGCTGGGGAAATTCACTTGGGGGGAGACCGAATACGGACTCGGCATCATCCCGCTGGGCGGGTACGTCAAAATGCTCGGCCAAGACGACGACCCACGCAAAGCGGCTGAAGAGAACAAACGGATTAAAATCGCCAACGAAGAAGCGACTCCCGGCGATGAGACCGCGCCGCCGTACAAGCTCGATCCACGTAGCTTCCAAGCCAAAAGCGTGCTGCAGCGGATGTTTATCATCAGCGCTGGGGTGATCGTCAACGTGATCACGGCCGTCATGTTCGCCGCCGCGGCATTCTGGTACGGCGTGCCCTACACCCCCGCGATCATCGGATCGACCCAACCGGGCGACCCCGCCTGGTTGGCAGGCATCCAGCCCGGTTCGCAAGTCGTTTCGGTCGGCACGATCGAAAATAACGATCAATTGCAGTTCCGGGACATGCGTTCGGAGATCCTTGAACAAGGCTTGGATGATAAAACCAAACCGGTCGCCTTTACCGTTCGCAAGGATGGCGAAGAGACTTCGTACCAATTGATCCCGACGCTCCGCTACGATCCCAAGAAGATCGCCGTCGCCATCGGCGTGGTCCCTCAATTGTCGACGACCCTTGCGACCGACGTCACGTTTTACCCCAACAGTGCTGCGGCGACCGTGCTCGACAAAAGCTTCGGCGGTGCCCAAGCGATCGAACTCGACGGCGTCGCGCTGCCGGAAACCGAAGGGGACATCTATCTGACACCGATCGTCGAAGCGATGCGGGTCAAAGCTTCCGCGCCGATCGAGTTGACGTTTTTGTTGACCGATGAATCGAAGAAAACGATCACGCTCCCCCCTCAGAACATGAAATCGCTGGGGGGCACCTTTGGCGTCGGGCCAATCACCGGCTTGGTTCAAGGAGGCAATGCGGAGAAGGCGGGCCTGAAACCGGGCGATCAAATCATTCGATTTGATGGGCAGGATCAATTGTCCGCATTCGCGCTCCGCGACCTAGCCTATCAACGCGACAGCGCCGTCGAAATCGTGGTGCAACGCGCCACCGAGGGAAGCGAACCCGAAGAGATTACCTTTAATGTAGCCCCCGACGCGGTCAGCGCTCCGCCCGAAGCCAGTGGCATCGACTTGGCATTGGATCGCTTCGGCATCGCGTATACCGCTTCGAATCGACTCGCAACGGTCGACGAAGGAAGCCCGTTGGCGGCCTCGTTTGAGCCGGGTGACCAGATCACGCGGATCACCGTCTCGTGGAACAACGACGCCGAGAAGAAGGAACTCAGCGGCTTTGTGCCGATGAAACTCCTGAACGATTCGTGGGATATCGACGACTTTTACACCGTCCCGATGCTGGTTGCCAACCTGCAGATGCTTCCCGCGGGTACCGAGATCCGCGTTCTGGGGGCCAAGGGAGACACCGCCGATGGGAAAGTCATCGACACCGTCGTGAAACTGAAGTCCGACTCCGACCAATACTGGCCCGAACGAGGCCTGCGGTTTGAAACGATTAAGCGGATCCATCGTGCCGATTCGTTGGCCGCCGCCTTCAGCCTGGGCTACAACGAAGCGGTCCATCGCGGCAAAGGAGTGCTCCGGTTCTTGAAAATGTTGGTGACCGGACGTTTGAAAGCCGATCTGCTGGGCGGCCCGGTGGCGATCTTTACGATCGCTGGCTCGCACGCCGCCGAAGGCATCCCCCGTTTGTTAATGTTCTTGACCTTCTTAAGTATTAACTTGGCGATCCTGAACTTCTTGCCGATTCCCGCCCTCGATGGTGGACACATGGTCTTCCTGATCGCCGAAGCGGTGCTCGGCCGACCGGTCGACGAAGAATGGCAAGCGCGTTTGACGATGGTCGGCGTGCTGATGCTGCTGGGGTTGATGGCGTTTGCGTTCTACAACGATATCGCCCGTTTGATCGGCTGACCGCCGGCAGCGTAAACGGAATCTTGCAAAGAGCCACAGGCGGTCCTCGGATCGTGTGTGGCTCTTTTGCATTACGGTCATGGGCGGCTTGCTGGAACGATTGGTCTCGCCTGGGCGGGAAGCGGAATTTTGGGGGGCGATGGCCGACGCACGCCATCCAGTTTTTCCATTTTGCCTGATTGAACCAGCCGACCCAGACTGCTATCCTGCCACTCTCTTCGACGCACTCGCGGGGCAACTTGCGAGTCTTGCGCCATCTATTCCCAATGCATTTTGACGGACCCGAGAGAGGCTTGCCCATGTTTCATCGCTTTTTAATCGGTTGCGCGATCGCGCTGTTTTCGTCCTCGATCTCGATCGCTCAAGACCTACAGCCGATTGCGGAACCCGAATCCCGCTTGCGTGCTCCCGATGCGAAACCACAGGTGCAACCGCTGCCAGTGGTCGTCGAATTGTTGGACGATGTGCGCGACCTGAACGGATCGCTGTTGGATACAAACGACTTGGAGGTGAAGACCGCTTTCGGAATCGCCAAGATGCCGTTGACCGAAGTACTGGGGATTCGGATGGCCCGCGATGAAACGGAACTGACGACGATCGTGCTGCACAACGGAGATATCATCACCGGCAAGGTGGACATTCAAAATCTGCTGGTGCAGACCTCGTGGGGCAAATCGGAAGTCAACGGCAACAACCTCGGATCGATCTTCTTCGACGAAGGCCTTTCCTGGAAAGGCTTGAAATTATTGGCGGGCGAAAAGTGGACGCTGGAAAAAGCAGAAGAACTGGCGCCTTCGCCAACGGCCCAAGCCAGTGCTGCGGCCCCCAAAACCAACGCCCCTCGGGCTGCCCAATCGGTGCTTGTCAGTCCCTAGTTCCTTGCCAGAGGGCGTCTCGCCCGGCTTGAGCGTGTTCTGCAACGCAGCCCGCCAGAACCGGTTTCCGGATCGAAAAACCGGCGATCGCGAGGATTTGCTGGTCCGATCCGGTGGATTTCAACGGACATACCATCGCATCTCGCTTCGCGGTCCGATATGATGGCCGGTTGGCGGCAATTTACCGGAATGCTTTTGTTCCGGGATGTGCTGCAAGACTTAAATACTTGGTACAGGAATCGACTGATGGCTGAAGGCACAATCAAACGTGTAACCGACAAAGGGTTCGGATTTATCGACACTGGAGGCGCAAAGGATTTGTTCTTCCACTCCTCCGCATTGGAAGGGGTACGATTCGACGACCTGCGCGAAGGACAACGCGTTTCGTTTGAAGAAGGCCGCGGCCCGAAGGGTCCTTGCGCTGAAAACGTAAAAGTTCTTTAAATCGGATTTCCGATTTGGTTTCACGGTGAAAATTGCCGCTGGCTTGATCAGGCTCGCACGGCGAGTCGCCACAGTTGGCACGGATGACTCGCCAGCGGAAATCGGCTCACCGTGAAACCCGAAAACACACGCTCCCCATCAACCATGACGGAAGGTTGATGTGCGTGTTCTCTCGCCCCGCTGCGGGCAACAACGTTCCCTTGCTGAACGTGCGAACGGAGCCGCATCGCTTGCGGCGGCACAGACGCGTTGCCCCGCAAATCTTATAATGGCGGCACCCTTTCTCGGTTCGACGCGCTGCGCATCTGGTGCATCTTGCCCAGGATTGATAGGCCGTTCATGTGGTGCCCCCCGGCGATCTTTCGGCCGCTTTCTAAGGTCTCAGAGACGGATTCAATGTTGACATTTTATCCACATCGCGATGATAGGGGTTCGGCGTCAAAAACGTGTTTTGCAAACGGTGAAAAGACCGTTTCTGACTGGGTTTTGGTGACCGCTAAGGGAACGTTCGGAAAAGCAGTGCGGAAGACTTGAAGAGAATGCTAGCTAACCTACAATCGGCCCATCAAAGCGAAACCGATGGAAATCGCGTAGGCTCGCATCCAGCGGACGGATGTCATCACGGATGGCGATCTGCCCAGGTTGATCTACCTGTTAGGCTTACGCAAGGTGAAGCATCGGACAGGGTTGTTTATTTGGCTATCCATGATGGAGAGTAAGTCCTCGGAATGTCGGTAACGGAAACGGCAGGTGCGAAGGATCTCACCGGTGAATTACAGGATGCACTGATAAATCGTCTTGGACGAGACTGCTTCCGAATGTGGTTCGGTCAGATCACCCACTGCCATCGCGCTGGTCGCGATGTGGTCGTGGATGTGGCGGCACAATTCGCATTGGATCGAATCGGTTCGCGGTACATGAACGATCTGCGGCAAGCGGTCGTGGATGTCTGTGGGGATGGCGTGAGCGTGTCGCTGCAACTGGCAGCCGACAAACCCGCGGAGGCCTCCGCCGAACCGACCGAGGAACCGGCGTCGACGCTTCGTAGCGATGCGGGCGACGCGACCCCACCGCGTCCAGCGGCCAAAACTGCCAAGCGACAAGCGGCAGCCGAAACGCCGCGCGACAACGTTCAACCGTTGCTTCAAGTCAGCTCGTTTCAATCGACTGGCAGCGATGATCCGCTGCCCGCACGACGTCGCCGCGCCGCATCGTGGGATCAGATTGTCGTCGGCAAATCGAACAAACTGGCCGCCACTGCGGCGCGGATGATTTGCGATTCGCCCGGCGTCACGTCGCCGCTGTTTTTGTGGGGCACGCACGGCACTGGAAAGACACAATTGTTGGATGTCGTGGCGACCGAATTGCGACGCCGCCATCGCTTGCGACGCGTGATTTCGATGACCGCCGAAGAATTCACGAACGACTTTATCGGATCGGTCACCGGCAGCGGTCTGCCAGGTTTCCGCCGCCGTTATCGCGACGTCGACGCGTTGCTGATCGATGAGATCCAATTCCTGCCGGGCAAACGGGCCACGTCGCGGGAAATGCTGTACACGATCGATTCGATCGTGCGGGCTGGAAAGCAACTGGTCTTCGCGGCCGATCGTCCGCCGATGGAGATTCCCGGCCTCGGGCAAGATTTGGCGGGCCGCATGGCTGGCGGCATGGTCTGCTCGATGACTCCGTTGGATCACGAGATGCGGAGCCAGATGTTACAGCAATTATGTGACGCCGAAGGCCTGGGAATCGACCACCAGATGCTCTCCGATATCGCCGCCAACGTGTGTGGCGATGGACGCGTTGTGTCGGGGATCGCGTGCCGTCTGAAGGCGTTGGTCAGCATGCACGACGAACCGGTGACCTACGATCAGATCACTGAAATCTTGAGCGATCTGATTTCAATCGGCAGCTCGTCGTACGGCTTTTCCGACATCCAAACCGCGGTCTGCAACACAATGGGTTTGCCCAAAGACGCGCTGCAGTCCAAGGGGCAAAGCCGCAACGTCAGCCAGGCGCGGATGCTGGCAATGTATTTGGCTCGCGAACATACGGGAGCGACCTACGGTGACATCGGAAAATATTTCGGCCAACGCAGCCACAGCGCCGTGATTGCCGCGACTCGTCGAATCGCCGGAGATGTCGAAACGGGCAAAGCGTTTGCTGTCGGGAATCGCACCATCCCGGCGAAGCAGGTTTTAGAGTCGGTCCAGAATATGTTACGCTCGGGTTGAGTTTAACGACGAAAACCCAAGGATCTTCCGCGTGGCAGAAAAAGTTTGGCATCTGAAGTCGTGCGAGCTGTTTGCCAACCTGCCTGCGGAGCAAATCCGCCGCTTGGAATCGCATTGCCGTGTCCGTTCGTTTGCCGTGCGGAGCCTCGTCTACCTGCCCTATCAAGCTGCCGACAGCGTCTTCTTATTGACGCGTGGGCTGGTCAAAGTTTGCCATGCAACGCCCGAAGGCAAACAATCGACGCTAGCCTTTATTGAACCCGGCGAACTGTTCGGCGAACTGGCACTGTTTGATCCCTCGCAACGCGACGAATTTGTGGAAGTCGTCAACGCCGCGTCGGTGGTGATGATTCCGGCCGAAGAACTGCTACACTTGATGGCTCAGGCCAATGCGTTTGCCGTTGGGATCACCAAATTGGTCGGCCTGCGACGGCAACGGATCCAGCGGCGACTACGGAATCTGTTGTTTCAATCGAATCGCGATCGATTGATCCATTTGCTGTTGGATCTGGCCGATCAGTTTGGCGTCCCGGCGGACAGCGGCGTCCGATTGCGGATCAAGCTGTCCCATCAAGAGCTTGCCAATTTGATCGGCAGCACCCGAGAATCGGTTACGATCGTGTTAGGGCAATTAAAATCGGAAGGATTGATCGACGTCACACGCCGACGGATTGCAATCCTGCGACCGCACCAAATGGCCGAACGCGTTGGGCAAACGTATCGGGCTCCATCGCCTCCAGGGATACCCACCTTATGAACACCACCGCGCGTTGGTCGACACTGCTGATTTTCCTGTGCTTACTCTCGCCGGTGGCCCATGCGCAGCCCGAGAACCGTTCCCGTGGCGAGTCTCGTCGTGGCGGGATGCAACGTTACTTTAACAGCGGCATCATGTCGTTGTTCCGGATTCCCGAAGTGCAGGCCGAACTGGAACTGTCGCGCGAGACGGCGGAACTGATCTTCGCATTGCAAGCCGATCTGTTTTCCGAATACCGCAACGCGCGTCGCGATCAATCGACCGATGAAGCACTGCCTTCGGCCGACGAAGTCTCCACGCAATCGGGGCAGGTCGCCGAACGATTACTCTCGGCGATCCTCGATCCCGCTCAATTCAAACGCCTGCAAGAACTGTGGCTGCAACGCCGCGGGCTGCGCGCGATCACGATGGACGATCTTGCCGACGCGTTGGAACTGGACACGTCACAACGCGAAGCGACAGCCGAATTGGTCCAACGGATCAGCCGCGGTTATGGTCGTGGCAAAATCAGTGAAGAGGATGCCGAAGTCGCCAAACAGATCACCGAAATCTTGACGCCCCAGCAACGCAAGCAATGGGAAACGATGCTCGGCAAGCCGTTTGATTTCTAAACGGACAAGGCCCACGGCTTGCCACCGCCGCGCGACGTGAGGTTGTCCCGCTTGGCGAGATTTGCAAAATGACAGCTTGTCTCCGATCCCAGATTCCCAACAGAACACGCGACGACCGCACCATGAAAGTCCTGCAACTGAATCACATCGCGCTGCATGTCGCCGACGTCGCGGTCAGCGCCGCTTTTTATCGCGATGTGCTGCAATTGGAACCACTTCCACGCCCGGCCTTCGATTTCCCAGGGGCCTGGTTCCGGCTTGGCGAAGACCAAGAGTTGCATCTGATTGGGGATCGCGACAGCGCCGTCCATTCGGCTAGCCGCGGCAATCATTTGGCCCTGAAAGTCGACGATCTCGACGCGTGGGAAAGCCATCTGCAGCGGCTTGGTGCGGACCACAACCCTCGCCGGGTTCGTCCCGATGGCGGGCTGCAGGTATTCCTGCCCGATCCCGATGGGCACTGGATTGAACTGCTGGGCTTCGACGAAGGTCGCCGATAGCGGACGACTCGGACGAGCTTCGATCTGGCGGCTGGCTAGAGAATGGCGTTTGCTAGCGCCATCGCCATTCGGTGTATGCCTGTTGGTGGCCAAAGCTTCGATAGGGATGCTGACGCGGCGTGGCGCCAAAGTATCCGTAGGCGTACGGTTCTTTCCAGACCGGCACGGCCGCGGCGCCAGGAATGACGGCCGACTTGGAGTGCAACAAGGATGGCTTTTGCGGCGAACGGATCACCAGATGTGGTGCGGGAGTGACGCCCCAAAGCCCTAACCCCGCGGGATCGATCGCGTAGGCGGATGGTTGCCCCATCGCAGGTCCTTGGCCGCTTGCGGCATTGACTGAGACGCAAAAAGCGATGCTAGCAAGCGGAATTAAGATGAATCCTTTCACGAACCAATCACTCTCCAATCCGCCAAACCAGTCGACTGCGTCGGGGTCTCGACGCGACGATGCCGCCGCGTCCCGTTTCCTTTTGTATCGGCGAAGCAATTGGATTAATTCAGGCCAATTTTAACGGTTATAGGAATCGGGATAGCCGATCGATGGCTGGAACGTTACGATCGTTGCGGTATCGCGATCAGAAGCCTTCAGTCGAGACTCGGTCCACGACCTCAGTCATTCGCTGCAAGGCCCTAATCTAACGTCTATAGTGGCTATGCTTTGCCAACAGAAGAATTTGGATCGGAGAGCATCAGAAGGCGATATTGATAGCACGTAAGCTTATCAACGTACGTCGGCCTAACACGGAGGATGGCCTTCCATGAATCACTCACGACGACAAATCTTATCGATGCTCGCCGCTGCTTCTGTCGGCGGTGCTGGTTCCGCATTTGCCCAATCGCCGCAGAGCAAGTTCCAAGAACCGGTGTTTCGCATCGCGGCCAATAATAGCCTGACCCCCGCGATCCATCCGTTGGATGAAGCGTTGCGGATCGCGCATGAAGGCTTGCAAGAGATTCGCACCAACATCCAAGACTACACCGCCACGCTGGTCAAACGCGAACTGGTCGGCAATACGGTTAGCGAATACGAATACATGTTCATCAAGGTCCGCAATCGCCGGGTCGTCGATGGACGTTTGGTCGTTCCCTTCAGCGTCTACCTGGCGTTCCTGAAACCGGCGACGGTCAAAGGTCGCGAGGTAATCTATGTGGAACAGCAGAACGAAAACAAGATGGTCGCTCACGAAGGGGGCTTCAAAGGTCGCTTCCTTCCGACCGTCTGGCTGAAGCCCGAAGGGGCGTTTGCAATGCGCGGCCAGAAGTATCCGTTGACCGAAATCGGGATCGAGAACTTGGTTCTCAAACTGATCGAGCGTGGCGAGCAGGACCGGCAACACAAAGACGTAAAAGTCGAATTCCGTAAAAACGCGAAGATCAACGGACGCGATTGCAGTGTGATCCAGGTCACGCATCCGGAATACCGGCCGGAGTTCGATTTCAGTCTGGGACAGATCTTCATCGACGACCAGATGAACATCCCGGTCCGCTACGTTGCCTACGGCTGGCCCAAGACTCCTGGGCAAAAGCCTGAGATCAACGAAGAGTACACGTACCTAAACGTCAAGTTAAACGTGGGCCTAACCGACGCCGATTTCGATCCAAACAACCCGAACTACACGTTCTATTCGAAGTAGTTCGGCGGCGTTCTCAAAGAACAAGTGGCAACGCGACCGAGTCGCGTTGCCACTATCTAAATGCCCCTTCTCAGCTGGCGGTCGACTTCGAGCGGGTCATCAACGAAACGACGACCAGCGTGATGAATCCCAGCGGGATCGTCACGATGCCCGGTTGGCTGAACGGCACGATCGCGTCGGCGGCATCGAGACCGTAGACCTTCGCATAGGTATCGCCGCTCAACAGGATCCATCCCAGCGACGAAACCATTCCCACGGTGACCGCAGCGATGATGCCTTGATGCGTTGTGCCACGCCAGAACAACAACATGATCAACGCGGGCAGGTTCGCCGATGCGGCGATGCTAAACGCCCAGCCGACAAGGAAACTGACGTTCAGATCTTTGAACAAGATTCCTAGCACGATGGCGATGATCCCGACAGTCACCGAAGCCAGCTTGGCGACACGGACCTCTTCGTCACCGGTCAAATTGAACCCCAGCGACGAGACCAACAGATCGTGCGTGACCGCACCCGCCGATGCGATGATCAGACCGCTGACCGTTCCCAAAACAGTGGTAAAGGCGATCGCCGAGATGATCGCAAACAACCATTCGTTGATACTCTTGGCCAACAACGGTGCCGCCATGTTACTGGTGGTCACGTCCAACGCACCGCTGGCCATCGCGCCGAGTCCCATGTAGAGCGTCAGCACATAAAAGAATCCGATCGCTGCGATCCCGACGATCGTACTCTTCCGCGCCGCCGCTTCGTCTTTGACCGTGTAATACCGGATCAAGATGTGAGGCAGCGAGGCGGTGCCACAGAACAGCGCCAGCATCAACGACAAGAAGTTCAATCGATCGATCGGATTGTCGCTGCGGATGCCGGTAAACTTGCGTCCCGGGCGAAGGACTTCCGAACCGGAGACGGTCGTCGGATAATAGACGATTGATTTGGCCCCGTCGCTGTCGGCGATCTTCTGTTCGCTCCAGAGGGTGACTTCGCTGGCCCCCAGTTCGCGGAAGAAGGACAAAAAGCCGAGCGGTCCGGTTTCTTTGCGATCTCCGCTGAGCTTATTGATGTAGCCGATCGGATGCAGTTCCGCGCCCCCCTTTTCCGTCCCCTTCACCATGCCGTTGACTAACGTCTCGCCATCGGCGGTCGTCGTGAGAATCTGGCCTTCCAACAAGGTGGCAGTTCCGTCGTCCTGCTTATCGATGCGCCATACGATCGTCGCCCCTTCGCTGTCACGGGTCCGGATGAAGTCTTTCCCTTCCCAGTCGCCTGTCGCCGGAACGATCTTACCCCCAGCCAGCTGCGGCGTGGCGAGCAGTTCCGACTCCATGTTCTCTAAACTCAACGGCCCAATGGTTTGAAAGACGTGGCCGTCGATTCCCCCCTCTTGCGCCGTAAACCCACGTTGCAGGATCATGTAGGTCAGCACGCCGCTGAAAATCACCAACAACGAACCTTTTAAGAACTGGACCCACGTGGTCGACAGCATACCGGCGGAGGTGACGATGCAGATCACCGTCGCCCCGACGAGGACGACGCCAACCCAGTGAGGGAAGCCCAGCAGCGGTTGAATCAGAACGCCGGCACCGACCATCTGCGGGATCAAGTAGAAGATGCTGACGACCAGCGTACTGATCCCCACCACCAGCTTGATGCCGCGTGAATTAAAAGTGGAATTCAGGGCGTCGGCAAACGTAAATTTGCCGAGTCGTTTCATCGGTTCGGCGACGACAAACAGGGCGACGATCCAACCGGCCAGATAACCAATCGAATAGAGGAAACCGTCGTAACCGCTGAACGCGATCATCCCGCAGATTCCCAGGAACGAAGCGGCTGACAAATAATCGCCAGCAAACGCGACGCCGTTGACAAACCAAGGGATCTGTCCGTGGGCGGTAAAAAATCCGGCGGAAGATTTTGCTTGTCGTCCCAAATAGAAACTGAAGCCTAAGGTCAGGCCAACAAACGCCAAAAAGATCACCACAGCGATCGTAGATGGTTCGTAAATCATTACTTCGCCTCCCCATCGTTGTCGCTGGGAGCTTCGTTTTTACACAGCAGGCCGTACAACAACGCCATCGCAAACGCCCCCACAATCAGGACAAATCCGTACACGATCGCCAGATTGATACCATCGATCGGTTGCATGTCCATCGAATCGGGAGAGAGTGCATTGATGAAGACAAACCCGCTGTACAGCAGCAGATAGCAAAAGAAAAGGATCAAGCCGATCCGCGAATTCCGAGATTGCATGGTGTTCCAATTCATTTGGAAGAAACGTTAAGAGGGCGAAAAGGGGGAATTGTAGCCCAAACGACGATCAAGCGTCAGCAAGCCCCTCGAATTGCGACATAAAAAGCGCCGCACAACTCTCCAAACTGCCCCCCCAGTAAGAACACTTTACTCACATTGTCCGGGTTCCCCTATTTCATTATCTGTCGACTGCGACCAAACTTTGACTTCGGCATGGTCACGGATGACGGCAATCGATGGGATGGAATTAAAGTGCAGTTCGCATCACGATGGATGGGATTTGCAACGATCCGTGGACACCAGAGGTCGCACAGCGTTGACGAGTACACATACGACGAACACACCGCACCGGCACGCAGCGGCCGCGACATGGGAACTTTCCGATGCGAGAACGCTGTTTCTTTCGGACATCCATTTGGGCAGCCGGTTCTGCCAAGCCGAAGCGCTCCTTGAATTGCTCCAGCGCTGCCTTCCGCAGAAGATCTATCTGGTTGGTGATGTCGTCGACAACCGCCGCATGAGCCGACGGATCCGATGGACACCCGCCTACAACCGATTGGTCGCCCGATTGTTTGAACTGGGCGTCTCGGGAACCGAGATCCATTACACACCAGGTAATCACGACACCTTCTTGCGAAGCTTTGTCGAAGACTATCGACTTGTCCAAATCCGTGATTCGTTTGTCCATCAGTGCGCCGACGGGAAACGGTTGGCGGTTTTACATGGCGACCAATTTGACATGGTCGAAAGCAAAATGCTGTGGCTGTCCAGCTTGGGATCGCTCGCCTACGAAGGGCTGCTGGCGATCGATCGCAGCATCAACGCGGTGCTTGGCTTGTTCGGCGGTCGACAGATTCCGATCAGCCGCAGCCTGAAGCTGTGGGCCAAAAGCATCGTTCAAAAGAAGAGCGGCTTCCACCAGCAGCTGTGCGACTTTGCTCGCGATCAAGATTGCGAAGGGGTGGTCTGCGGACACATCCACAAACCGGAGATTTCGCAGATCGAAGAGATCATGTACCTCAACACGGGCGATTGGATCGAGCACTGCAGCGCAATTGTCGAATGGCCCGACGGACGGCTGCAATTGATCGACGCCCACAACTTAGCAAAGACGCAGCGCCGCGAACCGACATTCCATCGGCTGCGGTCCAACGCCTAAGCGATTTCACGCAAGCTGCGTTCTTAGATCCCCAAGCCTAATGGATTGTTGAGCGTTCCATGCCCTTGTTGGATCGCCTTCGACGGCATCTCCCGCATCACACGTTCGACCGTCAATGTTTCCCTCACGTGTGTCAGCGGTTGCAAGGTTTGGTAGGTCGAATTGGAGTGCTTGAGACCGAAGCCCGGGATGGCAGTGCCCGACGCATCGTTCTGTTCGATTTCAATGCGGTAGTGTTCAAAATTGCTGACTCCCTGGAATTGCATGGTCCAATTCCCACCGATGTCGGCAACGGTGGTACGCTCTCCGATCAAACGTCCACTGGAATCATAGATTCTGCCGACGATCTGACTTCCGTAATTGGCATGCCCCGAAACGATCGGCTCTGCCGCCAACGCGAAGATCTGCATCGATAGCGGACTACGGTCCTCGCTGCCCGTCCCGACCGAAACACGATCCCGCTGACCGAAGCCCTTGGAAAAATCATTGAGCGAATCGAACGCGAACGGCGCACGGACTTCGACCTCCAGAGTCGCCGAAGCGGTCCCGCCATACGGATCCTCGACCAAATATCGGAACGAGGTCTCACCGACGAAGTTAGCGTTGGGGGTAAATGTCAGCGTTCCGTTGGGATGCACCGCGACCGACGCGTTGTCGGGCTGGGTCAGCACGATCACGGTCAACGGATCGCCGTTGGGATCGTAGGCGTTTTGAAGCACGGGAATCACCGTCGAAACGTTTGCACCGACCTTGATCTGGCTATCGCCCACTTGCGGCGGTTCGTTTTCACCGTGAATCGTCACGACCACTTGCCCCGTATCGGTCCCTCCCTGCCCGTCGCTGATCGTGTACGCAAATTGATCGAGCGCCGATTGTCCAACGCCCAAATTATCGAACTGCCCATTGGGATCATATTGATAGCTACCATCGGCATGGATCTGCACGATTGCCCCCGATTGCAACGTCACCGCGATGCCGACCGCTGCCGGATCGCCGTTGACAGCAACCACTTGCAGCGGCGTATCGCCATCGGGATCGTAGTCCGATCCGTTGCCAACCAACAGTTGTCCGATATACACATTCGACTCGTGGACCGTACCGGTATGTTCGACGGCGACCGGCGCCACGTTGTGGACGTTCCAGGTGAAGCTTTGCGTGGCGGTCAGCCCTTCGGCGTCGGTCGCCGTGATCTGCACGGCGTAGGGCCCCGTTTGCGACGCGTCGCCCGACGGCGTGCCGCTGATGATCCCCGTCGCCGAATCGAGACTCAGCCCCGTGGGCAAGCTGCCATTGTCGGCGTAGGTCAGCACGTCGGTCGCATCGCGATCGCCGAAGTATCCACGGATGTCCAACGGCACAATCGTTTGACCATCGTAAGCCGTCTGCGGTTCGATTGTCCCTTCGGCAGTTGGTGCTTCGTTGAGCCCCGACACCACGACGATCAGTTCCGCGTTGCTGGTGCTGCCATCGGCGTCGGCGATCTGATAGGTGAAGAGATCGTTGGCCGTCTGCCCATCGCCAAGCTCTTGGAATGCTGATCGCGCGGGATCGGCTTGGTACGCAAAGCCGCCATCGGCGCTCAGCGTCAACCAACCGAAGAGACCATTGATCGGGGATCCGACTTGGTGTTCGAATCCGTTGGGGTCGGATGATCCCACGACGACGCTGCGGATCGGGTCGGCCGCCGGTCCGTTGGCCCCATAGATATCGTTGTCGGTGACGTTGCCGGTCAGCGGAACGCCCGGCGAACCGTTGTCGTATTCGAGGTCATCGTGGGCGACCGGAGCGTCATCGACGATGGCGATCAACATCGTCTTCTGCACTTCGTCGCCGAACGTGTCTTTGACCGCCAAGGTGATCGATTCGCTGCCTTGTCCGTTGGCGTGGTCGATGGGACTTGTCAGCGTGAATTTGTATTCGACCAATCCAGTCGCTTGGTCGTAGGAAAGGATTTGAATCGAACCATGAGGCGTTGCGACCATGATCGGTGCCCCTCCAACCCAATCCAATTGGTTCGCGGAGATCGCCGTCCCGGCAACCTTCAATTGAACCAGGCCCCGCGGGGCGATCACCAGAAAGCTGCCGCTGGCCGTTGCGCCGGCCGGATCTGCCGTGCTGCCCGTACTCAAATCGGCTTCTTTGACCGAAGCATCGGTCCCCGTCACGAGGCCTTCGTCCTGCGTGCCGATGATCGTCGGCGTGCCGAGAATCGTGAAGGTGATCGTGGCCGTCGATTGGCTGCCGTCGGCATCGGTGATCTGATACGTGAAAACATCGGTCAATGATTCATCGGGCCCCAATGCGGCCACTTGAGCGTTGGCATAATCGGGCGTGTACATGTAAGCCCCATCGGCCTGCAGCACCAGCGAACCGAAGGCGCCCGCCACGGGAAGCCCCAGATTGCCCGACGTGTTGTCCGGCGATCCGGTTCCCGCGACGACGCCAGTAACAGGAGCGGAGACTTGATCGGCACCGACGCGATCAACGACGCCGTCGCTGAAGTTCGGGTCGCTGCCGCTTCCCTGTCCGGTGACGACATTCCCATCGGCAACGCTCGACGGGTTTCCAGCGACATTGATGACTTCGTCCCAGTCGTCGTTGGCGATGGCGAGATCATCGACAATGTAGATCACCAGCGTCACGGCGGTTTGGTCGCCATCGAGATCTCGTGCAATCAAGCCGATCGATTCGGTTGCCGTACCGCCGGAATGGTCCGCAGCGGATGTCAATTCGTAACGATAGTCGACCTGGCCGCTGGTGGAGTCGTAGCTGTCGATCGTCAATTGGCCATGCGTGGTCGCAATCACAACAGGTACTGTCTGTGCATTCAACAGCTGAGCCGTAGTGATTGAAACTCCAGCAACCTGTAACGATTCGATCTGATCCCCGACCTGAAGCACAAACGATCCGCTGGTCGTCGCGCCTCCCGGCATCGCCGCGGAACCGGTCGCCAGATGACTCTCATCGACCGATGCATCGGTGCCCGAATGGATCCCGTCGTCGATCCCATCGATGCTCAACGGATCGTCGATTCCATCGATCTGAATCGTCACGGTGGCGGTCGCGAAGCCGCCATGAAAATCGGAGATTTGGTAGCTGAACGAATCGGTCACCTGTTCCCCCGAACCGAGGTGATCAAACGCGGTGCCGGGATCAAAGCGGAACGTTCCATCGGAGAACATTTGAATCGTTGCCCCACTTGGCAAGGCGAAGACATGTCCCGACGCGAACGCTTGGCCGTTGATCTGAGTGACTGTCAACGTGTCGCCATCGGGATCCGAATCGACACCGCCGCCATTATCGGCCAAAAGATGGCCGTCCAACGGAGTGTCTTGATCGATGGCAAACGAGTCGTTCACCGCGATGGGCAAGTCGTTGACCGAGGCGACCAAAATGTTCGACATCACCGGTGCCGACGCCAACCCGGATGCATCGGTCAGGACAAATTCGAACGTTCGTTGGCCGTAGCTCGGGTTTTGCGAAGTGTTTTCATATTGGAGACCACGGATCAGGAGATCGAGATCGGATTGCGGGATCGCGTCCCCCGCCCCGCTGTAATTTGTGATCGTGAACGATTGGGTGTATTGGTTGTAACCGAGATCGACGACCGATCCGCCGACGCCAAGCCCCGTCCAATTGCCGCTGCTGGAGAGATCGACCGTCTGGCCTGCGATCGTCACCCATTCGGCATTTGCGTCGACAATCCCCGACAGGTTGATCGACAGTTGCACCAGATCGGCATCGCCGCCATCGCTTGCGTCGGCGTTGCCACCGGCATCGACAGCGACCGCGGGATCTCCTTCGCTAAACGCGACCGAATCGTTGGCATCCAGCACGGTGAACTTCGCTTGGAAGTTGTCGTATTGAACGACATCGCCGCCGCTGCTGTCATAGAGATAGACGCGGAAGTAGAGCGTTTCACCAGCGACAACGGAAATCGCTGTCGCAAGATCGCGATCGATCGCGACGCCGTCTCCCGAGACGAGATCGTTGGCAACGATCGTTGTCGCCGTCGCAAAATCGGGATCGCGCGAGACGACGACGGTTCGCAAATAGTCGGGGCCGCCGGTCGGTTTGAACATCTCGATGCCGGTCAGCAGCAGATGATGGTCCTGCGGCAGCGGATCGGCAACGGTAACCGAATAGGCGAGATAGTCCTCGTCGGCGATCGCGTTGGCCAGCGTCGCCGCGTCGACACCTTGGATCGATGCCGAACCGCCACCGATCGCGATGTTCAGCCCGCCATGGCTGGTCTCATTCGCGGCGGCGGCGACCAACGTTGGATCCTGTAGATCGGGGGCGACCGTTCCGCTGTCGTGCGTCCACTGCGCCAGTGGCAGATCGACCAGCGGAGTCGGCCCATCGAACGGATCGTTGATGGTTAGCGGCGTTTGATCCAGCGTCACTTCGGGACGCGAATCGGAGGGGACGACCGCCACTTGCACGGCGGCAGTTTCGCTGCCCCCCAACGCATCCTCCACGGCGTATTCGAACGCGAAAGAACCGCTGAATCCCGCGGTCGGGACAAACGTGACCGTTCCATCGGCGTGCAGCGTGACCGAACCGCCAGCGACCGCAACCTGCCCGCCAACCAGAATTGGTTGCCCGTCGATCTGAGTGATCGACAACGCATGCCCTTCGTCATCGCTGTCGTTTGCCAACAGATCGAATCGAGTTGCCGTCGACTCGAACGTTGCGAAACTGTCGCTACTAAGGTTCGGCGAATCATTGGTTCCGTTGATCTGGATCGTCAACGTCGCTGTCGATCGGCTGCCGTCGGCATCGACCACTTCGTAAGTGAATTGATCGGTCAACGATTCGCCAGTCGACAACGCGGAGACCGCGGGATCGAGATCGTCCAACAGGTAGCTGTAGCTGCCGTCGGCTTGCATCGCGATCGTACCGTACGTTCCGGACAAGGCTTGGCCAAGATGGATCGCCGACGGCAGATTCGCTCCGCTGCCGACCGTCGCCACGAGCTTGGCCGTTTGATCGGCGCCGACCTGATCGTTGCCAAGCACGTTTCCCGTCGCCGCCGTGCCGTTGTCCTCGAGTACGGAATTCGCGTCGTCGCTCGTCGACGGGAGATCATCGTGGATCAAGATTCCTAGCGTGGCGTTGACGATGTCGCCATCGGTGTCAGTGATCGTCAGCGCGATGTTGTCGATCACGCTACCGGCGGCGTGATCCCCGGATCCGGTCAACGTATACGAATACGAGACCACTCCGGAAATGGCGTTGTAGCCCGAGACTTCCAATCGCCCCAGCGAGGTGTTCACGAACACGGGAGTGGTTGCGGTATCGATCAGTTCCGCGGCGGTGATGACTCGGGAATCGATCTGCAGCGAAACCAGACCATCTCCCGGCTGCAACAGGAACGTTCCCGATGTCGATTCACCGACGCCAACGGCATCGGTTCCCTGCGGCAGATCGCTTTCAAAGACCTCGCCATCGGTGTCGATCGTCGGCCCATCGGTCAGTTCCGAGATGCTGATCGGATTGTCGAGCCCTTGAATTTGGATGGTCACCGTCGCCGTATCGAAGGCCCCTTGGCCATCGGCGATCTCATACGTAAAGCTTTCAATCGCCGAATGGATGTCCCCCAGCTGCGTATACACATTCGCGGGATCAAAATCGATCGTGCCGTCGGGGTTCACCGTGACCAGGGTGCCGCTGGCGAGCGAGATCGGTACGCCAACGGTAAACGCGTTGCCATCAATTCGCGAAATCGTCAACAAGTCGACGTCGACGTCGATATCGTTCGCCAAGATATCAAGCCCCGTGAGCGCTGTCGCTTCGTCGGTGACAAAGCTCGGATCGTTGACGGCCAGCGGCGCATCGTTGATGGAGCTGACGGCGACCGTCAGGGTTTGGTCATCGGTTCCGCCTTGATCGTCACTGACACGCACGACCACGTTGTAGAGATTGTCTCCGCCGACATCCGTCGGGTTTTCATAGTCCGGAGCGGATAGAAACGCCAGCTCACCGGTCACACTGTCGATGGCAAACCGCGCTGCATCGGATCCGCCATAGATCGAATAGCTTAGCGTGTTGAGCAGACCGTCCTGATCCGACGCCGCCACCGTCGTCACGGCTGCCGTGTCTTCGTTGACATGTACCGACGCGGTATCGGCGCCGCCATCACTGGTGATCTCGGGAACGTAGTTATAGAAACTGTCCCCCGTGATACTCCAGTTGTGATCGTTGATCAACAAGTCGCGAGCCGCTTGTGCCGCGATGCTGTACTGCAAACCGTCCGCCCCCAAGGGCACGTTTGGTTTGACCGTTTGGCTCGCCCAGCCGATCAGCGTGGCGTCGTAGTTTGGAATGGACAGATCGGAATTCGACAGCATGCTCGTCGCAACGGCCAGGCTAGAAATATCCCAGTCGCCTAGATTCTGATTGAAAGCGCTGGCGTCTTGGAACATGCTCTCCATACTGGTAACACCGGAGACATCCCATTCGCTCACGTCCTGATTGAAGGAACCGGCTCCAGAGAACATGCTCGCCATACCAGTGACATTGGATACATCCCAACCGCTCACGTCTTGGTTGAAAGAACTGGCTCCAGAGAACATGCTCGCCATACCAGTGACATTGGAAACATCCCAACGGCTCACATCTTGGTTGAAGGAACCGGCGTTATAGAACATGTTGATCATACTGGTGACGTTGGAGACATCCCAACCGCTGATGTCTTGGTTGAATGAGCTTGCTCCAGAGAACATTCTCCCCATATTGGTGACGTTGGAAACATCCCAGCCGCTCACGTCTTGGTCGAAAGAAACGGCGTCCTGAAACATCCCCACCATATTAGTAACGCTGGAAACATCCCAACCGCTCACGTTTCCGTTGAATGAGCTGGCTCCATAGAACATGATCGCCGTACTGGTGACGTTGGAAACGTCCCAATCGTTTATATCTTGGTTAAAGGAACTGGCGCTATAGAACATGTTGATCATACTGGTGACGCTGGAAACATCCCAACCACTCACGTCTTGGTTGAAAGTACCGGCTCCATAGAACATTCTCACCATACTGGTGACGTTGGAGACATCCCAGCCGTTCACATCTTGATTGAAAGATCCGGCGTCCTGAAACATTCCCACCATACTGGTAACGCTGGAAACATCCCAACTGCTCACGTCTTCGTTGAAGGAACTGGCTCCATAGAACATGCTCGCCATATTGGTGACGTTCGATACATCCCATCCACTCAGGTCTTGATTAAACGAACCGGCTCCCCGAAACAGGCCGTTCATATTGTCAACGCTGGCGACATCCCAACCGCTCAGGTCGGCATTCATCGCGGTAGCGCCATTGAACATCTCCTTCAAACTGGTGACGCCGCTGAGATCGGGAGCGTCTGCCGCGTTGATCTGCAGATTCACCGCCCCATCAAAGGCATCGTCCAGGTCCTCGAATGCCACGTTCCCCCACTGTTCGACCGACAGGATCTTTGCCGCGTCGCCGCCGCCGTCGAAATTGAATCCCGCAAAATCGCCGACGATCGTGACCGTGTACTGCCCCGGCGACGCGTAGGTGTGCGAGAGATCGCCGCTGGCACCAACGGTGCTCGTGCCGTCACCCCAATAGACCGTGTAGTTGCTGCTGCCCGGCGCTGCCGCGATCGTGATCGTATCGCTGGCACTACCAGCTTGGGTCGTGTCCCACGTCGTTACCAAGCCGATCGACTGCGCCGCCAACTCGTTTGAATCGACCGTCAATGTCACGAGCTCCAAATCGTCCGTCGTTCCATCGGAAACGCGATAGGCAAACGTTTCGATACCGTCAGCGGCAGCGACAACCGTCAACCGACCGTCGCTGCGCAGGGTGAGCGTTGTTCCCGACGCGAGCGTTGCCGTATCACCGGGACTGGATAGCTGCGTGACCGCGTCGCCCGCCGCTGCGTCGATGATCTCGGTGACCACCAAAGGATCGCCGCTTCCGGAGACGTCGTTGCCGCGTGGATCGATCACGATCGGAGCCCCAGCGACAACCGTTATGGCATCAGCGGTGGCAACCACATCGCCCGCTTCATCCGTGATAGTGACCGTCATTTCCTCATCGTACGTTGCACCGGAGGCATCCGTCACGCGGACCGTCACGCCCTGGCTGGTCGCATCCTCGTAGTTCAACAAACGACCATCGGCAACGGTGATCTCGCCGGTCACCGAATCGATCGCAAACGCGCCTGGGAAATCCTGAGCGAAGATCGAATAGGTCAGCGATGCCGAATCGACATCGTACCCGGTAACCGTTCCCACACTCGTTCCGTTGGCCGAATTCTCCGCGACCGAAAGGGGCGTGCTCGTCAAATCGTAGGGCGCGTCGTTGACGGGGGTGATTGTCCAGTGGAACGATGAAGAACTGGTCGTGCCCGCCCCATCGTCCACCGTGAACGCAAAGCTATCGCTCGTCGTCTGACTGTCATCGTGATCGTACGTGATCAAACCAGCCGCGATGTCGGCTTGCGAAAACGTATCGCTTGCCGACATCGCGACCGAGTCGCGGTAGAGCGTCCCGTTGCTGGGAAGCGTATCGACGACGTAGACCAATTCCTCGTTGGTATTGTCGACGTCGGTCGTCTGCAACATGGCGGACGTGATCGTGTTAGCGGTCGCACCTTCCACTACAGTCGCGCCGGTGTTGACCGCGAGAACCTGTTCGTCGTTGACCGCTGTGATCGCGACGATCGTGCTTTGGGTCGCCGTGAGCGCCCCGACGATGCCTTGGGCACCGGTATTCCCGTCGTCGAAAGTCCAATCGATCTGCACGCTCGCTGGGGGCGTGTCGCTGGCGTTGGCATACGCGATCTGCTGCATCGCCGAGCTGAGCAGCGCCTGCGTTACGTTCCCATTGAAAACCATTGCCAACGTTCCGGCGTCATTGGTCACGCTGCCGATCGTGATCCCATTGACGACCAGATCGCCACCGCTGAAGGAGAGCGTTCCGGTAGCGATGAATTGGTCTTCCGCATTCGCGCCGCCGCTGCGGAGTAGCGTCAGCGTCGAGTCAGCGAAGTTATCGTCGACAACCAATTCTTCGTCGAAGATGGAAACATGGTCATCCAAGACAAACGCCGCGCCGCCCTCAACGTAACTTGGTGAACCCGCCAACGGATCCTCCACTCCATAAGTAGAATCCAGAGTGCCATCGCTGTTGAGGCGTTGCACAAAACCGATGACATCATCGGAATAGCTGTTGCCGACAACAATCATCTTTCCATCGGCATCGATCACCAGGTGGCTGCTGTAATCCTCCGAGTCCTCACCCACCGCAATGTTCACGACCCCATCGTCGCCGAAACTACTATCGATTGTGCCATCAACGTTGTACCGGATAATTTGGCCATGTGTCGTACTGCCGTAAGAAGTGCTCAAGACAACGATCTTGCCATCGCCTTGCACGGTGGCGGACCCCACATATTCATCTGCCCCATCCACATCGGTAATCACGATCCCGTCGTCACTAAAGCTGGTGTCGAACGTTCCGTCCGCCAGCAAACGCACTACAAAGCTATCGCTGTCGCTATTGCCGCTTGTCGAGATATAACCTGCCACGACAATTCTACCGTCCGATTGGAGGACGACCGAACTGGCGGAGGAATCGATGCCCCCCAAGTCGAATTTCAGAATCCCATCGCCATCAAAGCCCGAATCCCATGAACCATCGCTGTTGAGACGCGCCACCACGACACTATATTCCAATCCGGCCGAACTGCCGCCCGCGATCAGGATCTTGCCATCGGACTGCACGATGATGCTAGAAATATTGCTAACGGTACCGCCAAGAGAGTCTTCGACAATCCCATCGCCGCCGCCAAAGCTGGCATCCAGTGAACCGTCGCTATTGTAACGAATCGCTCCGAAATCATTGTTAGCACCATTGGTAATGCGTCCCACTACCAAGATTTTTCCGTCGTCTTGCAATGTGATCTCCTCGACGTAGTCATAACTTCCCGAAACGTTGGTGGTTGTAATCCCATCGCCTCCGCCAAAACTACTGTCCAACGTCCCATCGCTGTTATATCGCACCAACATGATTGAACTGCTGTCATCGTGATACTGATTGGCGGCCACCAAGATTTTGCCATCCGCTTGTAGCGCGACGGAAGCGGCATAGACAGAATCCGAGCCGAAGCTCGTCACCGTGCTGCCGTCGCCACCGCCAAAACTGGTGTCGCTGATTCCCGATGCTGTGTAACGAACGAGTGCCAGTTCGTAGACGCCGCCAGAGGCTGCCGTTCCCAGCAGTAGACTCTTGCCGTCGGATTGCAAGACAATGCTCTCGAGATAGATCCTGTTATATCCGTCCAGTTCGACATGGACGAAAGAGAGATCGGCTGAGTCGAGGGTAGGTTCGAAAAACACGGGCCCGTCATTGACGCTCGTGATCGTGATATCGCGCGCCACGACGTTGCTGTTTGACTGGCCGTCATGGATGGTGAAACTGATCGTGCGGGTGGTCGTGTCCGGCACTTCGCTAGAGTTAGCGTACGTGACACTTCGCAGTGTGGTTTGGTACTGTGCCAACGTCGCGGTCCCGCTCAGCACGAGCGTTCCGGTGCTGGCATTCCAGTTGCCCGAGATGCCGTTTTGATTGACGAATGAAAGCTCGTCCTGGCCGTTGGCATATCCCGCACCGATGGCGACGACCGCTGATACGATGTGAGTGTCGTCGACATCCGAAATTGTCAACGACGGGCTGATGGCGACGGCGCCGTCATTCTCGATGTAGTCAATGGCAATCGATTCGATCGCAGCGATCACCGGCGCGTCGTCCACAGCGGTGATCGTGACAAGGGTACTTCCGGTCGTGTCCAATGCCCCGCCGCTGCCCTGGCTGCCCGTGTTGCCATCGTTGAAGGTCCAATGGATTTGGACACTCGCCGGCGGCGTGTCGTTGCTGTTGGCATAGGTGAGTTGACGGAGCATCTGGACGACATCGCTGGACGTGGGGATCTCGCCATTGCCATCGGTGAACGTGATGACCAGCGCGCCTGCGGTCGTTGTGGTATCGAACGTTGCGATGCTTTGCCCATTCTTGATCAACTGATCCCCCACGAGCGTGATCCCATTGCCGTTGGCAAAATCCAACACGTCTTCGCTGGCCGCGCCACCGTCGCGGACGAGCGTGATCTGGGCGCCGGCATAGTTGCCATCGCCGCCGTTGAGCGCATCGAGTTCTTGATCGCTGAGCTCGACATTGATATCGAGCACCACTGCCGGGCCATCCTCGGTATAGCTCACCGTGCCAGCAAGCGAGCTGGAGTCGATACCAAAACGCGTGTCCAAGGTGCCATCACTGTTGTAACGCACCAGCAAGAAATCACTGTTCGCGCTTTGCGTGTGGTAACCTGTCAACAGAATCTTACCGTCGGCCTGGAGCGTGGCATTGTTGATGCCAACGATACCACCATTCACCGCCCCGACCGCAATCCCATCGTCACCAAAACTGGTATCCAACGTGCCGTCGCTGTGATACCGAACCACGACAAACTCGGGTCCGCTCGCGACATGACCGGCCACCAGGAACTTGCCGTCATCCTGCATGATCAAGCCATTGGCATAGTTATCGTCAGCTTGCACGTCGGTCGTGACAACCCCCAGCCCGCCGCCGAAACTGAAGTCTAACGTTCCGTCGCTGTTGTAACGCAACACGGTAAAGTCAAAATCGCCAGCATGCTTGCTATAGCCCGACAACAGAATTTTCCCATCGGCAGTCAACACAATCCGACTGGCATTGTCGGTGCTGTCTCCTAAGTCAGTGCTCACGATACCTGCGACACCAAAGCTATTGTCCAAGGTGCCATCGCTGTTGTAACGCACCAAGCTTATATCGCGTTTGGTCGCGGTACCTGAGTCCAGGTATCCTGCTACTAGAATCTTGCCGTCGGCCTGGACCACCACATCGTCATAAACGCTACTGGTCGCTCCAAAGTCGGAAACCACAATCCCATCACCGCCGCCAAAACTCGTATCCAGTGTCCCATCGCTGTGGTAACGCACTAGCATGGACCCTGTGGTTCCGCCACTCATCTTCCACCCTGAGACCAAGATCTTGCCATCGGATTGCAACGTGACGGACTTGCCTGCATCCCCATTCGCACCAATGTTGCTTACAACAATCCCGCCGACGCCAAAGCTGCTATCCAGCGTCCCATCGATGTTGTAACGCACCACCGTATGGTGGTACGTTCCACTGACCGTCGTGAAACCTGTCAACAGGATTTTGCCATCGGGCTGCAACGTCGCACTGTAAGCAATATCCGCCTGAGATCCGGTGGCAGTCGTCACCACCCCATCACCGCCGCCAAAGCTGGTATCCAACGTCCCATCGACGTTGTAACGCACCAAGCCAAAATCGAAACTGAGGCCATTGTGGACGTAGCCAGCAACCACGATCTTGCCATCGGGCTGCTCCAGGATGTCACTGGCGGACTCATTCAACGCGCCCACGGGAGTCGTCACCACCCCATCGCCGATCTCAAAAGTCGGCGCGTCATTGACGCTTGCGATGTCAACATCCAGCGTCCCAAAATCGATCAACAAACCGCCGCCGATTCCCGAATGGCCGTTGTCGGTGAATGACAATTGTAACGTATCCGCAGCGATTCCATTGGCATGCGAGACGCCTGACAAATACTGAATCGCACTGGCGTTGTTCAGATAGACATTGAGCATACTGAGCGTACCGGTCAACGACAGCGACGACGAACCACTGCCCGCAATCCACACACCGCCCAAGGTGGAGGCTGTCAGATTGCCGCCGGTCGACGTCGTGAGTGTCAGCGTCAGATCCCCGCCATTGTGATCGACATCGCTCAAATCGATCGCAGACAAATCCACGTTGCTCAGCACATCTTCGGTCACAGTGATCGTTGCTGGCAAACTGCCCGCGTTGGTCGGGTCGTCGTTGACAGGCGTGATGTCGACATCGACCGAACCGAGATCAATCGTTCCACCGCCGCCGTTGCCTGTGTTGCCGTTGTCGGTGACGTCGACCTGGATCGTGTCGGCGGCATCGCCGTTGATGTCCGCGGTGCCATGCAGGTAGGTGAGATTGCTGGCCGTGTTGAGATAACTATTCAGATCCGCGAGATTGCCGGTCAACGTTCTCGCCGTGCTCGTCCCACCGACGGTAATCCCCGCTGCTGCGGCGGCGGTCAGGTGGCCGCCGGTGCTGGTGGTCAGTGACACCGTCAGGCTGCTGGTGCCGGCATCGAAGTCACTTAAATCGATCAACGACAAGTCGACGTTGCTGCTGACGTCTTCGATGACACTGATGCTGCTGGGCAGCGAGCCCGCGTTGGTTGGATCATCGTTGGTAGCGGTGATCGTGACGGTCGTCCTGCCGATCGCCTGTCGGGCTCCGCCGATGCCCTGGCTTCCGGTGTTGCCATCATCGAAGGTCCAGTCGATTTGGACGCTCGTCGGTGGTGTGTTATTAGAATTGCTGTAGGCGATCGCCCGCGCCGCCGCGTTGACCTGGGCGTTGGTGGTGCCCGCAGCAAAGGAGAGCGTCAGCGTGCCGGCGGTGTTGGTGTAGGTACCGATGACGACCGACGAGAGTTCGATGTTGCCGGTCGTGGTTCCGACGAAGGCCAAATTGCCCGTCGCGCTGAAGTGATCGTCGGGACTTGGTCCACCCATGCGGGCGAAGGACAGCGATGCGCCATCAAAATCATCCAGTGAGGTCAGTTCCATGTCCTCGATCTCGACGCCTGAACCGAGCACCACGGCCGGGCCGTCTTCGACGAAGGTCGGATTGTCGCCGATCAACGCAATCACCTCGCTCTCGTACCATGTGACCGTGTTGTCATATTGCGATGCGGTAACGACGTCCAGGTCGCCGTCACCATCAATGTCCGCCATGATGACGGATCTCGCGCCATCGGATGCCACAGCAATCATATGTTGGGTGAAATTCTGGTTGCCATCATTCTCGTACCAGGCCACCGTGTCGCCGACGGATGAAGCGGAAAGCAGATCGAGGTCGCCGTCCCCGTCAACGTCCGCTGCCGCGACCGAGATCACGCCAACGGCTGTCGTGTCAACCACATGTTGGGTGAAATTCTGGCTGCCATCATTTTCGTACCAGGTCACCGAGTTGTCGTCGTATGACGCGGAAAGAACGTCCAGGTCGCCATCACCGTCAACGTCCGCTGTCATGACGTGCATCGCTCCTTCGGCGTCTGCGGCGATCACGTGCGTGGTAAAGTTCTCGCTGCCGTCGTTTTCGTACCAAATCACCGTGCTGTCATCCCGCGCTGCGGAAAGAACGTCCAGGTCGCCGTCACCGTCCATGTCCGCCGTGGCAACGGATCTCGCACCCATGGCGGTCGAGGTAATCACACGGATGGTGAAGTTCTCGTTACCATCGTTCTCATACCAAACGATTTTGTGGTCACGGTAGGAAGCGGAAAGGATGTCGAGATCGCCGTCACCATCCACATCGGCAGCGGTCACCGAGGCGGCGAAATCGGCTGACGTGGTAATCACATGCAAGGTGAAGTTTTCGTTGCCGTCGTTCTCATACCAGGACACCGTATCGTCAAGATGCGATGCGGATACAATGTCCAAATCGCCGTCTTCGTCCAGGTCCACGACATAAACGGCGAGCGATCCATCGGCCGTCGACGTGACAGTATGTTCGGTGAAGATTCCGCTGCCGTCGTTCTCGAACCAGATGATCCTATCGTCAACAAACGATGCGGAAAGCACGTCCAGATCGCCGTCACCGTCCATGTCGGCTGTCGTGACGAAGCTTGCGCCAAGGGCGTTGTTCGTGAGCTCGTGCGCGGTGAATGTGGGAAGGACGATAGATCCATACGTCGGACGGTCGTTGACGGCCGTGATCGCAATATCACGGTTTTGAGTAGCCGAGTTCTCGTCGCCATCGTTGACGGTGACACTGACCGTGCGCGTTGCCGTGTTCGGTGATTCGCTGCTGTTGGTGTAGGTGACACTGCGGAGTGCCGTTTGGTATTCGGCGATCGTTGCCGAACCGCTGAGTGTCAGGGTTCCGGTACCGACATCCCATGCGCCCATGATCCCGTTCTGATCGACAAAACCAAGCAGGTCTTGCCCGTTGGCGTATCCCGAACTGATCGCGACCGTCGCCGATTCGATCTGCGTGCCGTCGCCATCCGAGATCGCCAAAGTCGAACTGATCGCAACGGCTCCGTCGTTTTCAGTGTAGTCGATCGCCTCGGTCTCGATTCCCGAAACAACCGGCGCATCGTTGACCGCGATGATCGCGACGGTCGTGCTGCCGACGGTGCTGAGCGCCCCGCCGCTTCCCTGATCTCCGGTGTTTCCGTCGTCGAACATCCAATCGATCTGCACGCTCGCCGCGGGCGTGTCGTTTGCATTCGCGTAAGCGATCTGCGACATCGCCGCACGGACCAAGGCGTGCGTGGCGTTGCTATTGAAGGCCAGCAAAAGCGTTCCGCCGGTGTTCGTCACGCTACCGATCGTCGTCCCATCGACGACCAGATCGCCGCCGGCAAAGGAGAGCGTTCCGGTGGCACTGAACAGATCGTCGTCGTTGGCTGCGACATTTCGCTGCAGCGTCAGGGTCGCCCCGGCAAAGTTGTCCAACTCGATCAGGTCGGCATCCACGATCGCCACGTCGTCGTCCAAGACGACCGCCGAACCGTTTTCGATGAAAATTGGCGCTCCGTCCAACTGATGATCCGCGCCGTAGGTCATGTCCAGGGTGCCGTCGGTGTTGTAGCGCACTAGATAGCCTGTGCCTCGAGTACTGTAGCTGCTCCCTGCAACCAACACTTTGCCATCGTCATCGAACGCGATGCCGTAAGAAGCATCCGAGCTGGTGTCACCGAGCGTGAAGGGAACGATCCCGTCGTCGCCAAAGCTGGTATCGAGCGTGCCATCACTGTTGTAGCGGACCGTGAAACCACGATTTTTGAAAGTAGCCGGATCATAATCGCCCCCCACCCCAACGATCTTGCCATCGGCTTGTATCGCGGCGGCGTAGATCGTTTCGTGGCTTCCAGCGATCGCGGTGATTCCCATCCCATCACCACCACCAAAACTGGTGTCGATGGAACCATCGGCCAGAAGACGCACAACCACCGAGTCGCTGTCGCCATTGACATCGGTGTCTCCCACCAACAAGATCTTGCCGTCGGGTTGCAGAAGCAATTCATTGACGTAGGCCTCAGTTCCGCCCGTTACAATATTGACGACTCCATCGCCATCAAAGCTCGTATCGAGCGTGCCATCACTGTTATAGCGAGCGACAGCAAAATCGCTGTCCCCACCGTTGCCGATGATCCCCGCGACCAGGATTTTCCCATCGGACTGCACCACCATGCTGTTGGCTAACGATCGGTCCGCGAGACCGGTTGCGGTAACGTATCCATTCCCCGCGCCAAAGCTGGCATCCAGAGTTCCATCGCTGTTGAATTGAAAGAGTGCGATTTCATTGAGACCGTCATAATCGTAAACATATCCCGCCCCCAGGATCTTGCCGTCCGCCAGGACCGTCACCTCTGTGATATTGGAGCTGAATCCGGCGACGACCGTCGTGACCATCCCCGCGGTGCCAAAGCTGGTATCGAGCGTGCCATCGATGTTGTAGCGTGCCAAAGCAGCAACCGAATAGCCGGCGTCAATGTCATAAAACGATCCCGCCACGACAATTTTCCCGTCGGCTTGCAAGCTGGCACTGGTCGGATAAGCGTAGCCTGTGCCAAAGCTTGTCACCACGCTCCCATCGCCGCCACCAAAGCTGGTATCGAGAACGCCCGATTCGGTATAGCGGTTCAAACCAAAGGAGTCGTCAAAGGGGCGAAAGACGGGCGAAACCACCAGACTCTTCCCATCGGGTTGCAGCAGGATCGCCGTCGTTTCGGACCCCTGATACGCATCGTCCGGCATTGTCAAAAATCCCGTCCCCAACGGGAAGGTCGGCGCATCGTTGACGCTGGCGACCGCGATGCTGCGGTGAACCGTGTTGCTGTCGAGTTCGCCATCGTTGACGGTAAAGCGGACCTCTCGCGTTGTCTCGTCGGGCACTTCGCTGGTGTTGACGTACATCACACTGCGGAGCGCCGTTTGGTAGGCCGCCAGCGTCGCCGATCCGGTCAGCGTGAGCGTTCCGGTCGCTGCGTCCCAATCCCCGGTGATCCCGTTCGTCGTGTCGAACGTGAGCACGTCTTGGCCGTTGGCATATCCCACGCTGATCGCGATCGTCGCCGATTCGATCGCCACGACCTCGGGAGCGGTAGCCTCCAAGGTCGATGTGATCGCGAGCTCTGGGTCGTTCTCGGTATAGGTCAACGTCCCGATTTCAAGACCCGATAGCGACACGGGCTCCCTGCCATCGAGCAATTGAATCGTAAACAACTCCTTGTAGTTTTGCCCGCTGTTGTCCGATACGCGAATGTTTAATTGGTGGCTGTCCAGTGTCTCGTAATCGATTGCCGACGCATCGGCGACGGTGATCACGCCCGAATCGGAATCGATGGCAAACGCCCCCGGCGTCGTCTGCGATTGAATCGAATAGAGCACCATCCTTGACCGATCGAGCGCCTCGTCAGCCGACCACTCCACGATCACCCCCGTGCTTGCCTGTGCGGCCGCACTGTCGGCCCATTGGCCATCGCTGCCCATCGACAGATAGACGATCGACGGATCGACAGCCCCATCGGGTTCCCCCGAGGCGAAGTTTTCATACGCTCCGTCAACCGCGCCGTCGTCATCAAAGAACAACGTGCCATCATCCCAACGCCATTGGTCCGCCTCCGCCAGATCGGAACCCGACAACCAAACGCGACTCTCCCCCGTCTCGGAGATCCAGCGGCGAACGAGTTCGTTTTCGTGCGCCGATTCGATCGTCAGCAGCGATCCCGCGTTGGCGTTCAACGTTTCACCGCTGGCCGCAGCATCGGCCGCGTCGCGATCATAGGCACCTGACAACACTTTGTAGAACTTGTCGGTTTCCTCACTGTAATGCAGCGTCGGGTACGCGGCCAGGAACGCCGCGATCAACGCCTCGCGTTCAATATCCGTTCCGTAAACCTTTCCGACCGACGTGCCATTGACTGCATTTTCGTCCAACCAAACCGACAACACCGATTCGCTCGACGTAAAACCACTGGCCGCGGCGGCTTCCAATTTCAAACTGTTCCCAGCCACCGATTCGGTGACAACGCCATCGGTCGACAGATCGTTAAACGTCCAATTGGCGAGCATCCCCGGTTCGCTGTAGGCCAACGTCTGCCCCGCCCCCGCGGCGATCTGCCCGGCGGAGCGAACCGAATCGAACACGCGTGCATCGAAATAGGTACCGCGAAAGGTATCGAACGCGTTGAACCCGCCGCCGATGGCATCCTGTTCTTGGCCGAACATCAGGGTTCCATTGGCAGCATCCCCCGCCAACGTCAACCCGGTCGCCAACCCCGTTCCCGATTCGGCCAGTTGTCCATCGACATAGATCGACCAATCGCCGTCGGTGTTGTCCCACGTGAAGGCCAATTGATGCCGATGTCCGTCCAACAGCGTGTTGTAATCGATGCCCGATGCGACGACCTGATTCGCCGATCCGTTGATCATCACGGTGACACTGCCGTTGCCAGCATCCGGATCGATCTGAAGCGTGAAATCATCCGGATCGCTTGCTGCGTAAGAAAGCAGGGTCTGGTGGGCGCCGTCGGCGGCGGCAAAATCGACTTCGATCGTCATCGATCCCAGTCCGCCGATTCGATCGCCGATGCTCCCCGTGTTTCCGTCGCTGTGGACAACAAGATTCGCGTCCTTACCGCCATCGGCATTGATTTCCACTCCCCCATCGCCCGCCGCGACGAGCGTGAGGTCGTGTGGAGCAGAACCCGAACCGTCGCTGTCGACGACGACGGAATAGCTGGAAAACTCCGACGTATCCCCCGTCGTGTCGTCGGTCAACGTCACGGTGATGTATTCGCCCGGCGTCGCATCGATCCCCGTTTCGGTAATCCATCCCGACTGGAGATTGGTGAGCCCCGTCCGGCTGAACAGATAGCGTTCGCCTTCCACCTGGCCACCGTCGCGATCACTGCTGGCATAGAAGTCCAGGGTGTAGGTCGTTCCGCCAGCGAATGAGTAGAGGTTGACGTAGTATCGAAAATCGCCGGCGTCGTTGATCGACGGCCCCCCCGCCTCGCCCCAATTCTGCTTGTTGTTCCCGCCGGTATCGCTATCCCCCGCGTCGTTCGGATCGGCTCCGTCGTCGCTGGCGACTCCCAAGTCGATGCCGATTCCTTGATTCGAATAGATCGAGTTTCCTTGAATCGTATTGCCTGTTGCCGTCCCCCAGATCGCGATCCCCGCCCCGTTGTCTGGGTCCGCTTGACCGCTGAACGCGATCGTGTTGCCTTCTCCCGCTCCGACGCCACCGATCACGGTTCCGGTGGCCCCCCCGGCGAGCAAGATCCCCTGCTCGCCGTTGCCCCAGTTAAGAGTCCCTGTTGCGTCGGTGCCGATCGTATTGCCCTGGATCACGCTGCCGACCGAATCACCATCGATCAAGATGCCCGCCTGCACGCTACCGCCAATCGAATTGCCAATGATCGTCGTGCCATCGGCCCCATTCAAAATGCTGACTCCGAACGTGTTGTCCCCCAGCAACGTATTTCCATCCGCGGAGATGCCGATTCGATTGTTGAGAACCGAATTCGTCGTCGACTCGCTCCCGATTTCCACCGCCGCATCATCAGCGCCGGCGATCACGTTTCCCAATGCCGCGGTCGCACCACCGATCGTATTGTTGCTGGCATCTCCAACAATCCGGACACCATGGAATTCCAACCCGAGGACCGTCTCGCCATCGACTCCCACCCCGATGTAGTTTCCTGCGATGGTGTTTGAATTGACACCATCTCCCGCAAGGAAAACACCGTTGCGTCCAGCGCCGATAACATTGCGTTCGGAAACGTCAGCCACCGCATCGCCATTGGTTCCAATGATGTTGTTAGACGCACCCGCGTTCAAAAAGACTCCGGCACCACCGACCGCAGCAGCCGTCAATCCGCTGGCATCGACACCGATATAGTTCCCATAGATCCAATTGTTGTCACTGTCAATCTCAATGCCGTGATGTGAAATATTACTCAAAACCAAACCACGGACCGTCGAACCATCCGATCCCAAAGAAAGCTCGAGCCCGGTATCGAAGCTGCCTACCCCCCCAGCATCAATCACGATGACCGGCACGCCGTCGGCGGCGTAATCGGGTTCACTCCAACCATCGATGAACACGCCATCGGAGATCAGCGGCAGCGCCGATGTCAATGCAATCGTATGGGGCCCCGCCCCGGAGATATCAAACCGAATCGCCTGCGTCCCCAAGGTGTTGTTCGAAGCGATGATCGCTTCGCGCAGCGAGATCAAACCGTCGCTCCCCTTATCCAAATAGAGCGCTTCGAGACTCGAGGTATCGCCGTTGTTGGAGCTATCGCTCGCGGTATCAACAACCAACGCATCGCCGATCTTGATCAGCAAGCTGTCGGCATCGCTGGTGCCAAAGTTGAGATCGGACGATTCCATGCTCAACACCGCGCCGCCTTCGTAGTCGACGGGCGATGTGAACTGCAAACCATCCAACGCCGTGTTGATATCCGCGACGGTCCCGGTGAACGTCATCGTCGCGTCATTTGTCCCATCATTGGATGAGAACGATAATCCCGCAGGGATCGCTCCCAGGGTCACAGTCCCCTCGCTGACCGATAGCGTCACTTCCAACAGATCGCTGGAATCATCGGTGATCGAGATCGAATTCCCATTGGCGGCATTGAACGTCAATCCTGCCGCGACGGCGATCTCCTGGGTCCCCGGCATGGAATGAACCTGGAGAACGTTCGGCACGAACCCGCCAGTTGCCGTGTCGTAGGTACCATCGGAAAAATACAAATATTCCACAGTCCCATAGACGAAATCGTTTTCTTCATCGGTCCCATTGATCGTCGTTTCGTGAACCCGCAACACGCTGGCGTCGTTGGCAAGACCGTAGCTGTCTCGATTGATGGTGTAATCGGCAAGCGCGCCATCGTATCGTGCGCTGTCGACGCCCAAACCACCAAACAAACGATCATTTCCCGCACCACCATACAGCCGGTCATTTCCCGGACCACCATACAGGGAGTGCACCCCCGCACCATCGGTCAACGTGTCGTTGCCACCGTTTCCATAGATCGCATTCGGATTATCGGGGCCGGCTGAATCGAGAATGATCGTGTCGTTTTGCGTGCCACCATGCACCTGCTCGACAGCTTCCAATTCCATTCCACTGAAGTCCCAGTACAACGCGGTGGCATGGCTGCTGCTGCCAAGATAGGAGGTGCTCCCCGTCCAGTCGTTGTAGATCGTATCGATGCCAGTTTCCGCTTTGGAAAACTGGTCCGTGATGTAATAGGTCTCACTGCCGCCGGAATAGAGATACAGAATATCGATCGCACCGTCGGTCCCACTGTCCTGAAAAACGTCGGCCGTATCGTCCACGTAGATATAGTAGGTGTCCGCTCCCTCGCCGCCATCAATGGTGTCCTGCGCCATATCGCCGTAGGAGTAGATTTCATCATCGCCAGCTCCCGCAAAGATGGTGTCCGCTCCCTCCGTGGACCAAATCTCATCGTTCCCGGAACCCGATGTGAGCTGATCATTACCAGTGTCGCCATCGATTACATTGTTGCCGTCCCCGCCATCGATGACATCGTTTCCGTCACCGCCCCGGATATAGTCATCACCACTTCCAGCTTGAATATTGTCATCGCCGGCATCGCCGACAACGATGTTTTCGCCATCGCCTGCGTCGATGGTATCGTTGTCGCCACCGCCATACAGCTCATCGTCCCCCGATCCGCTCATGATGATGTCATCGCCGGACCCGCCGTCGACATAGTTGTTTCCATCGCCCGCGTAGATCGTATCGTTGTCGTCGCCGCCCTCAATATCGTCCTCCCCCGCCCCGGAAACAATGATGTTCGTTCCGCTATCTTCCCAGAGTTCGTTGTCCCCACCGCCACCAATGATCAGGTCATCGCCAGCGTTACCGTAAATCGTGTCGTTACCGTCCGCGGCGTTATCGTGAACCAACCGCACACCCGCAATGATCGCGCCGGCGGTTGGCGAGCCAGACGTCGAGGTGAACTGAATGCTGTGCGACGTTGCCGTGGCCGTGAACGTAAACAGTTTCACTTGCCAATCGATGTTGCTCAAGTTGTTCCCCGAAGGCATCGTCACCGACATCGATGCGCTGTCGACACCCACCGCGGCAACATCCAAGGTTTGCGTCATGACGCCATCGGCCCCCATGAAAAAGGCCACATGATAGGTCTCGCCGATCGTCAACCCACCGACCAATCGGCTGATCTCTCCATCGTTCAGATCGACAGCGCGGAGACTAGCGTCATTCGGATCATTCGGTAAGGAGATCCCTGAACTTGCCGACAGGAAATCGACAGATCCCGAACTGACATCCCATCCGCTGTTCGCCGTCGTGACGTCCAATTGGGTGCTTGTCGACGAGCTATTGAAATTCCCTTCATCGATCAGATCCACGCCACCCAACAGGATGTCATTGCCCCCTTTGCCGCTGATCGTATCGGTGGAATTCGTTCCCTCCAAAATGTCCGATCCTGACGTGCCATTGATCGTTGCCAACGTGCCGTACCAACTGACATCGAAACTCCACGTCTGCCCCAACGACGCAGTCCCGATCAGCCCCGTCTCAAATTCAAGTTCCCAGTCGCCACCGAGCGATTCGTGACCGGTCGCGTCGTCGCTCGCCGCCACGTCGGCATCGGTCAGCGCCGCCATCGCTTCGACCAACGATCGCCCCGCTTCGGTACTCGCCAGATCGCAACCGTAGATCAAGATGTCGGCATCCTCGGCAAACGCGTTGCCCCACAGCGCTACTTCCCCCGCGAAAGCCGCGATCGAATCGATGTCCAAATGCGTCCCGCCCAAATCGATCCCACGCCCGTCGCCGTGGCTGATCAAATGCAGCGCGTCGACCGACTTCTGACCAGCAAGCGCAGCGCTGATCTGTTGGATCCCATCATCCGATGGATCGATCCGAACGACGATCCAATCGGTCACCTGGTCCGATGCATCGCGCAGCCCCGCCAAAATCGTCTCCGCATCCTCGACCCCACTATCGATGACCACGACTTCGGTCCGCACCGCGGCCACCGTTGCGGCAGCGTTCCCCACCGACGAGCTCTCGTCGAATCCTTCGAGATGGCGAGCCGTTTGAGCTGCCAGCAGCGATGCCTGGTCCAGCGTGACCAACCGCGGATCGGGATCGTCCGCATTCCCCGCTGCGACAGTCTGCACCGTGTCGTAAACAGTTCCGTCGTCCGCATTCCGATCGGCCAACACATCGGCAATCTGCGACAGCGTATCGATCTGTTTGTTCAGAAACACAATCTCGCGGTTCGCATCGGTCGCCAGATTGGCCACCAAACGCTCGAATCCCGCCACCCGTTTGTCGACGAAAACGATCCCCTTCGGCTCCGCTTGCAGCGACGCCCCGTCACGCTCTCCATCGACGCGGCTATCGGCCACATCGATCAAAGGATCGTCATGCGAGAGTGCCGCTGGATCCAATGTCCCATCGGGAACCCCATCGAACATCACCCGATCTTCCAACACCTCCATCAACCGATCCAGCTTTCGTTGGACGCGATGCGATTCAGTAGCGGAACAAACGGTTGGCTTGGTCGCCGAAGATTGGTTTGATTTCATTGGGTCGAAGTCGGGTAGGAGTGCGTCGCGAATTTGGATTCACCCCAAATCCAATTCGCGCGCAACGAGTGTACGAAATATCATCCCTGCAGATGAAACCTACAGCGCAGTTTATCTAGGTCTTGTTTCTCTTCACCAACATCGACATACCTCGGTTCCCTTCGTTGAGACTTTGTCGATTGCAACGATCCTGCTGACGTCAAATTGCACATTCGTCGAATGCACGCTTCCCAACGGCGGTATCGGCGCCGTAACACAACCTATATACCCAGCGTGCCTCCCTATGTTTTTCTTTGCCTGAATCAGATCCAACGTAGCGAACCGCAATGAAATCAACGCTGATGACTCCCGATCGAATCGTTGCCGCGGTTCGCCAGCAACAGCAGCGGTTTCAGCGATTATCCGACGCGACGCTCCGCGACCACACCGACGAATTGCGACGCCTGCGCAAATCGCAACATCGACACAACCGATCCATCTCCAGCGGCTGGCAGCGTTGGAAACGCCCCGACGCCGCCGAACCGATGATCGAAGCCCATGGTCTGATGGCCGAGGCGTTGCGCCGCACGACCGGCAAACTCTATTACGACGTCCAATTGCAAGCCGGTTGGATTTTGGCAGCCGGATCGATCGCGGAGATGCAAACCGGCGAAGGCAAAACGATCACCACGGGTCTGCCCGCCTTCTGGCAAGCGCTGGCGGGGCGCGGCTGTCATGTCAGCACCGTCAACGACTATCTGGCGCGCCGCGACTTCGAAACGTTGCAGCCCACCTTCGAATTGTTAGGCGTCGGCGTCGGCCGGATCGATTCGGAAATGAGTCTCGCCGAAAAACGCCAGGCCTACCGTTGCGAAATCACCTACGGCCCCGGTTTTGAATTTGGATTCGATTTCCTTCGCGATCAGATCGCCCTTCGATCGGCCCCCCGGCTGCGACTGGGCATTCGACACCTGGCCCATCTGCGCGGCCAATCGATCGACAAAACCCATTCGCTGATCGGACGCCCCTTGGCTTGTGCGGTGATCGACGAAGCGGACAGCGTGTTGATCGACGAGGCGAACACGCCGTTGATCTTGAGTGGACAAGAGCAGTCGATGCGTCAAGCATCCTCCGACTCGGAGGCCTACCGCGTCGCCGACATCCTGGCCCAAGAACTGCAGCCCGAAGAAGACTTCAGCCTCGATCCGGTCGATCGAAAAATAAGCTTCACGCCAACCGGCTGGTTTCGCATCCATCAACACTTTGCTCAAGCCAATCCGCTGCGTCTGGCTCGTGCCTGGTCCTGTTACGTCGAAAACGCACTGCGTGCACGACAGATCTTCCGCCGCGACGTCGACTACGTCGTCCGCGATGGGGAGATCCAAATCGTCGATCAAAATACAGGCCGCATCCATCCCGAACGCAGCTGGAGAAATGGACTGCACCAAGCGGTTCAAGTGAAGGAGCGCGTCGCGGTCGTCCCCGAACAACAAACGCAGGCCCGGATCACCCGGCAACGCTTCATCGGCCAATACGATTCGATCTGCGGTTTGACGGGAACCGCCCAAGCGGCGGCCCGCGAACTCAAGGATTTCTATCGTTTGAGTGTCGTCAGCGTCCCGACGCATCGACCCTGCCACCGGTTCGGGCTGCCCAGTCGCTATTTTTCCACCCTCCAAACCAAACATGCGTCGATCGTCGCGGAGATCCGCGCCCGGCATGCCAATGGAGGCCCGATGCTGGTCGGCACGCGAACGATCGCCGAAAGTCGAACGCTTTCGGCCGCGCTGCAGAAATGTGGCATTCCCCATCGCACGCTCAACGGCATCCAGGATGAAGCCGAAGCCGATCTGATCGCCATCGCCGGCCAACCGGGCGCGATCACGATCGCCACGAACATGGCCGGCCGCGGCACCGACATCGCCCTGACCGATGCATCGCGCGCCCGCGGCGGTCTGCATGTAATCGCCACCGAACACCATCCCTGCGCCCGCGTCGATCGCCAGTTGATCGGCCGCGCGGCGCGACAAGGAGATCCGGGGGCGTACCAGTTCTTCGTCTCGGCCGAAGACGAGATCTTTCAACACGCCCCGCAATTGGCTGAGTCGATCTCGGCACGATGCAGTGGGGCCCCCGAAGCGCAGCACGATTTCTCCACCGAAATCGCTCGGCTGCAAAACGACCTGGAACATCAAGCTTACCAACGCCGCACGCAGCTGACCCGCGCCGACCAATGGCTCGATCGCGTCCTCGAAACCGTCGCCAAAGAGGCTGTCTAAATATGTCGACCCCACAACTATTTGTGCACTCGCGATTCACGATCGCACCGCCAACGCTCCTCTTCATCGTCCTGGCATCCGCCGCAGCGGCAGCGCCGCGAAACGATCCTCCGTCAGCCAGCTACGACGCATTCACCGAACCCTTCCAAACGATCGACGTCGCGGCGGCCGAGCCTGGACGCGTGGCAAAGGTCTTCGTCGAACCGGGGGCTCAGGTCGCAGCCGATGCGTTGTTGATGGCCTTGGACAGCCAAGTGCTTCGCGCCACGCGAGCCGTCGCCGTCAAACAATCCGAAGCGACCAGCGAGATCGATTCGCTGCGTATCGAACACCAACGACTCGCCCACCGCTACCAACGCTTGCTGGAACTGCGGTCGCAAGGAGCGGGCAGTCCGGACGAAGTCTTGCAAGCCGAAACCGAAGTCAAGATCGCCCAGCTTCGCGTGCAGACAGCTCTCGAACGGCAACGGATCGCCGAACTGGAGATCGCCGAGATCGACGCGCGGATCGCGATGAAAGAGATTCGCAGTCCGATCGCCGGGATCGTTACCGAAGTCGTCCAAGAGGTGGGCGAATTTGTCGCCGGAGCCGAACCGACAACCGTTCGCGTCGTCGATCTGAGCGCCCTCCGCGCCGTCTTCTATCTGCCGACACAGGTTGCCATGCAGCTGCAAGTTGGACAAACGCTGGCCTTGCAGTTCCCCGAATCCGCCGCTGACGTGGCCGCAACGATTCGCCACATCGATCCGGTCACCAACGCCGAGAGTGGCCGCGTTGGTGTCGAAGTGATCATCGACAATCCCAACAACCAGTACCGCAGTGGCCTCCGCTGTCGACTGCACCCGTAACCCGACCAACGCACTTTCCCGCGGAACATCGCAATCGCCCATCGCCCCAAAATTTTGACACATCCATCATGACAAGCCCACCGATCCCAACCCATATCGCGACCGGCACCAACACCCAGTGGTCCCCCGCTTCGGTTGTGGTTCCCCGTTCCAACGACCCGCTGCCCCAATCGACACCACAGTCCGAGCAATCGGCCGCGACGCCAGCGAGCATCGACCGACGATTCGGCCAACTGCAGCAGACGCTCACTCAGATCGCCCGCGACGCCGGTTCGATCCAACAATTTGCCGATGCCTCGCTGACAGCGATCTGTCGATCCGGAATCGCGATCGGCGGCATGTGGCACCCGCGTTCCAACACCGACCCGGCGACCGACGACAGCGAACCGCTGGCGGCCCAAATCCCTGGCGGCCTCTTGGGACAGCCCGCAACGCAACAATGGCTGCACGCTTGCCGAACGTCGCTGGCAACCGACGAGGAACCGCAAACATTCACCTCGCCCCAAGTTCAGGGCCTGCACGCGACCTGCATCCATCTCGCGGTCGGATCGCAGCATTACGCGATCACCTTGGTCGCGATCGGCAGCGATGCTGGCGACCTGCAGCGGACGATCCAGTTGTTGCCGGTGATGGCAACCGCGTGGCACTTCGGCCGCGAAGCGATCGCCTGCCAACACGACCTCCGCGTCACCGCCGCCTTGGTGGAACTGGTCGCCGAGGTTCAGAAGTGTCCCACGTTGGCCGAGGCGTGCCAGTCGATCGTCGACCAATGGAAAGCTCATCTCGGCTGCAAGTTCATCGCGTTGAGCCTGTTCCCTGCGGCGAGCCGATTGGCCGAAGGACGTTCCCAACCGCTGCGTCTACAGGCGATCTCCGGACTTGCACACTTCGACCCCAGTTCTCCACTGGCACATGCGATCGAATCGGCCCACGACGAATGTGTGCTGCGTGAATGCGTCACCAGCTGGCCTCCGCTGGCGCCGAATCGTCGCGAACTCTCGATCGCCCACCGGCAGATCGTCGAATCGGCGGGAGTCGAATTGATCGCGTCGACGCCGCTACGCGATAACGATGGCCGAATCGTCGGCGTGCTTTCGGCAGCCGGTCCGTTTCTATCGGTCGGAAATCCGGAGACACAGAACTTGTTGACCGCGTTGTCGCTGCCGATCGGTTCGGTGTTGTCGATCAGCCGTCGCGCTCAACCCTCGCGACTTCGACGCTTCGCCCAGCGGATCGCTTCGCAATCGATCGCCACCCAGCGGAATCTGTTGCTCGCGTCGGTTGGTGTCGTCCTGATCGCGTTGTGCCTCCCCTGGCCCTACCGCGTCGCTTGTCGCTGCCGCTTGGAACCGGCAGCCAAACGCTTCGCCGTCGCTCCGTACGACGGATTGTTAGACGCGACCTTTGTCCGACCCGGCGATCGCGTCGTCGCCGGCGCGCCGCTTGCCCGGATGGAACAACGCGAGATCAACTGGGAATTGGCCGGCGTCGTCGCGCAACAAGCGCGGATCCGAAAAACGCTCGACAGCCACATGGCAAATCATGAGACGCCCAAGGCGATGATCTGTGAAGCGGAACTGGCCGAACTCGCCGCCCGTCGCCAGTTGCTGGAATACCAACGCGACAACATGGAGATCCGCGCTCCGGTCGCCGGATTGGTGCTGGCGGGAAGTCTCGAACGACGCGAGCACGTTCCGGTCGGGATCGGCGAAAAACTGTATGAGATCGCCGAGATCTCGCCGCTGCGGGTCGAAGTTGCGATTCCGGCGGAAGATATCTCCCACGTGGAGATCGGCATGAAGGTGCAGATTCGATTGAACTCCGAACGGCTGCAACCGATCGTTGGCAAACTGGAATCGATCCGCCCCCGTTCGGTCGTCCGCGAGAATCGCAATGTGTTTGTCGCCGAACTGAGCGTCCCCAACCCCGACGGCAAGCTGCGCCCCGGAATGGAAGGGGACGCCCGTATCGAAACCGTTCGTCACACGCTGGCCTGGAATTGGTTCCACAAACCTTGGGAACGAGCCGTCGCGTGGTTGTCGCTGACCTTCACCTAAGCCAACCAAAATCCAACCGATCGACCGCTGCCAACGCGACCGCGGCGAATCGGATTCCATCCACCACAATCCCAACCCAACCAACTGTCACCTCGCCATGCAATCGTCTTTGGAAACACCCGAATCGTACACCCCCGAAGCGCAGCACAGCTGTGTCGAATTGAGTGGTGTCGTGCTGACACTCCGCGACGACTTGCGGTTCACGTTGCAACACGACGGCGCGGCCGACACCAATCTAATTGAAGATCATGCGCGAACGAAATTCTATCGGGTTGGAATCGCCGAATTCGCGTTCATCTCGTTGTTGGACGGCCACGTGACGATCGCCGAAGCGCACGGCCTGGCCGCGTCGGCGTTGGGCGCCCAAGCGCTCAACGATCAAGAGACCGCGGGCCTTTGCCGCTGGTTAGTCGAAAATCAATTGGCCTCGACTCCCGCATCGCTGACCTCGTGCCGGATGGCCGAGGCGGCCGGCCAACACCGCTTCCAAAAACGACTGGCAAGCCTCTCTTTGATCAGCCCCAAGCTTCCCTTCGGCAATCCCGACCGCGCGATCGGGGCGATCTCGCCGCTGTTGGGTTGGTGGTTCTCGCCCCTTGGATTTGCGATCTGGATGATCGTCATCGGCGGTGGCCTGGTCTCCGTATTTGCAGCGGCGGATCGGATCAATCCGAGTGCCGAAACGGTCATCGCCCGCAACAACTGGATCTGGTTGGGGACAACTTGGTTTCTGTTGAAGCTGGTTCACGAACTGGCCCACGGTCTGGCCTGTAAACGCTTCGGTGGGTCGGTCCGCGAATGTGGCATCGTCCTGTTCATGCTGATCCCCCTGCCGTACGTCGACGTCACCTCGGCGTGGCAATTCCGCGCTCGATCGCGTCGTATCCTTACATCGGCCGCCGGGGTGATGGCCGAATTGATGATCGCGGCGATCGCGGCGATCCTATGGAGCCGTTCGACGTCGCCGCTGGTCGTGCAGCACGCGTTTAACGTCATGCTGTCGGGCAGCCTGATCACGTGGATGTTCAACGCCAATCCGCTGATGCGATTCGACGGCTACTACATTTTGACAGATTGGTTGAAGATGCCGAACCTGGCGACGCATGCAAGTCAGATGGTCCGCGGCGCGGTGCGGAAGTTCTTTTTGGGAATCGAATCCCCCGCGTCCCACGGCAACCTCCGCTCGCGGTGGTTTGTCGCGGGATATGGCGTCGCGGCGATAGCTTGGCGAGTCGTGATGTGCACCGCGTTGATCGTCGGTGCCGAACAGATGCTATGGGGCGCAGGGATCGCGATGGCGTTGATCGCGGCCACGTTGTGGTTCATCCTGCCCATCGCCCGCACCCTCCACTTCATCGTTTGGGGAAATCCGACCAGCCAACCCAACCGCCGCCAATTTTGCAAGGCGATCGCGATCGTATCGCTCCTGGCCGCAGGCATTCTGTTGTCACCCTGGTATGGCCAGACGACAGCTCCGGCGATCGTTGGCTACGATCCGTTGATTCAAGTTCGCGCTCCGACGATGGGCTTCGTCAAACGGGTCGCCGTCCGCAGCGGGCAACAGGTCCACGCCGGCGACGTTCTGTTGGAACTCGAAAATCAGCCGCTGCAGATGAAAACGGCGGAACTGGCAGCGCAAGTCCAACGGTCGCGGACCCGCGCTCGCATCTACGCCGCATCGCACCAAGCCGCTGCCTACGATGTGGAACAACAACAATTGGCCGCGATCGAATCGGAATGGAACGACCGCCGCGGGATGTTGTCGAACTTGATCATCCGCGCGACAAAACCGGGAATCGTAATCGGCGACACGCTGGAATCGGTGTTGGGAACTTACGTCGCCCCCGGTGAATCGTTGATGACCTTGGGTCCCCAAGGGCAGTGCCGGATCCGCGCGCTGGTCCCGCAGCGCGAACTGGAGTACTTCGTCGCGCGAGTCGGTCAGACGGTCCGCGTGCAGATGCATGGCAGCCCCGGAATCGTGGGCCGCTTGGAATCGGTCGACCCGCGAGGCGACACCCGCCTGCCTCACGCCGCGTTGAGCGCCACCGCCGGAGGCCCGATCGCCACCCATGCCAACCGCCAACCCGACAGCGAACCGACCGACGGAATCACGGCCACCGCAGGGGAAGCATCCGGCGACGCAACGTTTGAAGCGACCGAGCCCTATTTCACCGCAACCATCCGCGTGGATGATGACGCGCTAGCTGGAAAAATCGGTGCGACCGGATGGGTTGGCTTTCGGTCCCATCGCGGCTCGGTCGGCGTCGTGCTGTGGGAAACGCTCCACAACTGGATCACTTCACGACAGCGGCACGTCCCAACAGGCTGAACCTGCCGACTGTAGCGGTTCTAATTTTAGATAGCATTACACTGCGCGATTGCCTAGGGCTCGCGTCACAAGGCTAGCAAACCGATACAAGATATTGTCTAGGCTTCCTGGTTCCGTTCAGTGGGATTCGAAATGCATACGTACATTAAAACTCTCTCAGCTATTGCATTCGCGATAGGAGTCGGAGCGGAGTTGTGCGCCCAACGGCCCGATCCAGTTTCGCATTTGATACCACACTCCGATTCGAGCTCCCGTCAAAGAACGGACTTGTCAAACCTGCCCCTTGCCTACTCTCGGGGACGCGTCTTCCCCAATCAACCTTCGGAATCCGTTCCAGTCGCACTCCCGTCGATTCGCCCATCCACCATCCAACCAGTCGTGGCGCCCCCGCGCCGCGTCCTCTCATCGCCCTCCCAGGTCGAAGGTGCGGGAGCGTTCACGAAATCGCCGCTGCCAATCGCGTATCCCGCCGTTCCGATACGTCTGGTTCCCGTTCTGCCAACCTTTATGCAGAACGCAGCCTATCCGACAACACATCCAATGGTTTCAACGACGCATCCAAATACACAATCTCCCAATCGCTCGATAACATCACAGTCATTTGTTCACGAGCAACCGACTTACCAGATTCCTCCCGCCGTCGCGAATACTGGCGAGGCTTTGGAAGTGATCGAACCTCCGTCCGAAGCAGAGATCGTCGAGGACGGCCACTCGATGGATGACAAGCAATTAGTGCCGGCGAACCAACCGTGGTGGCAAGACCTGGTGGCCCGTCCGCTGCGTCCCAACACGACTCCCGTGCCGGTGACACTGGAACAATTGATCGTCGCCGCGCTGGAACACTCCAATCAGATCAAGGTCTTTTCGAAACTGCCACTGATTCGCGAAACGACCGTCGGCGAAGCGGATGCAGCCTTCGATTGGATCACGTTTTTCAACAACCGTTGGGACGACGTCAGCGATCCGGTGGGCAGCTCCCTGACCGTCGGCGGCAACGGCACGCGTTTCAACGATCACAACCTCTCCGGTTCGGCGGGAGTTCGCCGGCAAACCCGCAGCGGTGCGCAAGTCGAAATGTCGCAGCGATTGGGCTGGCAGGACAACAACTCGACCTTCTTCGTTCCCGCTCCCCAAGGTACGTCGCGGTTGACACTACGGATGACCCAACCGTTGCTGCGCGGACGCGGCGCGGTCTACAACAATTCGATTACCGTCTTGGCGCGCATCGATCAACGACAGGCTAGTGATGAATTCCAACGCCAATTACAGGGGCATCTATTGGAAGTCATGCGTGGCTATTGGGAATTGCATTTGGAACGAGGCGTATTGTTGCAGAAACTGCAATCGTATCAACGAGCTGCCGAGATCACCCGACAACTGGAATTGCGGGCGCAACTGGACGCCTCGCAGAGCCAATTGGTTTCCGCGCAGGCGACGCAAGCACAACGTCGATCGGACCTGTTCCGCGCCCAAGCCGCGGTTGTCAACGCGGAAAGCAAAATCCGCGCCTTGGTCAACGATCCCTCCTTGGGCAGTTCGGATGATTGCGAACTCATTCCCGTCGCACCCCCAACGATCGAACCGTACCAAGTCGACATGCAACATCAACGCGTGCTGGCCGTTCGGAATCGGCCAGAAATTGGACAAGCGATCAAGCAAATCAAATCGGCCAGCGTTCGTTTGAACATGTCGCGACACGAATTGTTGCCGGTCTTGAATCTCGTCACCGAAGCGTATGTCAGCGGACTCCAAGGCAACGGTGACATCACCGCGTCGTTGTCACGGCAATTCGATACCGGATCACCCAGCTACGGCGTCGGCTTTGAATATGAAATGCCGATCGGAAATCGCGCCGCCAAATATCGTAATCGACGCCGGATGCTGGAACTGAGTCAATTGAACGATCAATACCAGTCAACCCTCTCCACCGTCCAATTGGAAGTTGAAGTCGCGGTCCGAGAATTGCATACCTCGCAACAAGAAATGGCCGCGAAATTCGAAGCCCAACGAGCGCGGACACGTCAACTGAAGACACTCACCGAACGTTGGCAACGCAACATCAATGATGCCGTCACAGGCAGCTTTGCCCTCGAAAATTTGCTCGACGCCCAAGATCGCGTCGCGCAGTCCGAGTTCGAATACTTGCAAAGCCAACTGACCTACAACGTCAGCATTGGCAACTTGCATCGCGCCACCGGCACGCTGCTGGAATCCGAACCGGTAAGCGAGTATCGCGCCGCGGACTTTGAAACGTCCACCGCGAACGAAAGCGATTAATGGGTCAAGGCGTTTTCAAGTGAGACAGCCAAGCCGGATCCAACGATCCGTTGCCTGGCTGTCATCGGTTTCTTAACCGGAGGAACCACGTGCCCCGCGTACGCGGAACGCTCCGAGTCTATTTGCCTTTTAACAGCACCGACTTGATCAGCCCCACGAGCGCCATCACGGCACCACCACCAACGCCCCCCGAAGCGACGCTGCCGAGGATCGATGCGATGTCGATCGAACCCGATGGGCCCGCTTCAATCCCCAGCATGCCCAGCAGTTGGCCTCCCAAACCGCCCCCCAAGATTCCTGCAATCGAGTTGCCCAACACGCCCAAATCGAGCTTTTTGGCCAGTTTACCGGTAAGGTTCCCCCCCGCGGCACCGGATACAAGTTGAATGATCAACGGAAGATATTGCATGAGTTCTTATTCCAATGAGTAGATGAACGACCGAATGTCGCTATACCTATAGAAGCGAAACCTCCCCCCCAAACCCGCAAGCGCAGGGCCATTCCGGCCCCCCATAGCTTCTGGTAGCGAACATTCCAAAGCACCGGGCGACTCACACCGGCGGCGCTCGTGGGAGAACCTTTCGGTTTCGATTGTCATTCCATACCGCGCTCCCCATCACCTCTTCGCTGGGCCTATTGGAGGCACCTTCTTCCCAGCGATTTCCCGATCGAGACGGCCCCTGCGACGTCAAACGCCTCTCCGCCCCTAGGCCCGATCTCGCCAGCGGGCCCAATGAAGATCCCCGGTGCGGCGATTCGGTTTAATTCGCTGGGCGTTGCCACTTTGGGCAGGGGGCTCCATAATCGACAATGATTGTTGCCCGATCCCCCATACAGACCTTTGAAGCAATGTCTCAAGAGAACATGATCCAAGAAGGCTTTACGTTCGACGACGTGCTGCTGACACCTCAATACAGCGCCGTCGTTCCGTCGGAAGTCGATACCAGCACTCACCTTACGTCCAATATCCGGCTGCAAATCCCGCTTATCAGCTCACCGATGGACACCGTCACCGAGAGCGAGATGGCGATCGCGTTGGCGAAAGTGGGGGGGCTTGGTGTTATCCACAAGAACCTCTCGATCGAAGCTCAGACCGAAGAAGTGCTGAAGGTCAAACGGAGTGCCAACGGGATCATTTTTGATCCCGTCACGCTGCACCCCGACGAAAAGGTCAGCCGCGCCCAACAGCTGATGGACCAGAAGAACGTCTCGGGAATCCCAATCGTCTACTCCGACGGCAAGCTGGCGGGCATCTTGACCCGGCGAGACCTTCGCTTCCTAGAGTCCCCAGATCGCCTAATCAGCGAAGTCATGACGCATGAGAATCTAGTGACGGCTGTAGGGAATGTAACGCTTGAGGAAGCTGAGCGGATTTTAACGGAAAAAAGAGTAGAGAAGCTTTTGCTGGTTGACGAAGAAAGGATACTGACGGGACTTATAACGATCAAAGACATCGACATGATGCAACGTTTCCCAAGTGCTTGCAAAGACGGCCAAGGCCGATTGCGAGTGGGAGCGGCGATCGGAGTGCACGATTACGAGCGTGCCGAAAGCCTGATCAACCAAGGGGTCGATATCCTGACCGTTGACAGTGCCCATGGACATTCGAAGAACGTTATCGAGACCGTCAAAAAATTGAAGCAACAATGGCAGATCGACTTGATCGCCGGCAACGTGGCCACGGCCGACGGGGCTCGCGATTTGATCGATGCTGGCGTCGACGCGATCAAAGTGGGGATCGGACCTGGTTCGATCTGCACGACTCGCGTAATCAGCGGCGTCGGTGTCCCTCAAGTGACAGCGATCATGGAAGCTGCCCGCGTTGCAAATGAAAGAAACATTCCCATCATTGCCGATGGCGGTATTCGATTCAGCGGAGATATAACCAAAGCGATTGCAGCGGGTGCAAAGGTCGTGATGATTGGCAGCTTGTTTGCCGGTCTCACCGAAAGCCCCGGAAAGATGATCCTGTACCAAGGGCGGACGTTTAAAGCGTACCGCGGGATGGGATCGATCGGTGCAATGGCTCAGGGTTCAAGCGAACGATATCGCCAAAGCGCGACCGAGAGTGGAAAGCTGGTCCCCGAAGGTGTCGAGGGCCGCGTTCCGTTTAAGGGACCGCTCAGCGAATACGTCTTCCAATTGGTCGGCGGTTTGCGGGCAGGGATGGGTTACATCGGCACACAGACGATTGAGGAGCTGCGGACTCGCGCACGCTTCATCAAAGTCTCGGCTGCAACCGTCCGGGAGAACCATCCGCATGATATCGCGATTACGCAAGAAGCACCGAATTACAGCCCCGACGTTCACCACGCGGGCGATTCGATTTAGTCGATGGATGTCGCTGGCAGCGATGATGCCGCTGGTCGCGCTGGAGACTCTTCCCGCCCAGGCCCAAGCGACTTGGAATACGCCTGGTGCGGCCCAATCTCAAGCCGCGCCACACAGCACGACCGCTTCGCGGTTTGATGCAAGTTTCTCGAACGCAACCTCCGATTCTTCGGTTGTTGCACGGCGGCCGAATTCGCCGCAGCCAGCATCGAGTCCGCAACCCAAGCTGCAATGGCGTTCTTCCGACCGCGTCGCCCCGCGCGGCTTCGCTTCGGGAAGCAAAACTAATCTGTCTGCCGACAACGGTCCCGTGATGCGTGTCGCCTATCAGCAGGAAGGCGCGGTACCGAACGATCTGTTTGACGATTCGACGGGCCCAGCCTCGGGACAACAGGCCGACCCATTCTCCAACAACCTATTCGACGATCCGCAGCAGCCCACCCCTGCAAACAATCCATCGGCGATCAGCCCCTCGGCGAATGCCCCAGCCACGGACGCATTGCGAATGCCCAACTTCGCCACGCCTTCCGAACCACAAACGCAGCAGCCTCAATTGCCGCCAGCGCTTCAGCCTCAAGCGGAAGCCGCTGAAGAGGCGCCCTTGTTGCCACCGACCAATGACCAACGCAACAACCTGGACGATTCGAAACTCGACACACTCGATCCCAATCTGTTCAAACGTGGCCGCGCCGACACGACCGAAAGTCCTTCGGATCGCGAGCCCGAACCACAGCCGACGGAATCGGAACCAGATTTCGCACCGCGTCGCGGTTTCGGAATCACGCCGCCTCAACCACGATCGAACCTCTCCTGCGAAGACTTACGCCACGAGGTGGCCAGCCGCACGATCAGCCGTATTTCGCTGGACATCTCTCCAGCCTACCGCCCCGATGTTTTGGACGACAAAAAGTTCACCGAATTGCGAACCGCGTTTGACAAAAATCAAAAGCCTCGCGATTGGCGTAGCATCGACGGATCGCTGTTGGGTCGTGGAACGTTGCACGATTTGAGCTATCAAGACGTGGTCATCCGCACCGATTCGGGAGGCTCGCAAAAGCTGGACATCTCGCGACTGAGCGAAGCCGATCTGGCCTTCCTGTCCAAGGAATGGGGCCTGCCGCGCGAATGCCGCATCGCCCAAACGCCTTACCAACCGCGTAATTGGACCCCTTCGACGATGACCTGGAAAGCGTCGAACCTGTGCCACAATCCGCTCTACTTCGAAGAAGTGCAACTGGAACGCTACGGTCACAGCGCCGGCCCGATCAAGCAGCCGCTGATCTCGACAGCTCACTTCTTCGTCAACATCGCGGTGTTGCCGTACAAGATGGGCATCCACCCAGCAACCGAATGCCAATATGCGTTGGGCTACTACCGACCGGGCAACTGTGCCCCGTACCTGTTGCCTCCAATTCCGCTGAGCCTCCGCGGAACGTTGAGCCAAGCGGCGGTTGTTGCCGGCGGATTCTGGTTGATCCCGTAGGCGAAACACGCCGAAGATCGATCAAATTCCAAACGAACAGGGTGACTCTGCGGTGCGACCGCGGGATCACCCTTTTTTTGTTTCGATGCGTTAGCGTCTAAACTCTCACGTTGGGCGTTGGCTTCGAAAAACGTCACACCACGACGATAGGAGAGAACGATGCAAGAAGGCTCCGCGCCGACGCGGGCGATGAACCCCAAGTGGCGCCGATATAGCCTTCGCACGTTTTTGATCGTCGTTATAATCCTCTGCATTCTGCTGGGGAGAATTGCCACGACCGCGAGTCGCCAGCGAAACGCGATGCTTGAATTTCAGCGGCTTGGCGTTTCGGTACTGTATGAACACCAATGGAATCACTCCAAAACATCCCGCTCCCTCTCCTCTCGCCTTCTCGAACCTCTAACACACTACGTCGATCCGAACTTCTTGCTTCCGGTCCATATCGTTCGTACGCGATATCTGGAGGCGCCGTCGTTGCAGGCGGGGGCGACATACACGTCGGCAGAAGTGATCGATCCTATCGCAAAACTTTCCGGAATTCGCTCGCTCAGCCTGACACATACCGAGGTCACAAACCAAGATATCGCCCAACTAGCGAAGCTGCGGGATTTGGAGAGTCTTGATTTGCATATGACCAAGATGCACGAAGGCCCCATTCCAGGGCTCGATCAATTGCGGCTGAAGCGGCTGATGCTGAATCGAACGCGCGTCGACGACGATTCGATCGCGGCACTTCGAAAGATGACGAGCTTGGAATATCTCGACCTCACCCGAACGAAGGTCACCGATGCGGGGTTGAAACACCTCGAATCGCTCCCCAAACTACGCAAGCTGGTCCTGCGTCGGGCGCTCGTAACCCAAGCGGGCTACGATGCGTTTAAAAAAACTCACCCCAACGTCGAAGTCGCCTGGCGACCTCAATGAGTCGGAGGGTTACGATTGAGCGAGCGGCGGATGGCGCGCGCTTGAATTCGGGCCGATTCGAAGTCGGGGCAGATTGCGATCGCGCGGTGAAGATGTTTTAAGGCTTCGCGTTGATCGCCGAACGCCCGACGACAATCGGCCAGCCCCGACCAAGCCAAATAATGGAACCGGCACTGCCACAAACAGTTTCTAAACGCGCAGTCGGCACTCGCGTATTCTTGCAGTCCCAAATAGGCGATCGCCAATTGGTGATGCGCTTCGGCATAACGCGGTGCTTGTTGAACCAAGACCATCGCCGGAGTCAGCGCGGCGGCAAATTCACCTCCGTCGTTCAGATGCATCACCTGCAGAAGATTTTGATGGTGTGAGGGAGCGGCATCGCGAACCAAGATCGCTCGAAACGCATCGTCGGCCATCAACCGGACGCCACGATCGCGATCGCACAAACGATGCCCCAAGGCTTCGGCCGCGCGAACGTCGCCAACCATACTCAACGCCAATGCCGATGCACGACGCGATTCGTGATCGCCCCGACGCAACAACGTCAACAGCGTCTCGACCGTATAGGATTCGTTGACCGTCCGAAAAAACTCTAAGGAATCCGAGGCATCCAGGTACCGACGATACTGGGCGACGATTCGGGAGGTGCGGGTTGCGGGTTGAGACACGTTTCTGTTCTATCCTTCGTTAGCGCCAGTTGGTTTGGCCACAGCAATGATGCCGGATCGCCACCGTCGCGATCGCTGAATCCTACGCACCACTTCCTCGCAAGGAAACGGCACCCCGTTCAGGCTACGCACAATCGGCTGACGGAATTCGAGTCTATTTAGGGCAAGCGAATGGAGCAAAGGTTTATTTGACAGTTTGCTCGCGATCATTCAACGGGCCCAATCATGGCAGGCTTGCCCGTAGTAATGCAAATCAACCGCACAGCTTACCCAACCGAAACAACCCTCCTACATCCCCCGAATCTGGCGGGGATCTTAATGCCCCGCCCAACAATCGCTACACTGTTACGATTCGTTCAACTTGTCACCTTCGCTTCGACCCGCGTCTGCAGCCCAAGAGAACCCGAATGCTCAACAGTTCGCTCGCCCTAGCCGGCCTGCTAGCTCAAACCGTGGATGCGGACGCCGCCGGCGGTTCGTTTTGGCAGATCCTGTTCAGCGGTGGGATCGTCGGCCTGCTGATCATCCTGCTGCTGTTCTCGCTGAGTCTGATCGCCGCGTTTTTGATCTTCGACCAATTCATGGCGCTACGGCGGGGGGAGGTGATCCCAGAAGGAGTCGTCGAACCGATCCAAAAGCTGCTCGCCGAGCGACGCGTTAAAGAAGCCGACGCGATCTGCCGACAGAAGCCGAGCCTGCTTACGTTTGTGATGATGAGCGGTTTGGCCGAGGTCGACTTCGGTTGGCCCAGCGTCGAAAAGGCGATGGAGGAAGCGTTGGCCGAACAGTCGGCGCGGATGATGCGTCGGATCGAATACCTTTCGGTGATCGGGAACATCGCCCCGATGGTCGGCTTGTTAGGAACCGTCACCGGGATGATTTTCGCCTTCCAACGCGTGGCGATCTCGCAAGGGGGCGCCGGCGCGGGTGACCTTGCCGAAGGGATCTACCAGGCGCTCGTGACAACCGTCGGCGGACTGATCGTCGCCATCCCCGCGCTGGGTGCGTTTGCCGTGTTGCGGAATCGAGTCGATGGACTCGTCGCCGAAGTCGCTTACCTAGCGCAACATGCGATGAGCGCACTGAAACGCCGCAGCGTGAAACGCCCTGTTCCCGGCACGCCGATTCCTCCAGTTCAATAAACTGCGATGCGAACTCCCTCACGAACCGGTCGCTCCGATGGCTCAGCCAACATGACGCCGATGATCGACGTCGTCTTCCTGCTGATCATCTTCTTTCTCGTCTCGAGCCACTTGGCGCGCCAGGAGTCTCGCATCCCGTTGGATCTCCCCGTCGCCGATGGCTCCGTCGACCAACCGCCGCCAAGCGATCTGTTCACGGTCAACGTCCTCCCCGGCGGCACCTGGCAGGTCAGTGGCACCGAGGTCGATAGGCCGATGCTCGACCGATTGCTGCAGTCCCACCACGCCGAACATGGCCCCGACGCCGCGGTCCGGATCCGCACCGACCGCAGCGTCGCGTACGGTCAAGTCGAACCGCTGCTTCGCGCCGCCAGCGTTGCCGGACTTTGGAACGCTTCGTTTTCGGTCTACCAGGAGAATCGCTGATGCGACTGCCCAGTGGACATGGCCGCGAGCCGTTGGAACTGAAGATGACGCCGATGATCGACGTCGTCTTCCTGTTGCTTGTCTTCTTTCTCTGGACCAGCAGTTTTGAAGAGCCCGAGTTTCTGATGCCCTCAGCGATCGCCGATCCGCCTCTCGCCGCCGGCGCAGACGCCACGCTGCAACCGCCACCAGCCAGCGAACCGTTTGATGAAATCATCGTCCGCATCCAGTGGACAAGTGGTGCGGCGACGCTATTGTTCAACGACCAACCGCAACCATCCTTGGACGCCCTGCGACAGCGGTTGCAAGCGATCCTTGACGTCGGAGTCCTGCCGCCGGTGATCGTCGATCCCGATCCGGAGGTCCCGATGGGCGACGCGATCCGCGTCTACGACACCGCCCGCAGCCTAGGCTTCGACCGCGTCCTCTTCGCCGCCCGCGCCGACGACTCGGCACCGCCAGGGAATTGACCTAACGTGTCAAAACCGTTGGCGAAGATAAAAACCAGACGGCACCTGAGCCCGCTCAACACATCGTCGCGTCGCTGCGATCGACTGCAACGACGAGCCCGACGGCTCCCAATTTGCACTGAAATCGGCAATAATCAGCGTCGGTGTCGGAGACGAGTTCGAGTCTGCAACGAAAGGAATTCACGATGGTTCGGTTTATACATGCCGCAGACATCCACCTCGATAGCCCGATGCTGCAATTGGAGCATTACGAGGGCGCTCCGGCGGAAGAAATCCGTCGCAGCACGCGTCGCGCCCTCACCAATCTGATCGACCTAGCGATCGAGAAGAAGGTCGATTTTGTTTTGATCGCCGGCGATCTCTACGACGGCGATTGGCCCGACCACAACACCGGACTCTTCTTCACTTCGGAAGTCGCTCGGCTTCGAGCCGCCGAGATTCCGCTTTACTTCATCAGCGGCAACCACGACGCTGCCAACAAGCTGACCAAAGCCTTGCCGCTGCCGACGAATCCCGACGGCTCACCGGTCCAGTTGTCGAGCACAAAAGTCGATTCGGTGATTCTGGAAGATCTGGGAGTCGCGATCCACGGCCGCGGTTTCAGCAAACAAGCTGAAACGTCCAACCTCTCCGATAAATATCCGCGAGCCACCCGCGATCTGCTGAACATCGGGATGTTGCACACCAGTCTGCAAGGCGCTCAAGGTCACGCCCCTTACGCTCCCTGCACGCCACAACAATTGGCCGACAAGGAATACGATTATTGGGCGTTGGGACATATCCACATCCGCGAGGACCGTGCGATCGAAGGCTCCTGCCCGATCGTCTTTTCAGGCAACACACAGGGCCGCAGCGTTCGCGAGACCGGTGCCAAAGGCTGCGTCCTGGTCGAATTGGATCCGATCGCCCCGCCGAAGCTCGAATTCCAACCGTTGGACGTCTGCCGCTGGGAGATCTGCGAGATCGACGCCACCGAGATCGATCGGATCGACGATTTGATTCAGCAGTGCAAAACGCGGATGCAAGCGATCTGTGCCAACAATCCCGATCGCACCTCGATCGTCCGGGTTCGCGTCGTCGGCCAGACGCCCCTCTATTCGACTCTGCAAGCGAGGCTGGAACATTGGCAAAGCGTGATGCGGCAGGAGACCTTTGACATCGACGAGGGCTCGATTTGGATGGAGCGATTGCGCGTCAAAGCGACGGCGCCGCGGGAAGCGATCACCCTCGACGCCAGCGGCCCGATCGGCGAACTGTTGCAGACGATCAGCAGCGTGTCGGCTGATCCCGACGCGATGGCTGCGATCCAGTCGGCGTTGGAACCGTTGGTCGCTAAGCTGCCGATCGAACTTGTCGAAGACGGCGATGGCGTCGCTTGGAATCATCAAGATCAAATCCGCGAGTGGCTCGACGAAGCCGAACCGCTGCTGTTGAACCGCTTGGCAACCTTGGAGGCTGACGTATGAGATTCGCATCATTGGACCTAATCGCTTACGGACACTTCCAGAACCAAAGCGTCGACCTCTCCGGCGGGAAATACGGATTGCACGTCATCTACGGCCCCAACGAAGCGGGCAAGTCGACGACGCTGCGTGCGATCACGTCATTGCTATACGGTTTCGACAATGTAACCAGCGACAACTTCCGGCACCAGAACCGCGACCTCCGCGTGGGTGCTCGGATCATCGATCACGATGGGCAAGAGATCCGTTGCGTGCGCCGCAAAGGACGCACCGGTACTCTTTATTGTGGTGACGACGCAAACGCAATCGATGAAGCCGTGCTGCAGAAGATGTTGCGTGGCGTCGACAAAGCCGCTTTTGGCGACCGATTTGGCATCACCCATCAATCGCTTGTCGAAGGTGGCGAAATGATGGTCAAAGGGGATGGCGATGTCGGGCAAAGCTTGTTCGCCGCCGGTGCCGGACTGGGGCAACTGAAACAGATCCAAGATGCGATCGAAGACGAATGTGGCAAGCTGTTCAAAAAGTCGGGCTCCAAGTCGGAACTGAACCGCTTGCTGGGCGAGTTGCGCGAAAAGAAACGCCAGCTGAAAGAGAGTCTTTTGCCGGTCAAAACGTTTGTAAACCTGCAGCAACAGCGTGAGGAGAAGCAGGTCGAATCGGAGAACTATCGCAACGCGGTCCGTGAGACACGCACCGAGGTCAAGCGGCTGGAAACGCTTCGCGACGCGATCCCTTTGCGCGCCGAATGGAACCAGTTGACCGAGCAGCTTGCGCCGTTGGCCGACGTGCCGATGTTGAGTCCCGATTTTTCGACGCGGCAGCACCAAGTGAGCACGACTTGGGCGGCAAGCCAGCAGAAGATGCAACTGGTTCGCGCTCGGATCGACGATCAACAGAAAAAACTGTCGGCGTTGGGAGCGCCCGATCCGCTGTTGGATCAAGCCGAAACGATCGATTCGCTGGTCCAGGCGGTTGGTGGAATCAGTACTGCAGCGATCCAACGTCCCGGACTCGTCAAGCGTCGCGACATGACCCAGGCTCAAATCGTGAGCAAGCTGCGCGGGATAGGCCGCAACGATTCGGACGACGTCTGGAATCTGCAGCTGCCTCCCGACCTACGCTCCAAGATCAAACAGCTGGCGAAGCAATACGTCGCGCTCACCCAGCGAGCTGACGCGTCGGCGGAGGATCTGGAATCGCTGCAGTTGCAAGTGCAGCAGGTCGATGCCGCGATCGCGGCGATCGAGCAACCGCCATCGGCCGATGCATTGGCCGCGGCGCTACAACAGGCTGGCGATGCGGCGACGTTGGTCGGCGATCACGAAGCCGCTCAAGCGGCGTTGGCACGTGAAAGCCGCGCCGTGGCGACGCAGCTGCGAAAGCTGACCGGTCTGGAATGTGACGCGCAGACGGCAACGGCTCTCCCCGTTCCTCAACGAGAGACGATCGAAACGTGTGCTGGCGAATGGGAAGCGATCAGCAGCCGCCAACAGCAAATTGTCGGTCAGCAAACAGCGTGTACCGACAAACTGGAACAAATGACGACGCGGTTGCACGAACTGCACGGCGCCGGCGAAGTCCCTAGCGAACAGGAACTGATCGCCGCTCGCGAGCAACGGGATCAATTGTCGGCAGCGCTCGCATCAACCGATTCGGCGGCAGACATCCGCTGCGATCGCCAAGCGTTTGAATCGTTGCTGGCGATGATCGAACAGTGCGATCAGATGAGCGACCGCTTGCGTCGCGAGGCGGAACGCGTTTCCCGACGTGCGACGTTGGAAGCGGAACGCGGCTCGATCGAGCGTGCTCAACAGCGTTTGGCGGAGGAAAGCGAACAACTGCAAACGCAGCGACAACAGTTCGCCGATCGCTGGAACGAGATCTGGGCCGATTGCAGCCTCAAACCTAAATCGCCGCGAGAAATGCTCGGCTGGTTGGGCGAACATCAACGTTTGGTCGAACTGTACGAAGCCCAAGTCGAAGCCGAACAAGCGGTCGCCCGGCACGCCTCGCGGATCGAGCGTGTGACGCAGCAGTTGTTGGCCGCGATGCCAAACGGTTCGGCATCGCCAGCGTCGGACGATCTGGTCGCCTTGGTCCGCCAAGCCGGAGCCGCAGTGGCGACGACGCGTAAGCAGCAACAGGAGTACGAGGAGCGTACGAAGCAAAAGCAACAGCTGCAACAATCGCTGCCGCAGTCGCAACGACGCAACGAACAAATCCAAGAGGAATTGGCTCAGTGGCAGGCTCAATGGCGTGAGGTCACGTCGCGGTTGGAGCTAGACGAACAAGCGGGAACCGACGAGGTAGACGGTGTCGTCGAAGCCTACCACGAACTGGTCGTCGACCAAAAAGAGTTCGATAGTTTCCAACGGCGGATCGACGGAATCGATACCGATGCCCGCGCGTTTGACGCTCAGGTCCGCGGCCTCGGTCTGCCGATCAAAGATGCTTCACTCGACGCATCGAAGATCGTCGAAGGCTGGGCGAAAGATCTGAAACAAGCGCAGAAGACACAGACCCAACGCGAACAGATCGAACAACAGATCGCTCAAGATCAACGCGATCTGACCGCGTTGGAACAGGAACGAATCGATTGCCAAACGCAATTGAATCTGCTGTGCAAAGAAGCCTGCTGCGATGCTCCCGAACAACTGGCGGAGGTCTATCGCAACAGCCAGCAGAAACAACAACTGGAGCACCGACGCCAAGAGCACTTCAGCCGTCTGACTCAAATGGCGGGAACGCATCCGGTCGAAGAGTTCCTTGAAAAAGTCGCGGCTGTCGATCCGCAAACGCTGGAACAGGACATCGACGAACTGCATCATAAGCTGTCGGGACTTGAAGACGATTACGCGGCCGCCTGCCAAGAACTGGGACAACTGGATCAACAGCGAAAGGCGATGGATGGCGGTGCCAGCGCGGCCGATCTTCAACAGGAGATCCACGAACTGCTCAGCCGCATCGATCGGCATGCAGCGCAATATGCTCGGCTGCGAGTTGCCGAAACGCTGCTCAATCGCGCCGTCACCAACTACCGCGATCGGAATCAGGCTCCGATCTTGAAGATCGCCAGCGATTACTTCCGCCGACTGACGCTCGATTCGTACAGCGAACTTCGAGCCGACAACAACGACAAGGGGGATCCGGTGCTGTTGGGCGTTCGCGCCGTGACTGGCCAATCGGTCGACCTGCGTGGCATGAGCCAAGGGACAGCGGATCAATTGTACCTGGCACTGCGGCTGGCCAGCTTGAAGCACAGCTTCGCCAGCAGCGATCCGATCCCGTTGGTCGTCGACGACATCTTGATCCAGTGCGATCTGCAACGCAGCCGCGCCGCGTTTGAACTGTTGGCGGAATTATCGAACGACACCCAAGTGATCTTCTTCACGCACAATGCGGCGTTGTTGGAAACCGCTCGCGAGTGTGTCGATGCCAATCAATTGTTCGTGCAAACGTTGACTCGCGATTCGGTGGAACCGACGACTGAGGTCAAGTCGCCGACGAAGGCCGAGCCAAAACGGAAGTCGACAACGAAGGCAAAATCTAAGGCGAAGCCGAAACCAGAGCCGGATCCGGTCGATACGCACGATGACGTCGAAGACGATCTGTTTCAACTGAAGTCGTGAGTCCAGTCGAGGCCAAGGTCCAGCCAGCGAGCGGCGTGCGTTAGCGCTCCGCTGCTGATCCGGTCGACGCCCGTCTCGGCGATCTCTCGAATCGTCTCCAGCTTCACATTCCCCGACGCTTCCAATTCGATCTGCGGACTCTTTTCGTTGCGGATCGCAACCGCCTGCCGCAGATCGTCCAAAGAAAAGTTGTCCAACAAAATGATGTCGGGCCCTGCTGGCAACACGTCTTGGAACTGTTCTAGCGTATCGACTTCGACTTCAACGATCTGCGGAGCCTTCATCCCCGCCGATTCGCCGCCAGCCCACGACTTGGCCTTCGCAACCGCTTCGCTCGGCGGAATCGCTTCGCCGGGACCGGCCAACGCCAAGTGATTGTCTTTGATCAGAAACGCGTCAAACAATCCCAGTCGATGGTTTGTGCCGCCACCGCATCGGACCGCGTATTTGTCCATCCGCCGCCAACCGAGCGTCGTTTTGCGGGTGTCGTACAGCCGAGCTTTCGTCCCCGAGATCTGTTGCACAAAACGATCGGTAAACGTCGCGATCCCGAACATCCGGCACAGGGTGTTCAGCACGATCCGCTCGCTCGACAAGATATCCCGAGCCGAGCCTTCGATCTGCGCCACGATCTGCCCCGCGGCGACGCGAGCCCCATCTTCGACCAGCGTCTCGATCCGCAGCTCCAGATTCATCTCGTCGATGATCCAGGGCAGGGTCACCAATCCGGCGGCGACACCCGCTTCGCGGACCGCCACCTGGCACTTGCCGATCCGATCCTCGGGGACCAACGAAACCGTGGTCCAATCGATCTGGCGATCGAAGTCTTCGCGAACCGCCAATCGAATCAGCTGTCGGAAATCGTCTTCCAAGGGAGCATCGACGCGGATTTGTTGGTATTCGACGGCCATTCCGGGTAACCTTTGCGCTGCGGTGAGATCCATGAATTTTCGAATTCAAGGAGATAGTTTAAGTGGACGACGGACCGATCGAAAAGGAGTCTGCGATGATGCTGCGGTCGCTGCCGCTGCAGATCGGTCTGCTCGCAGTCCTTGGCGTCCTGTTCATCATCAGTCTCCGCACGCCAACCGAATACCCGATCGATCCCCAACCACCGCCGATCCATCTGCCGGTTTGGATCGATCCCAACACCGCCGACGCGATGGAGCTGTCGATGATGCCATCGATCGGCCCGCAGACGGCCGACAGAATCATCGCCGATCGCGAAGCAAACGGCCCCTACCGCAGCCTCAGCGATCTCGACCGCGTCCCCGGCATCGGCCCGAAAACGCTGCAGCGATTGGCGCCGTTCATTCATATTAAGTAGCCTTCACCCGCCCTCGCAAACTGCGTTTGGGGCGGGTGAAGAGCCCAACTTCACCCGCCCTGCGAAGCCAGGGAGGGTCGGAAAACAAGCGTCTAGCGAGTTTTTCGGGGAGGGCCTGCACACCGGATCAAACGTCTCGGATCGACCTCACGACGTCCCTCCCCGAACATCGCTTCGCTCGTTCGACCCTCCCCCAGCAAACTGCGTTTGGGGAGGGGGAATTTGGGTGTTAGGGAGTGGCGGGCCGGCCTGCTGGCGATTCCTTTTTAGCGCGTTGTTCCATCAGAAACGCCAACAAATTTTGGATCTCCTGTTCCGCTAACGATTCGGCAAAGTTGCCGGGCATCACCGAGACCGTTGATTTTTGCTGGGTCTCGATATCGTCGGTCGATATGGTGATCTCGCGTCCCGTCGAATCGGCTAGCACGATCGTTTCCCCCTCTTGTCGGCGCAGCAGGCCATTGACGACGGTCCCATCGATCGTGACCACCGTCAGACTGCGAAAGGCAACGTCGACGTTGCGGTTGGGATCGAGGATGTCCTCCAACAACCGATCGGCTCCTCGATTGCCAACACCATCCAATTGCGGACCGACCAATTGGCCAGAGCTTCCAATTCGGTGGCAGGCGGCGCAGTTCTTGTCGAAGACGATCCGTCCCGCGACCGCGGCTTCCGCGCTCGGCCGATGGTGTGCCAACGCCCGATGATGCGCCAGTTGTACGGCGAGCTTTTCATTGGCCGGAGGCAGATCTTGGGTTAGCTGATCGATCTGCTGCAACTGCTTTTCGCTTGCACTGCGCCGCAGCGTGTCGACCAGCCCCGGTTCTTGCAGCAATCGGGCCGAAGCGTTTCCGGCGGCGATCGCATCGAATAAGCGATCGATCCCGGCGGTGGTTCTTGCCAACCCCGACGCGATCTCGCGTTGCAGCGACGCGGGCGACTGAGCGATCGCCGCGACCAGCCGATCGCGACTGGCATCGGTATCGAAGCCCGCGAGCGCTGCGGCGGCTTGCATTCGCAGCGCGGGCGGTTGCGATGGATCGGACAACAGGTCGCTGACGATCGCAAACGATCGCTCGGTGCGTCCCAGTCGGATGCTGGTGCGGATCGCTTGCTGCCGGACGTCGATCGACTGCCGCCGATCGGAGATCAACGAATCGATCGTATCGGCGAATTGCGAAAGGTCCAGCGAACCGATCAACTCGATCAGCCGTGACTCCTGCGATTCGTCCGCCACTTGGACCACGGGCGGTTCAAATCGCCCTGCGGCAATCCATGCGTAGGCGTTCCCACGATCGGCATCGACGATTTCGATCGCTGCTTGTTGGCCTATAAGATTCGGATCGATCGTCCATGTGTATCGCTGAGCTGTATCGTTGCGGGGAGGCATTTGCTGGGCGATCGTTTTGCCCGAATCAACGAGAACCAGCCGAATGTGATTGGCATCGCTCGACTCGTTTTTCGGATTGCCGTTGTGGCCGCACAGCCAAAAAGAAAGCGTTTCGGGCAGCGGGAAAGTGGGGCTGCGCAACACTCCCGTCAAACGTTCGCCATGCGAGATGCTGTCCCAAAACCGCGCGTCAGTGTTGCCGTCGGCGGATCCACGATTCTGAATCCCCCACGGTGACGCGGAAGTTTCCATTCCCAGGGCCGGCTGACGCGACCAATCGGAACCGCCCGCTTGTAGCGTTTTCAATTGGGCAGGTGCCAGGCGTTCGAGCCAGCGTTGCAGCTGGCGCTTCAGTTCGGAAGACTCTCCGCCGCGCTGCGTCGCTCCTTCGTAAATCGCCGATAAGAGAGACAGCTGTTGGCCGGCATCGTTTGCGAACCACTGCGGTGCCAGTTCCACCAGCCGCAGTTGCGATTCGACCGATGCAGTCCGCGTGATCAAAACCGCCGATCGAACCAAGACCGCGGGATCGATCGTTTGGGGATCGGCAAGCTCAAAGACGATCCCTGCCGCTCGATCTCCGCCGCTCACTGAAGCGATTTGCAACAACCGCCGCTGCTGTTCGGCAGTCAACTGCCCAGTCGAAAAGGACGCAGTCCCCGGTTCTTGAAAAGGTGAACGCGTTTCCAAATGTCGCTGCAGTACCAAACGCAGCACATGGATCAAATGGGTGTCAGCTTCGCGGGCTGCTTGCCAAGCGTGCAACAACGGGGCGATGTTGTCCGACGTCGGATGTTGTCCCAATGCATCGGCGGCGGCTCGACGAACGAAGGCATCCGCATCTTGCAGCCCTTGGATCGCAAGCTGTCGCTCCGATTCAAGAAGACTCTCCCGTTCGGCGAGCATCTTGAATAGATGCACTCGCACCAACGGATCGGAATCGTTTGCGAAGCGTTCCACCGCTTCGGAGTCCATCGCACTCAAACGCTCCAAAATCCATAAGCCATGGGCGCGGGTGAAGGGATCGCTCTCGGAAGCGAGCGTCGCACGCAGTGGATCGAGCACTTCATCGGCTCGTGAATCGATCAAATAGTTTGTCGCCAGCGTACGAACCTGCAGATTCGGATCGGAGAGGCGGACGATCAAATCGGCAGTCGATAGTTTTGTTAGATCGATCGACTGCGGAGGTGCCGAAGGTTCCCCGTTCCAAACGACTCGCCAGATTCGGCCATGCGTACGGTCGCGATCGGGATCGTCCAACGGCGCCTCGTAGTGACCGATCACACGGTTGCAGAAATCGGCGATATAGAGCGCACCGTCGGGGCCCACGATCGCATCGACAGGGCGAAACCAAGGATCATCGGTCGTGATGAAGTCGGGCTGGGTATCGCACAACAACGTCGAACCGACGCGTCGCAATTTGTCTCGATGCACCCGACCGGTGACCGGATTGCAGATGAATAGATTGTCGCGGAACTCTTCGGGAAAGTGGTCGGCCGAATAATAAGCCGGCCCGCAGATGCCTGTCGAACCGTGGGCGTGATCGATCATCGAAGGCCCAAACCCAATCGCCGGTTCGGGATTGCCAAAGTGAGGATAGGTCGCGCCGCGTAGCAATTGGTAGACCGGTTTGGAATGGCAGTCCGAATCGAAGAGGTTGCCCCAGGCGTCGAAGGTGATCCCAAACGGATTGACTTGCCCCCACGTAAACTGCTGAAAGTGCGATCCATCGCTGCGGAAGCGGTAGGTGTTGCCCGAGTCCATCACGACGGTCCGCCCCGCCGCGTCGGTGATTTCGCTGTGATTCGAGAAGCCGTGGCAGCCATAGATCCAACCGTCGATCCAACGGGTGAAGGCGTTCGCGTTTCCGTGGACGTCGATGTTGCCAAACGTCGAATAGAGAGCGGTTTGCGTGTCGGATCGCCCATCTCCGTCGCGATCGGCAACGTGGAAGATCGATGGGATTCCGTAGACCAGTCCCTCGCTGCCATCCTTTAACGGCGTCTGTCCGATCGGGATATTTAGCCCGTCGACAAAATGAGTCACCTGCGACGCATTGCCGGTCGGTCCGATCTCCACAATCGACAATCGATCGCGCGGCGGATGGTCGCCGCCGCCAGCGAACTTGCCGCGATCGGGCTGCACTCCTTCGCCCGCCGCCGGATAGGGATACTCCACCGAATGCGTGACCCACAACCGACCGCGGGCGTCGAAATTCAGATTCATCGGTTGGCCGATCTCCGGATCGCTGATCACCAACTGGATCTCAAACCCCGATGGCAATTGAAACCGCTCGCGCTGCGCGTCTACCGATGGCGGCGTTGGCTGGCCCAAGACGGAGACCGAACCGCTAAAAATCGACAATATCGTTAGTGATGCGAGGAGCATCGCCTGAAAGGAACAGAAGCGTGTCATGAGGTGGGTTTGCCTGGTTTCGTAGAGGATTAACTATCGATCGCGTCGACAGTTCTGCATGGTGGTGGGAGTTCAAGGTCTGGAATGGCAAATCGAAGTCGTCCGCGACAACTCCGGGAACTCAAGGAGTTCCCTCTTCCGACGTTTCAGGTGGTTTGACGGTCGAATCGCTGCGGAGATTGTCGATCCAAAAATGGGAATTCCGAGCGTCGTATCGCGAGGCGAAAAAGAGAACCTCACCGCGCGACATTCTTTGCCGTGGATCAAACGTTCCTCGACACGATTCCCCCGAAGGCGTATCGATTCGCCATGCGTAGTCGCTCGAATCGGCCACGGGACAGGTGATCCACAATCGATAGGGCATTTGCAAACCTTTGGGGTCGCTTTCCAATGGAATCTCCGCCAGATCGACCGATGCCTCGTTCCGTTCGGTGCGGGCCAACAGCGTCTCTCGACTGTCGACGCGAAGGCTCAAGCGGAAGTCTCCCGCTTGCAGGACGATGCCGCTGCCATTGGCCAGCCCTTTGGGGATCCGCGCGTCGATGGAGACCGATTCGCCAGCAGCGAGCTGGAAATTCTTCAGACGCAGCGGCGTACCTATATAAGAAGCATCGTCAGCCCGATCGACGAACAGCTTGCCCTCGTGAACGGCGTGATATTTTTCAAACAGTGAATTTTCTTCCGTCGCCAATTGATCGCGCCACGCATCGCTGTCGAAGTCGACGACGATCGGCAGTAGCGACGGCGCGCCGGCAGGGAGCGTGGTTTCGTTTTTTTCTGCTGCGATGTTGCCGACCGCCTTCTTCCCGTCGTGAGGCTTCACGTTCGATGCAAGCGTCGATTTCATTGCCGACGCGGAATTTTCTGCCTCCTGAAACTTGCGATCAAACGCGTCGGAGATGCTTTGCGATGGGTTCGGGGCAACGACCGGAACCGACAAGCGAGCCGCAGCGCGAGTTTTTTTCGTGGGCCGCTCGCTGGCGAGATCCTCGATCGGTGAGGCCGATGTTGCAACGGAACGGTTGTTGGCGACAGGTTGAGGACGTGTCGCGACGTAGCCTCCGCCGACGACGACGCCAACGGTCATCGCAGCGGCACCGCACATCATGAAGATCCGTTGACGCCTGCGACGCATCGATCTCTCGGGATGGCGATCCGCGGGCCGGCGGGTCGGTCTCTTTTCGAAAGCTGCTGCACCGGCGGTATCGATTGCAAACGTGGAGGTGGCGAGATCAGCCGGAAGGCGATCATCGGCGTCGCAAAGCTGTTGGTCGTAGTCTCGCCTCAATTCGTCGTCCAACAGAACCCGCCTCGCGTCGGCGATCTCGTTTGCCAATCGCTTCGCAAACCGCAATTTCTCCCCAACGCCCACTTGCCGCAGGTAGGCGACTTGGCGATTGGCGGCGACGTCGATCACATCGGGATTCGCTTCGAATCGTTCGAGTCCCAACAGACGATACAAGTTGGCCGGCTGATGATCGGGGGGAATACCCAACCAAGCATGATAGGGATCAAACGCTGGCTGTTCGTCGGGGACTTTCATGGGAATCGAATTTAGCATCTGGACGACGCCGATGCACGTTGGAAGTGCGTGCTCAAGATCGTGTCCAGAGGCCCGATTGGACAACTTTGCATCAGCCGCCGACCTGATCTAACATTGTCGCATCGCCGCCGCGAAACGCGTGGCGAAAATCTTTTCAATTTTGCCTTTGAGTTTTTTGCCACGGTGCCGGTCTAACAGGCAAAGGGACTCAAAGGATTCAAGAAATGAACGCGTTGGCGTGTCCCGGTGGGATGGTTTTGGAAAAGGCGGGCCCGATGGTTGAACCGTTGTCGCGGGCCTCACTGGAACAAGCCGTCAGCGATTCGCTGCCGTATTGGTTGCGGATGGCCCAGCGACTCTCGGGCGACTCGGAGATTGCGGAAGAGGCGGTCCAAGATGCGTTGGTGCGCGTGGCGAAATCGTGGAAAAGTTTCCGCGGGCAATCGGCGATTGAAACCTGGGTCGGACGCATCGTGATCCACAGCGTCCGCGATCGGTTGGCCGCGCGAAGACCTTCGCTGCAAAACGGCGACGAGGCGGGAAGCATCGAATCGACGGCTCGCGGTCCCATGGAGGAATTACTGGCGGTCGAACAACAGCAACGGGTGCGGGCAGCCATCGCCACGCTGCCCGACCGACAACGCGAAGTGCTGACGTTGACGATTTGGGAAGCCAAATCGGCGACGGAAGTGGCCGAACTGTTGGAGATTAACACGCAAAATGTTTACGCGACGCTGCACGCGGCGCGTCAGCGATTAAAGGAAATTCTGCGCGAGGTGTAGGCAACTTCGACGCGACACTTCGATTGGTAATTGAGTAAGACGGATGTCGGATCCAAATCTTAATACGAACCGCGAAATGCTCGACTCGGAACTCGACGCGCTGTTGCGTGCTGCCGATCCAGCCCAGCAACCGATCTCGGACAAAGCCGTTCGCCAGCAATGGACCGCACTCGCCGCGACGCGTCGCCAGCGGATCCGTCGGCTGCGCTACGGCGGCCTGGCCACAGCGGCCTGCCTGTTGATGGCGTTTGGAATCGGCTGGCAGCTCGGTTTTGTCGGCCATGGCAATAACAAGCAACATGCCAATGTTCCCCAGAAACCGATCGCGATCCCTAAGCAGCCCGACTCCACCGCTCCAACAACGACAAGTCGACCCGATCGCATCGAGCCACCGAACACAACAACCGAACCAACCGAAATGTTAGCGGAAACGGATCGGCAATCGCCTACCGAACCGACCGAGGTTCTGGCAGTCAATGAACCTTCGCTGGTCGAACAGTTTGAACAGGCGATTGCCAAGCTGCCATTGAACAATGCCCGCCAGCGGTACCGAATCGTTGAACAACTGCGTCGATTGTCGCGACCTCAGCAACGGGAACTCCTGTTGGCAGTCCCGGAAATACAAAATCAAGCCACGCGTCGACAAGCGATGGGGCTGATATCGGTGGCGGCGGGAAGCGATGCAACGGCGGTGCAAACCGCATGGTTATCGTTCGATTCGACCCGCGACGATGCTTGGCAAGCGATGGTCGATCGCAGCGACGCGTCGCAATGGGACGGATTGATTCGGTTGGCTCAAAGCGATCGACAGAAACGCGTCTTGTGTCGCAAGTTGGTTGTCGACTGGCAAACGTCAGGGCTCGATCGGATTGTCGAATTGACGTCTGCGGCGGCGTGGCGTCCCGCGGTGCAAATCGAAGCGGCGGCGCTCGATCCGCAAGCTTCTCAAAGCCTGCTGAAAATCATCGATGCCAGATCCCAACCACAGCGTGTCGCGGGCGGCTTTGTGTTGGCAGCAATGAAGCGCCCCGAAGTCGACCGCATACTGATCCAGTTGATTGTCCAAGGACGCAGCCAAATGGCGGCTTACCAAGGATTGATCATTCGCAACACCACCGAGGCGCGTCAGTTTCTGGCGCACGCGTCGGTTCAATTTGAATTGTCGCCCGCATTTGCGGCCGCTCGGCGACGTTGGATGGCATGGGGGCCGCAAGCTTTTCAATGGGTAACCGAAACCAGGAGTCGAAGCGATGTTCAAGACAGTATTCTACGGGATGATTCTATCGACAGCCTTCGCATGGCTGCCGCTGCAAGCCCACGGGCAAGATGCGGATGACGAAAAACGAATCTTGCGCGTCTACGATGTCAGCGATATCGTCGATCCGCAACCCAAGCTGTTGGGCGATTGGTTGACCGGTGAAAGCCAAGGGACCGTCAGCGGCCTGACCAACGGTGGCATCGGTGGTGGTGGTGGATTTGGTGGTGGCATGGGAACTGGCGGCGGCGGAATGGGGGCCGGTGCTGGCGGCATGGGAGGGGGCGGCGGATTCTTTGCGATCCCTTCGCATATCCAACCACAGTTTGAAGGCGCTAACATGGGGGTTGGCGTGCACGGCCCTTGGAACAGCCGTGTGATCGATTTGGCCGACGTGTTGAGCGATTTAGGAATTGGTGATGCCCAGCTGATGGTTTACGACAAACTGTTGCTCGCCAGAGCGACGCTTCGTGGACACGAGGAACTGGCCGATGTTCTCCAGATGCTTCGCGAAAAGTCGCAGGCTTCGCCGACAATGGAAATCGCGATGCGTTTGGTTCCGATTGCCCCCGACGCCGCGATCGATTCCAGCAGCCTTAAGGCGACCGAGATCGAAGCCTTGGCAGCAGCAAAAAATGCGATTTCGGCAACCGTACGCTGCGGCAACGGTCGCACCGGAAGCATTGCTTCGGGCGCGCGGCGCAGTTTCGTGATCAGCGCCGTCCCGGTGGTCGGCGCCAACGGCTCGAGCGACTCCAACGGACGAAACGTCGGCTACACGCCTCGCGTGATCACACCAATGATTGGCTTGGTTGGTAAAGTTCGCCCGGTGTTAAAAGAAGCGCCAGAGGGCCAACCACGAACAGCACTTATCGACGTAGGAATTGCCTACAGCGTCGGATCCGATGAGATCCTTTCGGCGACCTTCGGAACGGGGCAAACGATCGATCGCATCGATGTCACCGCAGTAGAATTCGAAAGTCAATTGAGTGTCGTAGAAAATCAATGGACCCTAGCGGGGGTGTCGACAATTAGCGACGGCAACGGAGCGCAAGAAGGCCTGATGGCGGTCGTGATCCAGTGGCGAGAAGCCCGCTAGAACTCCACATGCAGCACCTCCGTTGGCGCGACACACTGCGCTTTCCAATGCCTGACCGCTCCGCGGTTAGGTGGCAACATCTTCGCTTGTTGAATCCCATCCACAACAAGCGGGGAAAAGGGGACGGCGGATGCAGGCCCAGCCCACCTCCCTCCTCTCCTCTCTCAACGCACCGACACACACCAAAGGCGGTAGCCCCGGGAGTGATATGCGGCTTTGACCTTGTGTCTTTCAAAGCTCATGTAGGATGTCGATGTAGCGCAGCGTGCAACATCGTCAAACTCCGACATCCCTTGGCACGTCTCCAGCGTTTCGACACGCGAAATTTTCGCCCCTAGACTCTTTGCAAGGTACGTTTGGGTGAAGCGTATCAACGGCCTCGGATGCGACACCGATGCGAACCCAACAAGCTTCCGATCGAGTGAGGCGGCGAAAGACGGAATCGTCAGCGAGCCTTTCAACAGATCGGATCTGAACAATTTTGCATCGGGGTGGCACCGGGACGTCGAGATGTTAACCCCTGTACACGCAGATAAACTTTGCGTCGGTGTGCCATTTTCGGTAGGACCTATCGGAAATGCAAAAATACTCGAAAACCACGCTGGTACACAGACGTTCAATCGTTGCGGTTCCCCTTGCCGACTGTATAAAATCCGTCGGTCCATGCTAAAGGACAGATCGTCCTGTTTCGCAATGGGGTGCAGCGTTGGCGTTGCGACGAGTTAGCAGAGGTTCAAAAAATATCAGGAACCGACACCGGGCAAGCCCGTCCAATAGTAGTGGAACCCGAAATGTCGACTCAACTTTTTCAGAAACCAATGGGATCGTAATACCGTGAAAAAACGAATGAACCTCACGCGCATGGATCACGAGGGCTGCCGTGGATGGTGGGTCCGAATCCAGCGTGGCGACCAATCGGTCAGCAAATTGTTCTCCGACGGCATTTATGGAAGCACTCGAAAAGCTGAAATTGCCGCAACAAAATTTCGCGATGAAAAGCTGAAAGAGTTGCCAGCCCGCGTTTTCAAGGGCAGCAAAGGCCCACGCCTGAACGCGGCCGGTTATTATCTGCGAACCCGCGTGCGTCGCGGCAAAGACGAACAAGCATGGGTCGCGATCTGGACCGAAGACGGCCGACAGTTGGAAAAATCGTTCAGCATCAACCAACACGGTAACGCAGCCGCCAAGAAATTGGCCAAAGCCTATCGCCAAGAGATGGTCGAGAAATTGATCAGCGGTGGCGGCGAACCTGCGGCGCCAAAGAAGGCCCCTGTCAAGAAGAAGACCACGGTCAAAAAAGCGGCAGCCAAGAAGTCGGTGAAGAAGGCTCCCGCCAAAAAATCGACCAAGAAGGCGCCTGTCAAAAAGAAGGCAGCCGTTAGGAAAGCGGCCGTAAAAAAGGCGCCGGTCAAAAAGGCGGCCTTGAAAAAGAAGACCGCTAAAAAGGCGCCTGTTAAAAAGGTCGCTAAGAAAGCGGCCGTCAAGAAGGTTGCCAAGAAGGCAGCGGTTAAAAAGAAGGCGACCAAGCGTCGCTAGGAATTCAATCGACCCGGCAGACGCTGCAGTCGCCTTCGGGGCGGCGTAGCGACAACTCGGATCCATGCCAAGATGTGTCACCGATTTCATCTTAAGACCGGTGCTCAAGCGATTGCCGATCTCGTCAATGCGACAAACCACTGCGACGCGGGAACCTTTCAACAGGACCTCTTCCCGCTCGCATCGGTTCCGGTGATCCGTCGGGACGAACAACAGCGTTTGGAATTGGCTCCGTGCAATTGGAGCCTGTTGCCTCGAACGTGGAAGCCTTCGGCTAAATATCCAACGTGGAAATCGTTCGTCCGCAAGTATCCCACCTTCAACGCCCGCTGCGAATCGATCGACGACAAGCTTTCGTTTCGTCAATCGTTCGTCGATCGGCGGGCGATGATCCCCGCCACCGCGTTTTTCGAACACGGTTTCTTTTTCGGGCTTCAAGACGTCGAAACCTTCTGGTTCGCGGGGCTCTGGGATCGCTGTGTCATCGGCGACGAAACGATCGATTCCTGCACGATCGTCACGACCCAGGCGAACAAGCTGGTCGGACGCCACCATCCGCGAAATCGGATGCCGGTGATCCTTGCCAACGAAGAAGCGAAAACGCGGTGGATGAACCCTGAGATTTCACGACGCGGCGAATTGCAAAGTCTCTTCCGTCCGCTGGCTGACGATCTGATGACCCACTGGCCCGCCGATGCGCCCGAATAACGCTGTCGCATCAACGCTCGATTCGGCGGCGAATTGCATCGGCGATCAGAAAAATCCCACCGATCAACGCCCCTGTCAAATAACCTAAGGGCACTCCCCAGAAGATCCCCGCAATCATCAGGACGCCCCAGCTGGCAGCGTCGGCAAAACCTACCGTCACCAGAACAAAGGCAACGCTGGCCAGAATCGATGCAGCCCGCGGCGAGGCGCCGCTGAAGAGCAAGGCTTGCGCTGCGCCAACCAACGTCACGAAGCCTCCCGCCCACAACAACATCCCATCGGGCGCCCCACACGCGCGGATTATCGCGAACATCAGCGCATAAGAGGTGGTGACCGTCAGCATCGTGGCCAAATCAAACCGCCGCGGCGCACCATAAACAGTCCGCTCCGCCAAGACCGGCTGCTCGGCAAGCTCAGCCATGATTGGATCTTCATCGGATTCAGACATCACTGGCCTCACGCTTCAAATCGCCGCTTCGCTCCCGAGCGGACTTCCGGTTCATCCCCCACACGCCCTGCAGATGCCAAGTATCATAGCGTTTCAAACAAAGCGTAACGGTGCCGGCAACAGTCGATTCACGATGGAATTCGGTCACCACTGCGAAACAAGTCGATATCCGAATAGGGGAGACCTTTGATGCGATGCTGCCTTCTTCTGCTGCTGGTCGCGTTCCATGCGTCTAGCGCGATGGCTGCCGATTGGCTCGCTTGGCGAGGCCCGACGGCTGACAACCATGCTCGACAAGGGGAGTCGGTCCCAACCTCTTGGAGCGAAACCGAAAACGTGCTTTGGAAGACTCCGGTTCCAGGGCGCGGCCACGCCTCGCCGATCCTTGTCGGGGAACGCATCTATTTGGCGACCGCCGATCAAACCAAAGGCGTCCAAGCGGTTGTCGCTTTCAATCGCCAAACGGGAGCCAAAGAGGGTGTGATCGTTGTGCACCAAGGTGGTGTGGACGCCAAGATTCACAACAAAAACACCTACGCCAGTCCAACGATCGCCAGCGATGGAAAGCAATTGTATACGGTCTTTGTGAATAACAAAGCGGTTTGGGCTTCAGCGATTTCGTTGAACGGAAAGATCTTGTGGCAGCAGCGCGTTGGCAGCTTTGATCCTAAAAAATACCAGTTTGGATACGGCGCCTCGCCGGTGATCTATCGAGACATGTTGATCGTCGCCAACGAATACGACGGACCCGACAGTGGTCTCTACGCGTTGGACACCAAGACAGGAAAGCCACGCTGGAAATCACCCCGGCCGCAACAGATCAGTTTCTCATCGCCAATCGTCGCCGAGATCGCTGGCCGAGACCAGTTGTTGATCAGCGGGTTTCGCCAGATCGCATCGATTGATCCGGCCACCGGTCGTTCATTGTGGGAAGCGGCGGGGACCACCGATGCCACGTGCGGAACGATGGTCTGGGATGGCGACCTGGTCTTCGCCAGCGGCGGCTACCCCGACTCGGGCACCTTCGCCGTTCGGGGCGATGGTTCGGGAGAGGTCCTCTGGCAGAACGGTGTCAAGTGTTATGAGCAATCGATGCTAGTCGTCGATGGTTTTCTATACGGCGTTGCCGATTCGGGCGTCGCCTACTGTTGGCGTGCCGCCGATGGAGAAGAGATGTGGAAGCACCGGTTGAAAGGTCCCGTAAGTGCTTCGCCCGTTGCCGTCGGGGACACAATCTTGGCGAGCAACGAATTGGGAACAACGTTTGTCTTCAAAGCCAATCCGGAACGGTTTGAATTGATAGCCGAGAATCAATTTGGCGACGCATCGTTCGCTTCGCCAGTTGTCGTCGACAACCGTCTCTATCTACGGCACGCTCGCGGCGCCGGGGCCGACCGCCAAGAGTTCCTAATTTGCATCGGGCAACGCTAACGATGCGGGACGATCGTGTTCGCGATCTCACATTTCGTCGTCCCGCAACGAGGGACGACGCCCATCCAAACCGCGGGGCGATTCGCTACGCCCGTGTCGGGAATGGTCACAGCAACGGCCATTCCCAATACGCATCCAATTGAGTGCGGCGGGGACCAAGTGTCTCAGACCGTCGTATCGACGATTGCGCTGTGATGTCTAAACGTCTCGCCTAGCAATTCGCCGCGTGAAAGCCGCAAAACACGTCTTCCCCACCCACACTCCGAACCAACAACGTTGACTTGCGCAACACAAGACCTACGATTAAGGCATCGAATCCAACACACGGTGTTTTCCGCAGCCGCCAATTGATTCTTTAAATTATTGCTTCTTTATATTTGCTGCAGAACTCGCGAGCGTGTTGGGCCGATTGCTGGGCCTTGAATCGATCCACGCTTGACGTAGGCACTTTCCAGTGCGATGAGTGCCGCTCAGGACAGGTCGATCCCTCGTCCGCCTCTATTTTTTACGGTCATTATACCGTGTCGGCATTTATTCAATGTTATGCCGATACAACGATGGATTGCACAAGTGCCGAGTGGCGTCGTGAGACGCAAATTCCAGGTTGGCCCGCGGAGTCCGATGCGGTGCATTCACCGCAGACTGCCCCTCTCGATCGGCAGTCGACGTTGATTTCGCACGCTGACCTGGAGCGCTCGGCCCGCATTCCGAGCCGCCGTGCTCACCAACAACACAACGGGAACCGCGATCCGACAACCGGATGGCGACGGGCCAAGGAGGGAGACAAGCTTCTTCATTGTGTTGAGGTGCACCATGGCTACGGTCTCTTCAAATCTGCAACATGTCGACGCGGCAACGCTGCCGTCACAGTTCACGCTCCCACCGCGGAAGCTTCAGTACCCAAACTTCCCGGCGTGGGGATTGTTGCATCGGGCGGCAGGATTGATGCCCGAACACGATGCGTGCATTTACTACGAAACGCGATGGCAATACCGCCAACTCAATCGCGATGCGATGCGGTTAGCAGCGGTCTTGCAGGACTGGGGCGTTCGCCCTGGCGATCGCGTTGGGGTGCTGCTTCCCAACGTTCCCGAATACATCATCGCCGTCAACGGCATCTGGCGTGTCGGAGGCATCGCGGTGGCCATCAGCCCGTTGATGGTTGCCGAAGAGGTCGATGAATTATTGGGCCAAACCGATTGCCAAATCGTGATCGGTTTCGACATGCTCTCCCACACACTTTGCGGGCCGCACCGACCACGCAAGACGTTGCTGGTCTCGGTGCGTCCGCAACTCGGACCGTTGGAACAGCTCGGCTATCTCTACATGCGGCACCGCCAGACGGGTCAATGGTTGATGCCGGGCAACGATACTGCCGTTTGGTTTTGGGATGAACTGAATCGTGCCGAACCCTTGTTCGAAACGGCTCATTGCGATCCGGCGACTGACGCTGCGTACATCCTGCCCACCGGCGGTACCACCGGACAGCCCAAAGCGGTAACGCTCAGCCATCGCAATCTCGTTGCCAACGCCTGGCAGCAATACTACTGGGCTGGCGCTCAGATCGGTCGCGAACGGTTGACCGGCGTGCTGCCTTTCTTTCACAGCTACGGCCTATCGACGACCGTCCTGGGTGGGGCAGCCCTGGTCGCGACGATCATCCTGCATCCCCGGTTCAGCACGCACCACGCGATCGACCTGATGTCGCGTCATCGCCCCACGGTCTTCCATGCAGTCCCGGCGATGTTGGCCGCGATGAATGAACAGCTGCGGAAGCGACCGGTACGACTCGATTCCATCAAGTGGGTGATCTCCGGCGGCGCACCACTCCCCGTCGATGTGGCCACTGAATTCGCCGAGCACACCGGCGCATTGGTCGTCGAGGGCTATGGCTTAAGCGAAGCGTCGCCGGTCACTCACGTCGGTCCCTTAAACGCCGATGCACGACATGGAACGATCGGTTTGCCGCTGCCCGATACCGACGCACGCATCGTGGACCAAGAGACGGGCAAGATCGATCTGCCGCAAGGGGAAGTCGGCGAATTGTTGGTGCGTGGCCCTCAAGTGATGCTTGGCTACTGGAATGATCCGGTCGAAACCAATCACGCGATTCGTGGCGGGTGGCTGCATACCGGCGACCTCGCACGTCTGCGTGCCGACGGACTGTACGAAATCCACGCACGAAAGAAGGACCTGATCATCACGTCGGGATTCAACGTCTTTCCCCGCGAAGTGGAACGCAAACTGCGAAGCTTCCCCGGTGTGGTGGATGCGGCCGTTGTCGGAGTTCCCGACGAACAACGCGGCGAAATCGTGAAGGCCTTTCTCGTCATGGAGAAGGGAGCCCCTTGGGATGTCGCGGCGTTGGAGGCGTACTGCCACGAGCACCTGTCGGCTCATAAGCGGCCGCGAATTTTTGAACGTTGTCAACGCGATCTGCCCCGGAACTTCCTTGGCAAAGTCTTGCGTCGGCACTTGCGTGAAGGAGAGCCCCGATGATTGAGACACTCAAACCCATTGCGATCCTATCGGGTCAGCGGACACCTTTTGCGAAAGCCTACGGCACGATGAACGATGTCTCGGCGGCGGCGTTGGGCACCGCCGCGGTGACCGCTGCGTTAACCAAAGCCAACTTGCAACCTGAACAGGTAGAGGAGCTTGTGTTCGGAAACGTGGCGGGTCCCGCGGATTCCGCGAACATCGCGCGAGTGATCGCGTTGCAATCAGGAATCCCACACGATCGAATCGCGCACACCGTCAATCGCAACTGTGGATCGGGAATGGAATCGATCGTGTCGGGCTGGCAGATCCTACGCGAAGGGAGATCGCGCGTCGTGGTCGCGGGGGGCACCGAATCGATGTCGGGCATTCCTTTGATGGTTCGCCCCTCCGCCGCCAAGCTGCTGATGCAACTGAATCGCAGCAAGCGGATCGGAGCCAAGCTGGCGTTGTTGGCGAAATTGCGTCCGAAGCACTTCAAGCCGGTCGCTGGCGTGATGTTGGGCCTGACCGATCCGGTCAGCGGGCTGAACATGGGAGAGACCGCCGAAGTGCTGGCAAAAGAGTTTGCGATCAGTCGCGACGACCAGGACCGCTTTGCGTTGCAAAGTCACCAAAAAGCGGTGGCCGCGCGTGAGCAATGCTTTCTGTCGGGTGAGATCACCCCAATCGAAACCGCCGGCCGTACGATCGAAAAAGACGACGGCCCACGAGCGAACCAATCGATCGACCAGCTGCGCAAATTGAAACCGATCTTCGACCGGGAAGGGACCGTCACCGCGGGCAACAGCTGTCCGTTGACCGATGGTGCCGCGGCGGTGGTGTTGGTCGATGCGGACGATCCGTTGGCATCCGCCCAACAGCCGCTTGGTCGAATCACCGCCTACGCGATTGCGGGTTGCGATCCACGACGGATGGGGCTGGGCCCCGTCTATGCGACGGCAAAACTGCTTCGACAAACCGGACTGACGCTGGCCGATTTTGATCTCTACGAAATCAACGAAGCATTTGCGGCGCAGGTCTTGGCTTGCTTGGCCGCAATGGAATCGACAGCCTTCGCCCGACAGGAACTGGGATTGAGCGCCGCGATGGGAGCGCTGCCGATCGACCGCTTGAACGTCCACGGCGGCGCGATCGCCTTGGGACATCCGGTGGGAACCACGGGCACCCGTATCGTAATCACGCTGCTGCGGGCACTCCGTCAACGCGGCCTACAGCGTGGCTTGGCAACGCTGTGCATCGGCGGAGGACAAGGATTCGCGATGGTCGTGGAAACTTGAAAATCGATAGCCGGGCGATGCGACGGAAGGTCGCGACCTGGATGAAAACGAGTGGATAGCTCGAGAGAGAGTGAACGCCGCGCCCGGTCGCTACGACGGTCGCCAAATCATGGGAGAAGAACAAATGAACGGCAACGACTACAAACATTTTCGTGTCTATCGCGACGATCGCGATGTGGTGACGGTATGGATCCAACACGCGAGTCGATCGGTCAATGTTTTCGACGATGAAGTGATTGCCGAGCTATGGCAGATCGTCAGCGATTTAGAAGACGATCGGTTGGCCAAACTGGTGGTGATCCGTAGCGCTCACGAAAGCGGATTCATGGCGGGGGCCGATGTCACCAAAATCGCGCAATTGACCGCGGTCGAAGTCGATGAAGCGTTGGCAACCGGGCAAGCGTTGTTCACCCGAATCTCGAACCTCGAAATCCCAACGCTGGCGGTGATCGCCGGTCCATGTCTGGGCGGAGGACTGGAGCTCGCACTCGCTTGCCGGTACCGAATCGCTCAAGACAGCAGCACCACGCGACTCGGGTTGCCCGAAATTCAACTGGGCGTGATCCCTGGTTGGGGCGGCACCCAACGCCTGCCGCAACGCGTGGGACTGAGCCAAGCGTTGCCCATGATCTTGCAGGGCAAAAAGTTGAATGCCAACAAAGCGTTCGAGATCGGATTGGTCGACCGCGTGGCGAATGAAGCGAACTGGAAATCGGCGGTGGATCAGTTTGTTCACGATTTACTGAAACGCCCGCGACTTCCCAACCATCAGGTCCCTAGCCGCATCGGATCCTGGTTTTTCGATCACACGGCAATCGGACGCCGGATCGTGCTGCATATGGCGCGGAATCACACGGCCCGACAAAGCGCTCACTATCCAGCGATCCCTGCCGCGATCCGCGCCGTCGAAGCGGGCACAAAGCGTAAAAAAGATGGCTTCGCAGCCGAGCGATTTGAATTCAGCCGACTGATCGAAACGCCCGCCTGCCGCAATATGTTGGAGCTGTTTTTCCGACGCGAACGCGCTCGCACCGTATCCACTTGGCAGGCGTCCCCCCAATCGGATGCCGCGCATGATTCCGACGCCGATCACACGACGATCCACAAAATTGGAATCGTCGGCGCCGGGGTGATGGGAGCGGGGATCGCCCAGTTGGCGGCGCTGAAAAAGTTTCATGTCGTCATCAAAGAGATCAGTGAAGAACTGGCCTCGGCAGGTATGAAGCGTATTGAAGATCAGCTGACGCAATCAGCCCGCAGTGGACGGCTACCCGAAGCAGATGCACAAGCGGCGATGGGACGGATTTCGGCGACGTGCGACTGGGCCCCGTTGGAGAGTGTCGATCTGGTCATCGAAGCGGTTGTCGAACGCGATGACGTCAAGGCAAAGGTCTTTCGTGAACTCAGTCGAGTCGTTAACCCGCATGGTGTGTTGACGTCCAACACATCGTCGCTTTCGATCGCGCATATGGCCGACGCTTCCGACCGTCCCCAACAGGTCGGCGGCCTTCACTTTTTCAACCCAGTTCATCGAATGGAACTTGTCGAAGTCGTGCGGGCTTCAACGACCAGCGAGACCGTGGTTGATGAACTGGTCCAATTCGTTCGCGCTCTTGGCAAGACACCGATCGTTACCACCGACACTCCCGGATTTCTGGTGAATCGTGTTTTGTTCCCCTACATCGGGGAAGCGATTCAAATGATCTGCGACGGCGTCGAAACCGAAGTGATCGATCGCGAAGCGCGTCGATTTGGGATGCCGATGGGCCCGCTGGAACTGTTAGATCAAGTCGGGTTGGACGTTGCCTATCATGTTTCGGGATCGCTTGATTCAGTGCTTCGCGACAATGAACGCGTCGTCAAATTGCTAGGCGAGATGGTGACCCGTGGTTGGATCGGCCGCAAAAGTGGTTTGGGTTTCTATCGATACGATGGCAAACATCGCGGTCCCGCGACACCGATGAAGCCGCTGCTGTCGGGCGTTTCCGCACCTCTGGTTCCTCATTTGGATATGGCCAGCGACGGACTGACCGATTCCCAGCGTCGCTTGATCTATCCACTGATTAATGAATCGATCCAGTGCTTGCAACAACGTGTCGTCGCCGAGGCCTGGATGGTTGATTTGGGAATGGTGCTAGGAACCGGATTCGCTCCGTTTCGCGGCGGCCCGTTGAGCTTTGGGGAACATATCGGATGGAAACATGTTGCCCGCAACATGAAGGCCTTGGAGGTGATGTATGGCATTCGATTTGAACCGGCGACGCGTTTAGAAGAGCTGGCGAGGACCGGAGGCACGCTGTTTGTCGCCAACGAAGACCGTTCGGGCTTTGGGACCCAACGGCTCACACGCCACTAGGTTCCCGTGCACCGCGGGGCGCGCTCGTGATGCAAAAACGTGGCATCGTCGAGAGCGCCCGTCCCCTGATGCGAACTACTTGGAGGATTGATCGATGAGCCTTGATATCCATAACAAATGTTACGACGAGATCGTAGAAGCAGCCGAGCGCGAGGAAAAGTTGTCGCAGCTTGCCGACGAAGTTCGCGCCGACCGCGACACGACCGACCGCTCGACCGCTCCGGCTGCCGATGGGATACGACAGGAAAACGGCAAGGTCGCTCGTCCAACGGCGGGAACTTCGTTCGCCGAAACCGCATTGCGTTTGGGGGGCAAGAGTGACGATGAAGCGAGGCGCACCGGCGTGCTCGACACCGCGGACGATCAGGTGGAAGCCCTTTTTGCGCCGCAGTACCAAACGGCCAATAGCCCGATCCATCGAAGCGTTTGGGAACGTCGTGTTCAGATCGAAATGTTCGCATTACCCCAAAGCGAGGTCCCTAAACAAGCGAGGCAGATCATGGACCGCTGCCTGAACGTGGTGCGTACCGCGATCGAAGATGGGACGATCTACAACGACCAAAACAAACTGTCCGACACGTTGCTGCAGCAGCTTGGTCAGGCTGGATATTGGGGCATGTTGGTCGATGCGGAGTATGGGGGCAGCGGTTTAAGGTTCCAACACTTCGCCAAATTTATAACGGAGATGGCAACAATCGAACCAACGGTTGCCGGCTTGGCGTCGGTCCACGGTTGTATCGGCGCCGTCGATCCTCTGCGGACCTTTGGCAACCGGGAACAGAAGGAACGCTTCTTGCCGGGGCTGGCCGATGGTTCGCGGTTGTCCGCCTTTGCCTTGACCGAACCAGGTGCCGGCAGCGACCTAACGGCACTACGGACGACGGCGGTGCTGGATGGAGATGACTATGTGGTTAACGGCGAGAAGCTGTTCATCACCAATGCAGTCCCAGGACGAACCATCGGCCTGGTATGCAAGATCGACGATCAACCGGCAGTGTTGATCGCCGAACTGCCGACTCAGGAAGACGAACACTTCCAAATGAAGCGTTACGGTCTCTATGCGCTTCGCCGAGCGCATAACAACGGTCTGGTCTTCCGCAACTTCCGTGTACCGGCGGAAAATTTGCTGCGTCCACTCACTGGCGACGGACTCACGATCGCTTACCACGGGCTCAACCTGGGGCGAGTTTCTCTGTGCGCCAATGCAGCGGGGACGATGCGTTCGATGTTGGCTAGCATGTTGCCATGGGCAGCGTACCGCCGCACCTACGGGCAATCGATCGATCGCCGGGAATTGGTGCAACGTCGCATCGGCCACATGGCTGGGTTGATCGTAGGCTGCGACGCCTTGACCCATTGGTGTGGTGGTTTGATCGACATGGGATATCGTGGCGAGATGGAATGTACCATCGCCAAGATCTTCGGCAGCGAAGCGCTCAAAGAAGCGGCGATCGAACTGTACATGAAAACGCACGGCGGTCGTTCATTCCTGCACGGACACACCTTTGGCGACAACGTCCACGAATTTCTCGCCCCCTGCATTTATGAAGGGGAAGGGGAGATGTTAGGGATGGCCTTTTTCAAATCGCTGGTCAAACAGCATGGCAAAGATTTCTTCGAACCGATCGGCCGTGCCGTGCAAGCGGCGGGAATTCAAAAACCCAACCCCGCCAATCCGCTGCATGCTTGGCATTTGAAAGGACCGCTGACACATTACGCTCGCTGGTATATGGGACAACGTTGGGCCGGGCGAAGTTTGGATTCGCTGGACTCCATGCCCTCGGTGCTTCGCAGCCATGCCCATTTTGCACAGAAATACCTTGCCGATGCCGGGTTCGAAATTTCGGGAACGATGCGCCGGTTCCAGTTACAGTTAGCCGACCGGCAGTGCGCCATGGCCGCCGTGTCGCAACGACTCCAGGACGCCGTGGTGATCCTGTGCACCAGCCTCTACGGATCCCAGCATTCCGACCCGATCACCCAGTCGGCATCCGATGTGGTTTGCTGGCATTTGCGCCATCGTCTACGCGGATCACGGCCCACTTCGGCCGACTTCCGCCGCGTCACTGAACTGGGTGAATCGATCGCCGACGAGGGCTGGTCGGAAATTGCTAGTATCCCAGGCGATCCGATTTTAATGCGGTACTACGCTGCAGTTGACCGAGCCTCCGCGCTCGACGGCCCGACTTGAAAAAAACCTGCATCCCGACGCGTTTCGCGTCGTTTCGACAGCACGTGCCGTCGTACCCACGGCTCTGTTTGCTATCAATCTGTTGCCGTCACGACCGGTTGGTTCGTGAAAATCCGGAAGGCGATCAACGCCACATACCGAAATGGATAAGGGGGCTTGCCTGTTCAGAGTTATCAATTTCGACGAGGAAAGACCATGCAGTTACGAAAGCGATCGGCCGTTCTGGCACTGGGTGGCGGAGGTGCACGGGGTTTGGCACACATCGGTGCGATCGAAGTTCTGCGGTCGATGGAGTTGCGGATCGAACGCTATGTTGGCGTCAGCATCGGATCATTGGTCGGCGCACTGTGTGCGATTGAACCGGACAGCGAACGGTTGCACGCCAACGTCAACCAGTACCTGCACAGCGAAGGCTTTCTAAGAATGCAGGACAAATTGTTTGCGGTCGCTCCCAAGTCCGAAGCAAGTTCCAACTCGGGCGTCTTCGCTTGGTATGAGACGATCAAACAGTTTGTCGGCACGCGACGAAAGTTGATCCACATCCTCAGCCGTCCGTCGCTGTTGGCGCGCGACGTGATGCAACACGTGGTCGAAGGCCTGCTGCCGGACATCAACATCGAAGACCTTGATCGTCCGCTGCACATCGTCACCGTCGATCTGCGCACTGGCAGCCCGGTCGTCTTGGATCGCGGTCCGCTTCGCGAAGCGGTGATCGCGTCGACGGCGATTCCTGGGATTTTCCCCCCCGTTCCCTGGGACGACATGTTGCTGTGCGACATCGGCGTGCTTGATCCGGTTCCGTCGCGAGTTGCCCAGCGGATGGCCAGCGACTTGACGATCGCTGTCGATGTCTGTTCGACGATCAAGCATAAACCGAAGGTTAAAAACGCCTTTGAAACGTTCATTCGCATGAATGAAATCGCCCAAGGGCTGATGCGGCAGACCGCCCACGAATCGGCCGACATCATGATCCGGCCCGATGTGGCGCGGGTTCCGTGGTTCGATTTCACCGATTCGGAACTATTGATCGGCGAAGGCCGGAAGGCGGCTCGGGCGATGATGCAGACGCTGTGGAAAGCCGCCGCGTAGCTCGCGGAGCTCGAATCCGCGGGGGCGAAGAAAATTGAGCCGCCTTGCTGGATGCGGCGAATCGGCGAACAATGGACGGCCAAACTGAGACCGTTCCCATCGCATTGCATTCAGGAAATCTGCCGGTGCCCCGTCAACAGCTTCGCACGCCCAGTACTTCTATCGATCTGTCGCAGCACTTTCGGATGGTCGATGCGTTGCCGCAGCAGGTCTCCAGCCAAACGCTGTTCCAGAACGATGCGGGGCTGCAGATCGAAGTGGGATCGGGCAAAGGGCTGTTCCTATTAACGGCCTCAGGCGAACAACCCGACCAAAATTTCTTGGGCATCGAGATCGCCCACAAATACGCCAAGCATGCCGCGACGAAGCTAAAGAATGCCGGCCGCACCAACGCGATCATGGCCTCGGGAGACGCCCTTCCGATCTTCGAGAAACAGATCGCCGACGAATCCTTGGCCGCCGTGCACGTCTATTTCCCCGATCCTTGGTGGAAGAAAAAGCATAAAAAGCGTCGGGTCTTGAACGAGGCGTTCCTCCGCAGCGCTAGCCGCACATTGGCTCCCGGGGGACGATTTTACTTCTGGACCGACGTCTTGGATTATTTCGAATCGACGCTGGAACTGATGGCGATGGTGGTTCCCGAACTGGGGCCGCCGCTGCCAGATGTCGCTTCGGAAGCGGAACACGACCTGGATTACCGCACGCATTTCGAACGTCGCAGCCGAAAGAATGAAATCCCGGTCTATCGGGTCCATTTTGACAAACCGTCGTAACCGACCGCCCCTTTTGCCGGCGAAAGCATGCAAAAATCAGTCCGTTTCGACTTGCCGCATTGCTTGCCAGCGGAATACAATGCATTCGCCTGAGAAAATTAGAACAACACTTCCATTTCCAAATAGAGGTTCTTGATGCCTATTCAATTATCTGAACGAGCTGCGGAGGAAGTAAAACGCTTTCGTACAGAGCACAACTTTGAAGACGCAATGTTTCTGCGAATCGGTGTTGCCGGCGGCGGATGCAGCGGCTTTAACTATACGCTGAACTTTGACGACAACTTCGACGCCAAGGCCGATTCGAAGTACGAATCGCACGGTGTTGCCGTGGTTGTCGACAAGAAGAGCGCTTTGTACCTGGACGGAACCACCGTCGATTGGTTCGAGAGCCTGGAGAAGCAAGGTTTTACTTTCGAGAACCCCAACGCGACCAAATCTTGCGGTTGCGGCAGCTCTTTCCAAGCCTAGTTCGGCCTGCCACCGCCGCGTTTGCAAACGACCGCCAGCGGCGGGTGGCTGTCCAGATCTGATTTCAAAGTTTATGATCCGCGTCCTGCATCGGTTGATGTGTGACGCGGTTTTTTCGTAGGTGGACAATGAACAAAATCCAGATTATTGGTGTTGGTGACGATGGCGTCGAAGGTTTGACGAACCACGCCCGAGCGATCATCGAAACGGCGGACGTTTTGGTAGGCCCCGCCAACCTGCTGCCGAAGATTGCGATCGGCCCCGATGAACGCATCGAATCGGGTAGCGACCTACACCGGCTGGGCGAGACGCTTCGCGAATTGTCGTCGCGAAACGTCGTGCTCCTGGCTGGCGGCGATCCCTTGTTCTACGGAACCGCTCGCTTTCTCTGCGACGCCTTGGGCAAAGACCAATTCGAAGTCGTGCCACATGTCAGCAGCATGCAGTTGGCGTTCGCGCGAGTCAAAGAGAGTTGGGACGATGCCTACCTGACCAACCTCGCAACGCAACCGTTGGATCGCGTGGTCGAACGGATTCGTACCGCCGACCGCGTGGGGCTGTTCACGACCGAAGAGATCACTCCTTCGGCGCTTGCCGCCGCATTGCTGGATCGACGCATCGACTACTTCAACGTCTATGTCTGCGAGAACCTCGGATCGCCTGACGAACGGGTCACCCAAGGCGACCTCAGTTCGTTGCAAGGGCAAACCTTTGGTGCTTTGAACGTGATGGTTTTGGTTCGTCGACAGGGCGTTGCCGATCGCCCACAGCAGATGGAAGGAAAACGGTTGTTCGGAAATCCGGACGACCAGTTCCTCCAATCGAAACCCAAACGCGGGTTGCTGACACCGATGGAAGTCCGTTGCATCGCGCTGGCCGTGATGGACCTGGGGCCTACGAGTATCGTCTGGGATGTGGGGGCCGGAAGCGGATCGTTGGCGATCGAAGCGAGCCAGATCGTCAACGGGGGACAAGTCTATGCGATCGAAATGGACGCCGAAGACTTTGGCCTGATGACCGACAACGCCGAGCGTTACGGTTGCGATACGTTGATCCCGGTTCACGGCCAAGCACCCGAAGCGCTCGCGGCGCTTCCCGATCCCGACGTGATCTTTGTCGGCGGCACCGGCCGCGCGGTGGGTGAATTGGTCGACCAGATCTTCGACCGGCTTCGCCCCGGCGGACGGTTCGTCGTGAACGTCGCCAGCCCCGACAACTTGGTCGGCGTGCAGACGGCATTCCAACGTCGCAACATCGAACCAAGCGTCCGGATGGTGAACATCGCCCGCGGCAATTACCAACTTGATCGGTTGCGATTCGAAGCGGTGAACCCATCATTCCTGATCTCCGGCACCAAGCCGTAGCGAACGAACAAAGAGATTTCGATGGGCAAGTTCAGCGGCATCGACAACAAGCGACAACTTTGTTGCCTTGTTGTAGGTTCTCGATGCAATCGTAACTTGCCCGATGCCAATGTGCGCGTTAAAGTTTGACGTGTTGTTATTGCAACCTGTCAGCAATTCTCCTTCCCTGACGCTCGCATCTCTCGGAACGCCAAAGCATGGCAACCCAACGGTTCACGAAACACTCCGGCGCCGTGCTTGGCGTAGCCGTTAACATGGCCGAGGTTTTGTCGGCCGATGCGATCTTAATTCTGCTGGATGGATCGACCGACTGGAAACGGTTGCGTTCGGAAACCAAAGAAACCAAAACACCAATTCTGGTTGCCGCCGACACCGCGGAAGACCTGGAAGGGGCCAGCGAATTTAACCTGATCCCGCTGGTCTTGAACAAAGAGAAGGCGCCGCTGCTGGAACGCCTGCAGCATGCTTTGCTGGAAGCGGCGACCGACGAATTGATCCGCACCAACGGCGATGTGATCGCGATTTACAGCGGTTTCCAACAGGGACGGATGGATTCGATCAGCCATTTGCAACTGGATGAACGGATGCGACGGCTGACCGTTCGCGATCTGCAGCGGCTCGAAAGTAGCGTCCCGTTGAAGACGATCAAGGCGGTTGTCGATCTCGCGGTTCAAATCGGGCGCGAGGGACGTGAGGGCAAAGCGGTTGGAACGCTGTTTGTCGTCGGACACTCCCGCCGCGTGATGGAGCACTGCAACGATGGCGGCTTGGATCCGTTTCGCGGTGCCAATCGCAAAGCCCGCAATCTGTACGATCGCCGCGTCCAAGAGGACGTCAAAGAGATCGCTCAGATGGACGGTGCTTTTGTCGTCAACTCCGACGGCAACATCGAACGCTCGCGACAGATGCTGGAAGTCGCTCATCAAGACCTGACGATGTCCAAGGGACTCGGTGCGAGGCACTGGGCCGCGGCGGCCATCTCCGCCAAAACCAAAGCTGTCGCCGTCGTGGTCAGCCAGTCGACCGGAACGGTTCGCTTGTATCAAAACGGCGAACTGGTGATGCGGATCGAACCGATGGACAAAGCGGTCAAGTGGCAGGAGTTCAATTACGAACCGCCCGCCCCGACTCCGGAAGCTTGATCTTCGGCAACCATTCTGAAACGCACTGCGTGGCGGCTTCGAAACCGCACCGCTCAAGGGAAGCATGACCGACGCCGCTTCAAAACAACCGCTGGCGATCGTGTCTGCATTCGGCAGCCGGGGCGACGTCAACCCAATGTTAGCACTGGCCCGCGAACTGCACCGCCGCGGGTGGCGGATCCTGTTCCTAACCAGCGCGCCGTACCAAGCCTTGGCCGAAGCGGCAGGCTTCGATTCGCAATCGCTTGTCTCGCAAGAGGAATTCGATGCGTTCATCGCCAAACCAGGACTCTGGCAGCCGGTCCAAGGACTGCGTGTCGTGCTCGGCGAAACGGCGACGATGCTCTTGCAGCCGACCTTTGATCTCCTGCAACACCGCGTCGAACCAGGCAATACGATCCTTGTCACCCATCCGTTGGACATGGCATCGCGGATCTATCGCGACCTACACCCCGAGGTGCCATTGATCGGCACCGTCTTGGCCCCGATGGCGATTCGCACACCGCACGATCCAGCGAAACTAACGGATTGGCCGCTTGAGATCAGCCGTCCCGCCTGGCTTGTCGAAGCGTCTTACCTCGCCGCCGATTGGGTGTTCATCCGCAAATGGCTCGGCCGCCCCGTGAATCGTTTCCGACGCCAAGTCGGACTGCCGCCGATCCAGCGCGTCTTGAAGTCCTGGTATCTTTCGCCCGATCTCGTGTTGGGATTGTTTCCCGATTGGTTTGCGTCGCACCCCGACCACTGGCCGTCCCAATTGCAATGCACCGGTTTCCCACTGGAAGACGCCGCCGGAGAAATGGCGTCGGCAAACGTCGCCGCGGCCGAAGCGATTCGTGAACAGCACGCACAGCCGCCGGTGATCTTTGCACCGGGAACGGCGAACCGCCAGGCATCCGAGTATTTTCAGATCGCCACCGACGCATGCCAGACGCTCAACATTCCGGCGATCCTGCTGACGGAATTCCCTCAACAGCTACCCGATCGGCTGCCGGAAAACGTCGTACACCAATCGTATCTCCCCTTCCGAGCCCTGCTGCCACATTGCCGCGCGATCGTCCATCACGGTGGCATTGGAACGACATCCCAAGCCCTCGCCGCGGGAACGCCTCAGCTGATCGTGCCGATGGCCTTCGACCAGTTCGACAACGCCCGCCGCGTCGAACGACTCGGATGCGGGCGATCGCTGCTGCATCGCAAGCTATCGCGCCGAAGGCTGACTCAGCAACTGGCCGACCTATTGAATGACGATTCGATCCGGGCACGATGCCACGAACTTCGTGACCGCATGACGACCTCGAACACGGTTGGGCAAAGTGTCGACGCGATCGAACAGCTTGCCGCCACCCGCGGCGTGCTGCCGCGGCACACCGCCGCCAACTAGCGAGCGGATGCGGTGCGCGCGAACGATCTAGATTCGCCCTGTCACTTCGGTCATGTGACGCAACCAACCGCTGACATCTTCATTCAACCCATTGGGTGGACAACGCCACGTCCAATTGCCAGCCGCTTCACCTGGGACGTTCATCCGCGCTTCGCTGCCTAAGCCCAAGACATCCTGCATCGGAACGATCGCCGTATCCGATTTCGATGCCAGCACGACGTAGATTAGCGCGCGATGAGGTAACGGATCGTTGAGGTCGATCACTTCGTCCAACAGCGGATCCTCGTGCCGCTCTTGGCGACGCTGCTGGAACCACCCCAAGACGGTATCGTTGTCGTGGGTTCCGGTGTACGCAACGCTTTGCTGCGGATAAGAGACCGGCCGATGGTAGGGATCATCGTAGCTGTCGAAGCCAAACTGCAAGACACGCATCCCAGGAAACTCCAGCTGGTCGCGCAGATGATGGACTTCATCGGTGATCAGCCCCAAGTCTTCAGCGATAATCGGCAGCGGCCCCAAAGCGGCGCGGGCCGCGCGAAACGGTCCGTCCATCGGGCCCGGTACCCAAACTCCATCGACCGCCGTTTCGGCATCGGCCGGGATTTCCCAATAGGCTTCGAAGGCCCGGAAGTGATCGATCCGCAGCAGATCGAAGTAACAGAACGCCGATTGCAGGCGATCGATCCACCACTCGTAACCGCGCTCCTGCATCGCGTCCCAACGATACAATGGATTTCCCCATAGCTGCCCTGTCGCCGAAAAATAATCTGGCGGCACCCCGGCGACCACACTGCGTTTGCCGGCTTCATCCAAATAAAACAGATCCTGGTGGGCCCAGACATCGGCGCTGTCGTAGGCAACAAAAATCGGCATGTCGCCAAAGATACGAACGCCATGTTCGCCCGCATAACTTTTCAAAGCCTGCCACTGCAGCATGAACAGGAACTGCAGGTACTTCGCAAATTCAATCGGCTCGGCCAATTCCCGATCCCAATGCTCGAGCGCCGCATCCCGCCGCGCGACCAGATCGCGGTCGGGCCATTGGCTCCAATCGCCGATTCCAAAATGATCGGTCAACGCTTTGTAGCGGGCAAAATCGACCAACCAAGTCTGGTTCAGTGCACAGAAGGTCGCGAAGCCTTCACGCAACGGATCTCCCACCGGAGACTTAAAGCGTTCGAACGAAGTCCGCAGCATTTCGAAGCGTTGCTTGTTGACGGTGCCATAATCGACAGGGCCCGCGGCCGCATGCAGGGATTCGACTTCGGCAGTCGTCAGCAGCCCGCGGCGCTGCAAATCAGTCGGGCTGATCAACAGCGGATTGGCGGCAAAGGCGGAGTAACAACTGTAAGGAGAATTCTCCGCCGCCGAGGGGCCTAGCGGCAGCAGTTGCCAGAGCGTCTGCCCCGACCGTTGCAGGAAATCGATGAAGCGATACGCCCCTTCACCGAGATCCCCAATCCCAAATTCATTGTCCAAACTAGTGATGTGCAGCAGGATGCCAGAAGATCGAGGTAGTTGCATGAGAGTTTAGGGGGCATGCGTGTTATTGGCAAATTCGAATCCATTGCGACTTGCAGTCTTTCCCACCTGCCAAACTCAAGAGCTTGCGATTTCGCAGCCCTTCAGCTTGCCGACAAACAGCAATGTAACGATTAATCCTACCGAGAAACGTGCTCGCCCACTATGGGCGTTCGGGCTCAGACGGAAAAAGCCAATGGCAAATTCCCCGCCACAGAAGCTAGGAAGTTTAGGGGGCATTTGCGGGCACCGTGCGCTCCAAAAGCAGCTCTTGAAACGACTCGCCACGAACCTTCGGCAAAGCGCACTCTGCGGCTCAACCGCTCCATCTTCCAGGTCCGCGCGTCGCAGCCTCCTGGCTTTGGTCACATCCGTTCGTCATGCCCGGGTCGTGCACCTCCAGCCCGTCGCATCGCATCGCGATCTATAAACCACGGGCTTGGTTCCAAGCATTCCTTTGATTTTTGACATCCGCCGAATCGCTGATCTGCTGCCACGCGGCCTTCGCTTCCGCGAGCGCTGCTTCGGCGGTCATCGATCCGTCGAGCGCTTTCAAAATCGCGGTGTTCAATGCGGCAAGATATTCATCGGCGTGGGGAATCCGCAGCGGGGGATGCGCGAGGGTACGCGAAAGACTCGATTGCGCAAGCCGGTCGTATTGCACGACGGCAGCGGATTGCATCGTGGCCATTTCCGATGTCGCCAGATCATCGCGAGCGACCGCCACATGGACACTGGTACGCCGCAGGGCTGCATGACCTTCGGTCGTCATCCAGGTTGCGAGGTTTCGCGACGCGGTCGTTTGACGGCACGCTGATGAGACCGCGACGATCAGCCCCGAGCCCGACAGAAACGACCGCGAAGGGATCGATCCATCGTTGCTGAGCCATTTGTTCAAGTAGACCTCCGCAGCGACCGGCGCGTCGAAGATGCGCACCGATGCGTCATCAGCCCCTTCGGCCGTCTCCACGGGCCAACCGATCGCCAGCTTCAAATCGCCAGCGACGATGCGTTGCCAAACCTCTTCGACCGTCAAAAGTTCTTTAGGATAGTGCTGCCTAGCGGAGACCAATTGCTGTAACGCGCGGACATACGGGGGTTGATCGATCACCGGTTCAAAGCGGTCCCCTTCAAACAACCAGGGCGTCACCGCTGCCGCTGCGGCGCGACGCAGAAACGCAATCGCCGCGCCTCCGTCCGCTAACGCCTCGGCCGCCTGAGGACTCTCGGTACCTAGCGATTCGACAAGCGATCCGTACTGCTCATAGGTCAGCGTCTGGTCGCCATCGAACGCGCCGACTTCATCGCGAACCAGCGTCATGGCCACCGGCGACCCGAGCGACAATCCAAACACAGCGTCCCCCCAACGCGTTTGCGTTTCCCGCAACTGAGGCAGAAAACTTTGAAACGCAAGCGACTCATCTGCCAGAAACTTTTCAGGCAACGCGGTGATCAATCCCTCTTTCACCGCCTGGCCCAACAGCCGCGCCGGCATCACGATGAGATCATTGTTGGCCGCGACATCCGACAGCGTCTGGTCACCAACAACCGTCGCCTGCAGCGGTTGTTCCGAAACGCCCTTCCAACCGGTTTCGATTCGCTTGGCAAACGCTTCGGATTCGTAAACGGCCACGCGCAGCGGAACGGTGGACGACGCCTGCGGCGGACCGTCCGATTCCACCGTCGTCGTCTCGGTTTTACATCCCCACAACAACAGGATCGGCAGCAGGCACAAAACGGAGCAAAGGAATCGCATGAGGACGGATCTTGGGGTTCGCAAACGAAACGTTCAACGCGACGCGACCCCAGCGGGCCTGTCGCACGGGAAAACGGCAACCTGTCGTGGCAGGTACAACGTACCAAAGCTACGCATTATAGTATCGCTCGGTTCACTGCCGTCGATCGGGCATTACGGGAACCCCAGGCAACCTTTCCTCACCCACAGCGGGACAATGTGATGGCTTATTATCTCGGGATCGATGTCGGCACCAGCGGAACGAAATCTTTGTTGATCGATGCGACGGGGAAGGTATTGGCCGAAGCGGTCGCCGAATACCCGATGCATCAGCCCAAGCCGGGCTGGACCGAACAGGATCCCGAGGATTGGTGGCAGGCGACCGTGGCGACGGTTCGCCAAGTCGTTCGCAAAGCGAAGGCGAAACCGGCCGACGTGCGCGCGATCGGGCTGAGTGGCCAGATGCACGGATCGGTCTTCTTGGATGCGAAAAACAAAGTCGTCCGGCCGGCGCTGCTGTGGAACGATCAACGGACCGTCGCCGAATGCGATGAGATCACTCAGCGTGCCGGCGGCCGCAAGGCGCTTATCAAGATGGTCGCCAATCCCGCCCTGACCGGCTTCACGGCACCGAAGATCTTGTGGCTGCGAAATAACGAACCGCGGAAATTCGACAAGGTCCGCAAGGTGCTGTTGCCCAAGGACGAGATCCGCCGACGCTTGACCGGCGAATTCGCTGGCGACATGAGCGATGCGAGCGGCACGTTGTTGTTGGACGTTGTGAAACGCCAATGGAGCAAAAAGCTGCTCTCCAAACTGGAACTCGATCCCGATCTGCTGCCCCCGGTTTTTGAATCCGAACAGGTCACCGGACAACTGACGGCGGCGGTCGCCAAGGAATTGGGACTGAGCACCGATTGCAAAGTGGTCGCCGGAGCGGGGGACTGCGCCGCCGGAGCGATCGGCAACGGGGTCGTCGAGCGTGGCGTCTTGAGCACGTCGATCGGAACCTCCGGCGTGATGTTCGTTCACAGCGACCAACCCGAATACGATGCCGAAGGACGACTGCACACCTTCTGCCACGCCGTCCATGGCCAATGGCACATGATGGGCGTGAATCTGACCAGCGGCGGATCGCTGCAATGGTGGATCGACAACGTCGTCCAAGGACTGGCGGGAATCCCGAAAGGGAAACGCTACGAAGCGGCAACGGCCGAAGCGGCGGAGATCGCTGCGGGGAGCGGCGGCTTGAGTTTCTTGCCTTATCTGAACGGCGAGCGAACGCCGCACGCCGATCCTTCGGCGCGGGGCGCCTTCGTCGGTTTGAACCTCACCCACACGCGAGCTCACATGACGCGAGCGGTCATGGAAGGCGTCGTCTTTGCGATGCGAGACAGTCTCGAAATCATCCGCTCGCTGAACGTTCCGGTCGATCAGATCCGAGTCAGCGGCGGCGGGTCGAAGAATCCGCTGTGGAAACAGATGCAGGCGGACATCTTTGGCCAGAACGTCGTCACGCTCAACGCAGAACAAGGGCCGGCGTACGGCGTCGCGCTGTTGGCCGCGGTGGGCGATGGGGCTTACGATTCGATCGGTGAAGCTTGCAAAGCGACGATCCAGGTGAAGGAGCAGACCAAGGTCGATCGCAAAGCGGCGTCGGCGATGGACGCCCTGTTCCCCATCTATCAGGATCTCTACGTCGCCTTGAAGGACTCCTTTCAGAAGATCGCATCGTTGCAGTAGATTGAACGTCGACGATCGACGGCGATCGTCTAACGCTCCAATCGCTAACGCACACGATCCGCCCATGTCACCATCGAGCAGCCACTTTGACGACGCGGGGAACGCGCGGATGGTCGACATCACCGACAAAGCGATCACGGTTCGGACCGCTGTCGCGGAGGTCCGCGTGCGGATGCAGCCCGAAACGCTGCAACAGGTTCGCGAGCGAAGTTTGAAAAAGGGGGACGTGTTGGCTGTCGCGCGGTTGGCCGCGATCAGCGGCAGCAAACTGACGTCGACGCTGATCCCTCTGTGTCATGCGATTCCGATCGAAGCGGTCGCTGTCGATTTCCAGTTTGAAGATTCGGCGACGCTCGTCTGTCGATCGACGGTGAAAACGACAGCGCGAACCGGGGTTGAAATGGAAGCCTTGACCGCCTGCAGCGTGGCGGCGTTGACCGTTTACGACATGTGCAAATCGATCGACCGCGCGATCGAGATCGACGGATTAAAACTGATGCACAAGTCGGGCGGGAAAAGCGGCGACTTTGATCGCGACGCGCGAGAAGAGAGCCGATAAGTCGATGTCTTGGATTTGGTTAAGCATTCTGTCGGCCCTCTTCTTGGGACTCTACGAGATCGCCAAAAAATCGGCGGTTCGCGGCAATGCCGTCCCGCCGGTCCTGATGCTCAGCACATCGACCGCCGCGATCTTGTGGCTCCCTTGGATCGTCTTGTCGCAAGTCGCTCCCGACGCGATCCCCAGCGAATCGTTTCGCGTGACGACGCTTGATCTGCGCGAACATCTGTACCTGTTCTGCAAAGCGGTGTTGGCCGGCACGTCATGGATCTTTGCCTTCTTTGCGCTGAAGCATCTGCCGCTGTCGATCGCATCGCCGATCCGAGCGACCAGCCCGTTGTGGACGATTGCGATCGCCACGCTGTGGATGGGCGAAAGGCCCAGCGTGCAGCAGTGGATTGGCGTGGCGATCGTGTTGGCCGCCTTTTACGCCTTCTCCTTCGTCGGCCTTCGCGAAGGGATCCGCTTCGATCGCAATCGCTGGGTCGGATGCATGATCGTGGCGACGCTGTTGGGTGCGTTGAGCGCGTTGTACGACAAATATCTGCTGCAGCGCGCCGGATTCGATCCGTCGACGGTACAGGCTTGGTTTTCGATCTACTTGGTCGCCGTGATGACGCCGTTGTGCCTGTATTGGTGGTTTCGGGAGCGAACGAAAACGCCATTCCTTTGGCGGTGGCAGATCCCCGCGATCGCGATCGGTCTGCTGATCGCCGACTTCTTGTATTTCACCGCGATCGCTCAGCCGGACGCTTTGATTTCGGTAATCTCCCCGCTGCGCCGATCCTCGATCTTGATCGCGTTTGCCGCCGGGATCTTGATGTTTGGTGAAGTCAATTGGCGTGCCAAAGCGGTTTGCATCGGCGGGCTGCTGGCGGGCGTCTTCCTACTCAGCTGGTAAATCGGCTGGATCGAGCGAAGCTTTTCCGAGCAAAACGCCCTAAATGCCCACCAAGTTTCACAACGAATTCTTTGTTAGGCATTTTACGATCTCCCCCGCCTTGCCTAGAATAGACCAACCTCCGCAGCCTCGACGAAGGGCGGTTGCGCGAACCATTTCCCACCTCACCTCCCATTCAAAAACATCCTTTCGTGGCGGCGTAGCTTGTTTATGAAGACCCGATCCAATCGAACAAGTGCCTCCGGGCGGCGGCGAAACCGGCGTTTGCTGATCGAAAGCTTGACACAACGGCAACTGCTGGCCGTCGATCTGGCGCCCCTTGAATTGGAAACGTCACTGCACGACAACCAACTCGTCGGCCAGCCGCTACATTCCGAAACCAGCGCCGAAGGGGAAGCAGCTCCCGACTTGGTCGCTTTTGCCAAAGCGCTCCGTGATGGTGGAGTTGTCTTCTTCGGAGCGGCCTGGTGTCCGATCTGCACCGACCAGAAGGAACTGTTCGAAGACGGCCAGAACTACCTGCCGTTTGTCGAAGTCACCCATCCCGACCATTCGCTCAACGCGACCGGTACGGCCGAAGGGATCTCCAGTTTCCCAACTTGGCGATTCCAAGGCGGAACCGAGGTCGAAGGCGTTCTGTCGCTGGCCGAGATTTCCCAACGCAGTGGGATTGCGATTCCGCAGGGAGAAACCCCAAGCTTTGTTCCCGTCGACAACCAAAGCGTCGGCATGGGATCTCCGCTACATCTCCCGATCGACGCTTACGATCCCGATGGGCAACCGTTGACCGTGACGGTGACCAGTTCGGCCCCGAGCCTGTTGGAGGCGTCGGTGATTAGCGGCAATCGCAGCTTGCGACTGAAGATCGCCAATTACGGCGATATGGTCTTTGAATTGTACGAACAGCGGGCCGAGCGGCCGACGGCTCGGATCATCGAATTGGCCGAGGCCGGTTTTTACGATGGGGTTACGTTCCATCGCATCGTGGACGATTTTGTCTTGCAGGCGGGGGATCCCACGGGGACAGGAGCGGGAGGCTCGAGCCTGGGCGCTTTCGACGATCAGTTCCATGAGGATCTACAGCACAACGCGACAGGGGTCCTGTCGTATGCGAAGACGTTCGACGACACCAACGATTCGCAGTTCTTTATCACCGAAGGGGACTCGCGACACCTCGACTTCAATCACTCGATCTTTGGTCAGTTGGTTGAAGGGGAATCGGTCCGCGAAGCGATCAGCGAGTTGCCGACCGACAGCAGCGACAGTCTGACGACAGCGTTTGCAAATGCCTTTGGCCAGATCACGATCGAAACCGCGTCGATCTTCACCGACGACGAAAACTCGGTGATCATGCTCAAGCCGACCGGAAGCGGCACCGGGCCGGTAGATGTCACGATCACGGTCACCGACAGCGACGGCAATCAAACGTCGCAGGTGATTTCGGTGATGGTTACCGAAGACAACCAATCGAGTGCCAATAGCAAACCGTTTTTGGACGAATTGAGCGACGTCGTGACCGTCGCCGGGCAGCCAGCAACGATTCCCTTGTCCAGCACCGATGTCGAAGCGGACCCAGTTACCTACGCCGTTTTCAACGTCGGGACGGTTGGTTACACGACTTCAATGAACCCATTGACGGGTGAGGTCACCGTGACGCCGCCGGCGGATTTTGTCGGTACGTTTGAGGTGCAGGTGGGCGTTAAGGCGATTGGCGACCCAACGACCAGTCCCCATTCGACCGCTTTCGATCTGCAACTGATCCGAGTGACGGTGCTGCCCCCAAGTTTGCAGAGCCTGCAATTGGACGTGGCCAGCGACACGGGTACCAGCAACACCGACAACGTGACATCCGCCTCCTCGCCATCGTTCACCGTCACGGGGACCGAACTGGGGGCAACCGTCGATCTGATGATCGGTGAGGACGTACTGGCCAGTTCCGTTGCCGCCGGAGCAACCGTTTCATTTGCAAATGTTGACCTCTCGGGACGTGCCGACGGCGAACTGGCGTTGCAAGCGCGTCAAACGTTTGCGCAGGTCGTCACGACGCTCGAAACTCCGTTGATGATCACTCTGGATCGTAGCGTTCCTTCGCAATCCAATCTGTCGACCAACAATGGAGCATTGGCGACTCGACCGTTTGTGCTGGACATCGATCATGATGAAGAAGGGAATGGTTTGGCTTACAGCCTGATCGCAGCGCCGACAGGAATGAGTCTCGATCCAACGACCGGTCGCATCCAATGGACGCCTAGCACCGCCGATGTTGGACCCCAATCGGTCGACATCCGTTATACCGACCTGGCAGGGAACACGTTTGATGAGTCGTTGTCGATTGAGGTCGCGGGCACACCGCAGGCGATCTTCTATTTGGGCATTTCGGACATCGCAGGAGATCCGATCGACAATCTTGTTGTGGGAGACGAGTTCCTGCTGACCGTCCACGTCGCTGACAATCGCGTGTTCAGTTCACGTCATGTTTTCTCCGCCTATCTCGATTTGATTTTTGATTCCTCGGTCGCGGTTCCTGTCGGTGGCGATGCGATCGAATTTGGACCGACGTTTAATTACTCGACCGACGGATCGATCAGCGGCAACTTGGTCGACGAACTCGGTGCCGTGGCAGACGTCTTCAATATTCGTAACGCCTTGCTGGCGACCATCCGGATGCAAGCGATCGCGCCGGGGCTTTTTACGGCTGTCGGCGATGCTCCCGAAGGGATTGGCCACGAATTGTTGATGGTCGATACAAGCGTTCCCGTCGCCGTCGAGGAAATCGATTATGGACGCGTTGAGATTGAAATTTCCAAGCTGCCTGAACCGATGCAGTTAAGTTTTTCCAGCAGCCTGGTTGCCGACGCCGATTTTGAAAACGTCTCGAACCTGACGATCCAAACCGAAACGACGGGACTCGTCGACATCTGGGCTGACTTCAATCGCAACGGGAGCTTCAACGACCCGGGAGAACATATTGTTAGCGATGCTCCGGTTTCCAACCAGACTGCCATCGTGCCGTTTGCGATCCCAGCGGGAACGACGTCGGGAGAAATCGATTTCGCCTATACGATCTCGTCCGACGGCGACCGCACGTGGGCCGATGGAGATCGTTTTGATGGTGTTTCGATTGTCGACGCAGGAAGCCCTATCGTCGTAGCGCTGGACGGCCAAAGTATCGATCTTGGGGCAACGCCCGAGAACCAACTGTTGGCGCAACAGGATGGCGTGACGATGTTCCGTGCCGCGGCGGGAGCTTCGGTGACCGTAAAGCATGGCGACGGAGACAGCCATATCCGCTTGGGAAATTTGTCGCCGATCCTGCCTGAGGGTGCAAACTTTACGATTCAGGCCGGCGGTGGTCACGATGCGCTGACGACGACGAACTTCGACCAGACGATCGATCTGTCGGGGGAGGAACATCTCTATTCTGGGATCGAATCGATCACGACCGAAGATGCCAGTCGAATCACCATCGACCGGAACGGCTTCGGTCGGTTAGCACCCGATGCCGCTCGATTGGATCTGTCGATTCGCGATCACGAAACGTTGACCTTATTGGGCAAGTGGGAGATCCTCGCGACGCAAATCGGTCCAGAGGGTCTGCAAAGAGAGTTGGTCGATGGCGACGCAACGATCGGTATAACGGGGGGACCTACCTGGACCAATCCATCGGATCCTCTGGACGTCAACGGATCGGGAAGCATCGAACCTCTCGATGCATTAAACATACTCAACGAACTGAATAGACAAATGTTTATCGATCCGGTGACCCGCGTATTGCCGGAGATCGCAACAATGACAAGCTTTCCTGGCCGATTTTACGACACGAATCGCGATGGCCGCGTGACTCCAATCGACGCGTTGCGAGTGATCAATCGATTGTCCATCCTTTCGTTGTCAGGGGAACATTTCAGTGGCCAGGAGGACGTCGCGTCCCAGTCGTTTCCGGCGGAATTCTCGGCCCCGCAAATTCACCGAGACGAAAAGGACGATGACGATCTGGATGCCCAATTGGTCGACGCGTTCTTCTCATGAGCACTCAACAAACATTTCGCTCCGTGCCGCCGACCGACGACGCGATCGATTCGGCATGCCGGTTCTTAGCCGCTGGCGAACTCATCGGCGTGCCCACCGAAACCGTTTACGGATTGGCGGCCAACGCTTTGGATGCAGCGGCGGTGCGGAAGATCTTTGCCGCCAAAGGACGCCCCGACAACAATCCATTGATCGTCCATGTGGCCGATCTCGACGCGATGCAACAGGTGGTTCGCTGGCCGCTTGATCCGATCACGATGCGGCAGTTCGATGCGATCGTCGATCTTTGGCCGGGCCCTCTGACGATCGTGTTGCCACGTTCGGATCGGTTGCCCGCCGAAGTCACTGCCGGCCAATCGACGGTTGCCGTGCGGATCCCCAGTCATCCCGTGATGCAACAGTTGCTGCGACGCAGCGGTTTGCCGCTGGCGGCGCCGAGTGCCAACCGATCGAAATATGTCAGCCCCACCACGGCGGCACATGTGGTCGATGGACTGGGCGATCGGGTGGCGATGGTCCTGGATGGGGGAGCGTGTTCGGTCGGATTGGAATCGACGATCGTCGCCTTGGGCGAGCGACCGCGATTGCTGCGTCCAGGTGCGATCACAGCGGAAACGCTCGCTTCGCGTTGGAACGTGCCGGTCGAAGCACTCTTGCCGGTCGACCAGCAGCCGGTCGTCTTGGAAGCCCCGGGAATGATGCTGCAACATTATTCGCCTCAAACGCCGCTTTGGTTCGCGGAACGGACCGCTTCAACTCTCCAGGGCCGAATCGGACGGATCGCGTTTGCGCCGCTTCCCGACAATGAACGAGAAAAATTTGCCGTCGTCCGTGTGCTCAGCCCTACCGGGGACCTCGAAGAAGTCGGCCAGCGATTGTTTGCGGTGATGCGTGAACTGGACTCGATGGCATTGGATGCGATCGTGACCGATACATGCCCGCCTCACGGAGTCGGCCGCGCGATCATGGATCGATTGAAACGGGCCGCTTTCCGCGAATAGCGTGCGGTGTCCGATTGGGGAAAGGTGATTGTCAAGAATGGTCCAACGACGCGACAAGACGACGATCGATTACATCGTGATTGCGCTCAACCCGTTGTTGATCGTCACGATGATCGCCAGCCTCGTCTACTTTCTTACGCTGTGCATGTATCGCGGCGAATTTTTGGCCCGCATCAATTACATCCTGTTCCTATTTATCGTCGCGGCAGTCGGGATCGCGCGAATCGCGATCGAACAGGGACGCGGCCGCGCGACTGCATTTGCATTGGCCTTGGGGGCCGCAACGCTTCTATCGACGATGCGTTTCGTCGGCGAAGGGGTGTTGATGGTCGTCGCGTTGCTGGCGGTGATCTGGTACCTGGCCGATCGAATCACGATTGATTGCACCCTGATCGACGAACATTCCGATGCCAGTGGTGCCGGACTGATGCAGGGAGGATTGTTTGGTAATGCATCGATCCAGGATACCGATGTTTCGCTCGATGGGACGACCGAACAACCCGACCTTCCGCCAGCGCGCGGCCAGACCTCCCTCGAATCGCCCCAATCGCAGCGACACAGCAAACCGAAGAGCGGCCATCGACCGGGAATGTGGATTCTGTATCTGGCCTTCGCGGCGATCCCGCTTTATGGACTGGGCCAAGTGCTGCTCCCCAGCGATACGGCTTCGCGCGATTCAGCGCTGACCAGTTTGGGCATTTATCTCGCCAGTTCGCTGCTGCTGTTGGTCACCACCAGCTTTCTTGGAATGCGACGGTATTTGAGACAGCGGGGCGTCGACATGCCTGCGGGAATCAGCGTCCGTTGGCTGGTGGCCGGAGCGATTCTGGTGGCAGGGCTGCTGACGTTGTGTTTCCTGCTGCCAATGCCTGGCAAGCTGTTGGCATCTCTGGAACTTCCCGCCTCGGTCCGCTCGCCCGAGGGACTTCAATCGAACCGACAAGGATGGGGTGACGAAGGAGTCGAGAAGGGGAAGCCGGACGATGCCAGAGGAGGAGAAGGGGAGCAGGGGAGTGCTGGCGAGAAGTCAGGCGGTGAGAAGTCGGACGGTAAGAAGTCAGGCGGTGAGAAGTCAGGTGGTGAGAAGTCAGGTGGCGAGAAGTCAGGTGGCGAGAAGTCGGGTGGCGAGAAGTCGGGCGGTGAGAAGTCGGGCGGTGAGAAGTCGGACGGTAAGAAGTCAGGCGGTGAGAAGTCAGGTGGTGAGAAGTCAGGTGGCGAGAAGTCAGGTGGCGAGAAGTCAGGTGGCGAGAAGTCAGGTGGCGAGAAGTCGGGTGGCGAGAAGTCGGGCGGTGAGAAGTCGGGCGGTGAGAAGTCGGGTGGCGAGAAGTCAGACTCCGACGCCGAGCCTGACGACGATTCGGAGCCAGCATCCGGTGGGCGCGATCCAAAATCGGAATCCGATACGGGCGAGACTCGCGACCAGCAGGGAAACTCCCCTTCAGAACCTCCTCCACCACCACCGAACGATGGCTGGAAGATGCCCGACATTTTATCGAAGCTATCCGGCCTGCTGCGGTTCGTGATCTTCGCGGTCTTGGCGGGAATCGTCGCCTTCTATGGCATGCGACATTGGGATGAGATCGTCCAGTGGTTTCGAGAATTGCTGGGAGGTTGGGGTGGAACCGAACCAACCGCCCCACAGCCGCAGGCTTCCGCCGCGGTCGCACCGGCCGTTCGGGCACGACCGTTTTCGACTTATCAAAACCCGTTGCAAGATGCTTCGGTCTCAATGGAACGCGCTGTCGTGATCTCCTTCAATGCATTGAACGCTTGGGCCCGCGAACACGATTGTCCACGTCCCGATCAGCTGACACCAAGCGAGTTCACGCAACAATTAGCCCGCCGTTTCCCAACGCAATCCAAAACCATCACACTGACGGCGGAGATGTACAATGTGGTGGTATATGGGAATCGAAACGTCAATCCAGCTCACCGCAAAACCCTGCAAGCGCTGTGGACGTTCATGCAACAACCGGTCGACCGAAGTCCCCTCGCTTCCGTTGCGCCGGACAAAAGTTAACACACAATTAACACACCTCGCCCCGTGTTTCCGCGACGATATATGGACCGTCTATTCAATGCGACAAACAGATGCCCCGATTGTTGAAAACGGCGGCGGTTGTCTACATTGGCTAACAGGATTCAACGACGAACCCATTCGAAGCGAGGCGTCGATTCCCCCCACCGCTCGAATTCGGTCCGAGTGTCGGTTGAATCATTGGACTCTAGGTCGCCGATAGGATTGCAAACGTGTTTATGCTGCGGAAGCTATTGATGGCACTCTTGGCTGCGGGCCTGATCGGCTTGCCGTTGTGCATCATCCTGGTCGCTTCGGTGCCGATGGAATATCGCAGCCGCCTCGTGTTCCGCTTTGTCATGGCGTATGGCGTGATCGCTGCGGGCCTTTCTTTTTGGTTCGCCCAACGCGAGGCGCGACGTTCTCACGCCGACGCTGAACTATCTTGGTGGGTCAACGATTTGGCCAACGGGAACCTCGCCTCGCGACTCCGATCGCCCCGGCTCGGCGACGAACAGATCGCCGTGGTCCACCACCTCAATCGACTGCAAGAAGCAACCCAACAACAGATCGAACAACTGCAGGCCGACCGGCGACGCAGCTTTATGGTTCTGGCGCACATGGTCGAAGGGATCATCGCGATCGACGATACGCGTCGCGTGTTGTTGGTCAACGAAGCCGCCTGCCACTTTCTTAAACTGAACAGCGAAACTGCGGTTGGCCGCCAATTGTTAGAAGTCGTCCGCGTGCCCGAAGTCACCGCCGTGGTCAACCAAACGCTGGCGACCAACGACGATGCCGAAGCGGAAATTCAATTGAGCGACATGCGACAATTGTTGGTCAAAGCGAGCACGTTGCCATCGCAATCGCGCCCCGGTGTGCTGTTGACGATCCACGACCAAACGCATCTCAAACAACTCGAAGCGATGCGACGGGAATTTATCGCCAACGTGTCGCATGAACTAAAAACGCCGTTGGCTGCGGTCAAGGGTTACGCCGAAACGTTGCAATTGGGTGCGATCGACGACACCGAAATGGCACCCCACTTTGTCAACCAGATTCTCGCTCAAGCCGATCGCTTGGAACGTTTGATCGCCGACATGATGCATCTGGCACGGGCACAAGATCGCTCCCAGCCCGCCGAACCTACCGACGTTCCCGTATTGCCGGTGATCCAAGAATGTTGCGAGACGTACCAACCGGTCGCGGCGCAGAAAAATATCGAACTGACGCTGCAACCGTTTGATGAATCGATAGCGATCTTGGCCGAGCGCGAGGCGTTGTTGACCGTCGCCAACAACCTGGTCGGTAACGCACTGCGATACACTCCCGAGGGGGGGCACGTCACGGTCAGTTGTCAAACCGAAGACGAACTGGTTTCTATCGCGGTTGCCGACGACGGACTGGGAATTCCGCTGGAAGATCAGGAACGCGTTTTTGAACGCTTTTATCGTGTCGAGAAGGCTCGCGATCAACAGTATGGTGGCACCGGCCTGGGACTGGCGATCGTGAAAAACATCGTCCAGTCGTTTGGAGGTACGATGCGGCTGAAAAGCATGCCCGGCAAGGGATCGACCTTCGAAGCGGTGTTGCCCGCTTCGCAAACCGCGGCACCACAACTTTCCAAGACGAGCATCGGTTGAGCGACGACGCCGGCGTGATTCGACTACAATGTCCAATCCGTTGACGTTATCATCACCTCTGGGGCAGATGCGATGCCCGTTGTGATGTTTTGATTCGCCCAGAGTTATTTGCTTGGAGAGGCCCCTATGCGCCTGCGTTCTTTTGTCATTGCTTGGTTTGTTTTATTAGGGATCGGTGGTTCCATAGCCCAGGCTGTTGAGACACCGGAACTGCCGGAACTGGGCAAGCGGGAAGGAGTCAAACCAAGGAACGTCGTCTTCATCCTGACCGACGATCATCGTTACGATGCGATGGGATTCATGGGGCATCCGTTTTTGGAAACGCCACACCTGGATGCGATAGCTTCCCAAGGCGTTCATCTTAAGAATGCCTTCGTGACGACATCGCTGTGCTCACCAAGCCGAGCTTCGATCCTGACGGGCCTTTACACGCACAAGCATCGCGTGATCGACAACAATCGGACCGTCCCCGCGGGAACGCGATTTTTTCCTCAGTACTTGCAGCAAGCCGACTATTCGACCGCCTTCATCGGCAAGTGGCACATGGGGGGCGAACACGACGATCCACGTCCCGGTTTCGACCATTGGATCAGCTTTCGCGGCCAAGGAAACTACCTGGCCCCCAACCCAAAATACACGCTGAACGTCAACGGGAAACGGGTCAAACAGAAGGGTTACATCACCGATGAACTGACCGACTATGCGATCGATTGGCTGAAACAGCAACAGGATTCCGAAAAGCCCTTCTTTTTGTACCTGTCGCATAAAGCGGTCCATTCGAACTTCACACCGGCCAAACGACATGCCAGGCGATATGCCGATGCCGACCTGAGCTTCTTGCCTCGTGGCAAGGAGATCTCGGCGGAGAACAACGCGCCGCGCTGGGTGCGCGATCAACGCAACAGCTGGCACGGGATCGACTTCTCCTACCACAGCGACAACGGATTGGATTACCTGTACCGACGCTATTGTGAATCGGTTCTCGCCGTCGACGACAGCGTCGGCCGCTTGATGGAACAACTCAAGGCGATGGGACTGTATGAATCCACGCTGGTGATCTACATGGGAGACAACGGATTCATGTGGGGCGAGCACGGTTTAATCGACAAGCGCGTCGCCTATGAAGAATCGATCCGCGTCCCGATGGTGATGCAATGTCCCGACCTCTACGAAGGTGGAAAGGTCGTCGATTCGGTGATCGGCAACATCGATGTCGGCCCGACGATCCTGCACGCTGCTGGCCTGGAAACACCGGAATACATGGACGGCCAGAGTTTTCTCGAGCTGCCCAACAAGCCAGAGATGGATTGGCGAAAGTACTTTTTGTACGTCTACTACTGGGAAAAGAACTTTCCCCAATCGCCAACCCAGTTCGCGCTGCGGGGCGATCAGTACAAGTACATCACCTACTACGGCCTGTGGGATGTCGACGAACTGTACGACCTGAAAGCCGATCCAGGCGAAACCAAGAACCTGATCAACGATCCCGCGATGCGATCGGTCGCCAAGGCGATGGAGAATCGCTTGTACGAAATGCTGGGTGATGCTGGAGGGATGGACATCCCGATGAATCAGCCGCGCGGCGGTTCGCAAAACAAACGCTGGGCGGAACGCGGTGGAAAGGACGCAGCCGATTTCCCCGCGGCAATCGTCGTCGACCAGCCGCTGAATCGGGAAGCAAAGTAGTTTCGTCGCAAGGAGCGGCCACTTCCTGGCCCCCTGCGTGAGCGCGAGGGGCCAGCGAGATGCGATCGATACGTTGCGGGCGTCGGATTATCTTCCGGCACGGTCACGGAACCCGCATCGCGCCAGATCGATCTATGGATTTCCGATGCAATACAGGCGGCGGTCGCTGCGGATCAGCAGCATCCCTTCGGCGGTCGTTGGGGACGAACGGAAGATCTCATCGTCGTCGACAGGGATCCGATTGCGGCTGACGAGTTCCATCGTGCGGCCGATCTTCAGGACGTTCACTTCGCCGGTTTCGGTCAGGGCGTAGACCAAACCGTCCACCAGGATCGGCGACCCGGAGTAGTTCCCTCCCAGCCGCTCTTTGAACAATTCGGTCCCGTCATGCGCGTCATAGCCGGTGACCACTCCCGCCATTCCAAACACGACCAATGTATCTCCCACCAGGATCGGCGACGGTAAATCGCGACCGCCGCGGCGAGGCGTGTTCCATGCCATATGCGATTGCGTGACATCGCCACGCCCCCCCGATCGCACCGCGTAAACGTCTCCTGCCTTTCCGTTGACCACGTAGACCAGACCATTACCGACGACGGGCATTGGCGTACCGCGACCGTTAAACCCGCGACAGTTCCACAGCGGTTGGCCTGTTTCGGGATTGTAAGCATCGATTCCAAATTCACCGTTCAGCAGTAGTTCAGTACCTTGTGGCGTGACCGACAGCACCGGCGTGCTCCAACCGCCCCGAGGTGTATCGGCGCGCGGTTGACGCCAGCGATCCTGGCCAGTCAGTTTGTCGACGGCCACCAAATAGGACGCTCCTTCCGCGTCGCAATTTTGGACGATGGTGTCGCCGACAAAGATCGGCGATGCACCGATTCCCCAAACGCCGGGGAAGCTGCCCAATTCGCGCGACCAAAGCGGTTTGCCGTTCATGTCCAAGCAATGCAGTCCGCCCGGACCAAAGAAGGCGACGACGCAGGTGCCGTCGGTAGCACAGCTGGGCGTGCCCCAGCTGTTCATCTTGTGAATCTGTTCCCCTTTCCCGGTTGCAACGGGGGTATCCCAGATCAGCTTGCCCGTGCTGCGATCGACGCAAAACATGTGACGCTCGGCAATCGACCCGTTCGCAACCGCCCCGCTGAGAAAGACCTTGTCGCCCCACATCACAGGCGACGAATGTCCCCGTGCCGGCAGATCGGTCTGCCACCGCAGGGAACGGGCGTCCCATTTCACGGGGACGTTCGTGTCGGGACTGTGTCCATTTCCACTGGGGCCACGGAATTCCGACCACTGGCGTTCGGCGGGTAAATCGGCGGCCCAGTTGACCGCAGGGGACAACAGGCATCCGGCCAGCGTCGTCAGCACCAAACAAAAAGCGTATTTCATGAGATTTCCTTCGTTTCTGTTCATCAGACAAACATCAGAACTTTCCAGTATACAAATTTCGACTCCCGGGGCATCCTCCGCCCGCCCGTTGATCGTCGCGGGTCGATCCATCACAATACCTGCCAGCTAGCGGCCCTAACCGATTGGCTTACCCCCCACACTCGATTCCACGACTTCAATCAGGAGCAGATGCATGGCGCGTCCCGTCACTCTATTCACAGGCCAATGGGCCGACCTTGGCATTCAAGACCTGGCTCGCATGTGCAGCGAGTTCGGATACGACGGCATCGAACTTGCCTGCTGGGGCGACCACTTCGAAGTCGACCGCGCCAACGCCGAGGACGACTACTGTGCAAAGAAACGCGAATTGCTGGACAGCCACGGCCTGCAGTGCTTGGCGATCAGCGCTCACTTGGTCGGCCAAGCCGTTTGCGACATCATCGACCAACGTCACCAATTGATCCTGCCCAGCTATGTCTGGGGCGATGGCGATCCAGCGGGCGTCAACGAGCGTGCGATCGAAGAGCTGAAGCAGACCGCGCGGGCAGCACAAAAGATGGGCGTCAGCGTCGTCAACGGCTTCACCGGATCGAGCATCTGGCACCTGCTGTATTCCTTCCCTCCCGTCTCGGCTCAAATGATCGACGACGGCTTTAAGCTGTTCGCCGATCGCTTCAATCCGATCCTGGACGTCTTCGCCGAGTGTGGCGTCAAGTTTGCCTTGGAGGTTCACCCGACCGAAATCGCATTCGACATCCACACCGCCCAACGAGCCCTCGAAGCGCTCGATCACCGTCCCGAATTCGGATTCAATTTCGATCCGAGCCACTTGATCTGGCAGGGCATGGATCCTGAAAAGTTCATCCGCGCGTTCCCCGATCGGATCTATCACGTTCACGTCAAAGACGCGATCGTCAAACTGGACGGAACGTCGGGCATCCTGTCGAGCCACATCAACTTTGGCGACCATCGTCGCGGTTGGGATTTCCGATCGCCAGGTCGTGGCGGGGTTAACTTCGAAGAAATCATCCGCGCGTTGAACGACATCGATTACCAAGGACCGTTGTCGATCGAATGGGAAGACAGCGGCATGGAACGCTGCTTCGGAGCGACCGAAGCGTGCAAGTTCACCAAAGAATTGGACTTTGCCCCCAGCGGACGCGCGTTCGATCAGGCGTTTGAAGACGGCAACGCCTAACGCACCGGTGCACCGGAACGCGTCCCATGGTTCTGTTGGAACGGGGCGCGTGTTCCGCGCAATAGATAACTGGCCGACAACAACTGCACGCCGGCAATCAACGCCGGGTGCAGTCCCGCGACAAAGTCGACACAGGCAGTGATCGCGGGATAGGGGCGTGTGTGGTGAGCCAACGATTGCGTTTCGGCAACAAGTCCGTGATTCCATAACGCGGTATTTTCCCAGCCTCGATTCGTCCGTCGCCAACCATCGGCGACCGCCCGATACGGATCTCTCTGCCCGATCGGAACCTGAGGTTCCGAAGCTTCGGTCGCAGGACCGATCGCGAGCAATAAAAAGAGAAGTAGATACATTGCGGGAGCGCGTTGGGAATGGAGTGAAGCGATGGTGGGAGGTTGCAATCAGAGAAAGCAGTCGCCATGCCAACGCCGCGACAACCACCGCTCTCCACCGTGATAAACCATGTCTATCAAAGCACTTGCGTCGCGTGCCCCGTTGAAAAACGGAACCGCCGTGTTGTCTTTTGGCAACATCAAAATCGATCGCCCGTTGCGTTGTCACGGTACATGATGCGTTGCCGCAACATGCGAACGGCGCGGTGAGATCGCGAGGATCAATGAATGGATATCATCAACCGCAGGCAATACGGTGAGGATGGGATCGTTACGATTGCGGTGACGAAGTGCGAGCGCGATGCAAGTGATTCCCGCGACAACGAAAAAGAGAATCGAATGCAGTGACAACCTCCCCTTCGTTTCTGAGTCAACGAAAATTTGGTAGGCTTGGTGGTCGGCTTCATCTATTCAATAAGCAAGGAATGAACGATTAAGACCTCTTACCCCGAACGCCGACCTTTGATCGTTGGCGAAGTGCTGTTTGATAACTTTCCCGATGGCCAGTCGATCTTGGGCGGGGCTCCGTTCAACGTGGCTTGGAATCTGCAAGGCTTTGGAATGGAGCCGGAGTTTGTGTCGGCGATCGGCGATGACGACGCGGGACAGCGAATCACCGACCGGATGAAATCATGGAAGATGTCGACGGCGGGTTTGCAAACCAATGAGCAACCGACCGGCGAAGTTCAGGTTACGTTTCAAGATGGCCAACCGTCGTATGAGATCGTTCCCGATCGGGCATTCGATTTCCTGAAGATGCCCGAGTTTCCAGTCACCTCGACCGGGTTTGCCATGTTGTATCTCGGCAGCTTGGCGAGTCGGAATGCCGTCAGCCGCGACACGATCCGCCAAATTATCGCCGACAGCGACCTACCTCGTTTTGTCGACATCAACATTCGGATGCCATGGTTCGACAAAAAATGGCTGCACACGCTGCTGCATGGAGCGCAATGGGTCAAGTTGAGCGACGAAGAGCTTTCGCAGTTAACCGACACGCCCTGCAAGACCGCCGACGAAATCCGTGCGGGTGTCCAACGTTTGAGCGTCGAGTTTGGTGGGGAACAGTTTTTTGTCACCTGTGGCTCGCGCGGTGCCTACGCCGTCACCGGGGGTGAATTGATCGTTGCCGATGCTCCCAACCCCAATCCGATGCGCGACACCGTGGGGGCTGGCGACGCCTTTGCCGCGACGACCATTTACGGTCTATTGAGCGGTTGGGATTTGCAACGCACAATCCGCACCGCAACACGCTTCGCATCGCGCGTCTGCGGGCTCACTGGGGCAACCACGGACGATGCGGCGCTTTACCAATCGGTGAACGATGGAATGGTTACTTGAACCGGCCCGAATGCAGTTTTGCGAACGGACCCTCGACGGACCGATCAAACATCCGGCCGACACGTGGACCAATATCGGTCCTCTGGTCGCCGGTATCTTCATTCTGATCTACGCCAACCGCCCGTTGGCTCGGTTGCTGGGGGTTGCCGCGATGTGGACCGGCGTCGCGTCGGGATATTTCCACGCCTCCAACACGATCCTCGGCGAGACCTTGGATCTCAGCGGGATGTTCATGTTCATCTTGAGCATCGCTGCGCTGCAGCAACAACGCAGCGATCCGAATCGTCCGGGAAACCGGATGTTGATCGCGATCGTCCTAGTCAGCACGCTCCTGCTGACCGGTCTCTCTTCGGTATCAACAGCCTTCGCCAGCCCGATGTTTGCCGTGATCGTGGTGATCGTTGTCGCTCGGGGCCTGTACGACAGCATGCTCACCCGCTGGGCCTACGCGATGGTGATCACGTTTCTGATCGCCTGGGGCTTCTGGTGGTTGGACTACATGCACATCGTCTGCCATCCCGACAATCACATCCTGACCGGACATGGACTCTGGCACCTGCTCAACGGCGTCGTCTTCTGGTGCGCCTTCCGACACTACCAGAGCACGATGCCAGATCCAGCGACCGAGCGAACCGAAGGTCAGCTGCAAGACGATTAGCTCATCAGTCGATTTCTGCAGCCAATTCGATCAGGGCCTGAGCCAACCGCGGGTCGGGGCCCAGTCGATCGACGGCGATCCAGCGTCGATCCCGATGCCGATCCGCTGCCACATCGACCATCTGCATTACACGTTGGTTCAGATCGCCCTGGAACAGCAAGTGGGGTTGGACCACGATCGTATCGATCTCGGGCAGCTGAGCGACTTCGTCCAACACCGCAGCGAGATCGGGGCGCGCCATCGCCACAAACCCGGTGCGAACGACCGCCGGCCGCAACGATTGGCCACGCAATTCGCTGAAGCGATACATCTCCGCTGTCGCGCCGTCGTCCAGACTGCCGCGGCCGACCATCACCAGCGCCGTCCGCGCCCGATCGACTCCGCCCGCGGCATCGATCGCCTGCTGAGCTCGAATCGCCGACAGCTCCAACAATTTCGGATGGCACTGCAGCGGCGGCGTCTGCACAAACGGCAGCCCACGACTCTCGCCGATTGCCGCATCGCAAGCCGCCTGCAACTCCTCGGGGATGTCCCGCTTGGCGTGCCCCGCAGCAAACAACAGCAACGGCATCGCGTAGATGCCGTCGACGCCCGACGCAACCATCCGCTGCCATGCCTCGCCGATCGTCGGCTGCTGCAGCTCCAAGAAACAAGCTTCGACAGGTGCTGGAGCGAGCAACTGGCCCAACACCGCCCCCAGCTGCAAGAACTCCTGCGTCCCGCCGAGGTCCCGCGTTCCATGCCCGATCAACAGATAACCCGGCCGCGTGCAAGCTTGCATCGCGGCGGGTAAGGCATCATGAGAGACCGGCCGATGCGGGTCCGAAGATTCCGAGGTTTTCAATGTCTTGCCCTTTCGCGGCAATGCGGGGATGAAAAGCGAAAGGGCAGAAAACCAACCGACTATTTGCCCATCAGCTTGGAGACGCTCGGCTCGATCGATTCGGCCCAAATCGTGTAGCCCTGTTCACTCAAGTGTAGCAGGTCGGGCATGATCTCCTTGGAAAGAGAACCGTCGTCGCCGAGGAATTTGTCGCCGATATCCAAGTAGAAAATGTTTTCGTTGTCAGCCAGCTTGGCGACGATCGCGTTGCTTGTTTCGTTGGCCTGACGCTTCGCATCAGCTGGCGTGGCACCGCGGGGAAAGGTCGCCAGCAACAGGATCTTCGTTTCGGGAGTCTTCTCACGCAATTGGTGAATGATCGCGGTGACACCTTCGGCGATCTCTTCGGGCTTATTGCGGCCGGAGTTGTTGGTGCCGATCATGACAACCGCCAACTTGGGCGAGATCCCTTCCAAGTTGCCATTGTCCAACCGCCACATGACGTGCTGCGTGCGATCGCCACCGATGCCCAGATTGACAGCGTTGCGATCGCCGTAGAAATCGGCCCAGACCTTCTTGCCGCGGCCTTCCCAGCCTTGAGTGATCGAGTCGCCGATGAAGACGAGGTCGACGTTCCCCTTGGCAACGCGAGCGTTCATCGATTCGTGGCGCTTCATCCAATTCCCGTCGCGCGGTACGGGAGTGATCGCATCGTGCTTCGTTGCGGTGGCTTGAGCGCTTGCGACCGAGGTCAGCATCGCAGCGATCAGAAAACAAGTAACAGTGGTCATTCGTCGCGAGGTCATCGAGGTTCGATCCTGGTTTGCGAGGTGATTGGGGGGGTAGAAACGCCCATCTTAGTCGCTGCCACCGCGCGGTGGAATCGAGTCGCCAAAAACAAACAGCTCGCCAACGCAAAGTGCGTCGGCGAGCTGAGGCGATGTTTCATTTGAAACGGCAAAGACCGTAAGAATGCTTTGGGTTAGGCGGCGACAACTTGGTCGCGTTGGCCGGCCCAGGTGATCCAGTCGGTGACTTCCGCCAAATCGGGCAGCGGAGCACCACGCAGGATTCGCTTCCCTTCGCTGCTGCGAGCGATCGGCGTGACTTCGTCCAACAACCACTGTGGATTGCACTCGCTCAATTGCTTGACGCTGGTGATTTCCGCAGCGACCAACAACTGGGCGTCGTGGCCACGCAGCATCGGAGAAGTGCACATCAGCTTGGATTGCATCTGCCAATCGCGAACCGTTTCGGTCGTGATCCGGCGATGGTTCAATTTGTCGGCGACAAACGCCGGATCGGCATCCAACAGATCGGCAACCGTATAGACTCCCGCCTTCTCCAATCGCTTCGCCATCGATGGGCCAATCGAAGGAGCGTCGACAACGTCGCTCTCCCGGCTCAAGTAATACCGCAGAGTCCGCGTCTTGCTATCGACATCGATCGGGACGGTCGATCGCTCCGATCGCTCGCCGCGACTGGTGCGCGTGACGCGAGTCCGCGTCGAACGTTGGCTTCGCCCGTTGGACGAACCATCGCGGCTACTGTCCCCGCTGCTCGAACGGGAAGACGATCGGCTACCCGACACGGAAGACGAACTGCTGCCGCCCGAACCGTTTCGCAAACTGGAACGCTTGGTGCTGCGGACCACGCGATTGCCGTGTTGATCGTAATCGTATTCGACTTCCAAGTCGGCGATTCCATCACCATCGTAGTCGTAAGTTTCTCGATAGCTGTTTGCCGAACCGGTCCGCTGACGAACCGAATCGTGTTCGTACGGATTCGGGAACGCCGAATGATCGCTTGCCAACGGACGGCTGGTGCTTTCACCGGTTTGCCCATCTCGCGACGAGGTGCGACGACGGCGGGTGACGCGGGTCGTTCGCCCACCACGCGACTCATCGGCGAGTTCACCGTCACGGCTGCGTGTCGAGGTCCGTGTGGTTCGCGTCGACTGACGATCGCCATCGCGATGACCGCGTAGGACGGCGCGACTGGCCGAAGCGATCCACGTCGTGATTCGCGACAATTCGTAACTGGTTCCGCTGCGGAGCGTCTCGCGTCCCAAATCGGTCGCCAGGAAGCGTTCGACTTTCACCAACAACTCGGTTGGATGCAGTTGAGCCAATTCCTTAGGCGTCGTGACGCCACAGCCGACCAAAATCCGAGCGTCGAAAGGACGCAGGCCGGGAACGCGGCAGACCAGATCGGATTCGATCTGCCAGCGGCGGATCGTGCGATCGCTAACGCCAGCCAATCCAATTCGCGATGCGATGTTGGCGGCGTTGCTGGTCAACAGATCCCCCACCGATTCGACACCGATTCCACGCAAGCGAGCCGCGGCGACCGAATCGACCGAAGGGGCCAAGTCGATGTGACTCTCGGGAGTCAAAAAGTGCCGACCGATCAAGGTTTCCCCGTCGATCGTTGTGCCGGTTCGCGATTCCTTGCGATGGTTGGGTTCGTACAAACCACGCATCGTGCGGCGCCGCGGATAATTGTGAGCGGGGCTCCAGCCACGGCCGGGCGTGTGCGACGGATTGTCGTACAAACCGTTCGATTCACGCCAAGCCATATCGAGGAAGCGATTCACGTCGTACAGGTCGCTGCTGGCCGCTCCGTTCTGCAAGTTGTTACGGGCAGGCAGGGCATCGGTCCAAGCACCCTGCTCCGACAGATCGTCGACCAACGCTTGCGAACGAGTCAACACAACGACTTGGTTACCGCCCGCCGAAAATTCAACCAGCGTGCGGGCGACGCTACGGTGATCGTGGTGATGCACGACGGGATCGTCGACGATCAACGGCATCCCCGTTCGGTTTTCGTTCATCAAGCAACAGATAGCCATCCGAACGGCGAGCGCTGCGGTACGGCGATCGTCCGACGAGATATCCGATTCACGGCGTCCATCGACGCGAACTTGATCGGGGCCCACCAATTCGATCATTCGCAATCGGCCGGCGGTCAATCGCGTCAGCCAGTGATTTGCACACGCGGTCAGAGGCGACTGCGTTGCGTGACCAGCGGCTTCTAAACGTTGCAGTTCGTCGGCCAATCGTGTTCGTTCGCGACGCAATCCGTCCAACGAATCGAGCCACTCCAAACGACGCCGTACTTCCGCCAGTTCGTTCCGCAGATGGGCCATCCGAGCGGAATCGACAACGGGCTTACGATCGGTCGGCAAGGACAACAACTCGCGTTGCAGATTGTCGATGTCGCGAACCACGGTCGCCAATTGATCGTCGGCACGTTGCAATTCGGTCCGCAACCCGGTCAATTCATCTTGCAAACGCTGGCGACGCGCGATCGCCGCATCGACCGAACCGACGCTGGGTGGGCAATGATCACTGACCAACCAATCGCGCAGATGTGGAGTGTCGGTGTACGGATTCCAATCGCCGTACGCCGACGACAACTGGTCCATGGGAACGCCATGTTCGCGAGATGCCAGTCGCATCAATTCGCTGCGATCGGCGATTAGACGCTCGATCGCCGACATCAGTTCTTGTTCGCAGCGGCGCAGTTGAGCGAGTTCATCGTCGAAGTGTGCGTGCGGATGGTGCGCGTCGCGACGCCCCAAGCCTTCACGGATCGCATGCAATTCGTCACGCATCGCGTGCAGGTTGCGAGCCTGTCCCGACGCATCGTTGCCATACCGGTAATAACCATCGGTATAACATCCGGCCAACGCATCCAATTGGCGTTGGGCATGTTCGATACGGCCTTCCAGGCTGCTCAAATATTCGTACGGATCGCTGGATGGATCGCTACTGGCGCGATACGAACCACGGTTGGTGGATTCCGCGTAAAAGGGCGCATCGCCCGAGCTTTGTAGACGCTCGCGAAGCGATCGAACCTCTTGCAGCGTGCGACGCCAACGAACCAGTTGGGCGTCGAGATCTTCCAACTGCAAACGGTAATCTTCAGCGATCGTCCAGCGTTGCGGTTCGTGGTGCGGAACTTGGCTCAACCGATCCATCTCGTCTTGGATGTCGGCGATCGATTCCCGCAGATCGTCTTGGTAGTGACGCAAACGGAGCGATTCTTGTTGCGATGTTCGCAAACGTTGTTCCAACCGGCCACGATCTTGGCGATCCAAGCTTGGTTCGCTGGTGACGCAATCACGTTCCAGAGTTTCCAACTCCGTGGTCAATCGCCGACGACGCATTTCCAGTTCGTCGCGATTCTCGGTTCCACGGTAATCGCGGCTGATCTGCGCGTCGATGTCGACCAGGCGCATCTTGATCCGTTCGATCTCTTCGGAGGAACGATTGACCGCGTGGCTCAATTCAAAGCCAACCGATGCGGCCGCTTCGAAGACGCGGGCGATCGACGTCTCATTGGTATCGGGAGCGACCACCATGTCGACAAGCGCCGGTGGAATCGCATCGGGACGGCGCGAATGGTAACCGTAATGTCGGTAGCGTTCGTCGGCGTAAGCGGCGTCGCGAGGAGAGAAATCGATCAACAACCGGCCATCATGGGTGCCGTCGGATTCGCGTTGGCAATGATACAGCCCGCGATGATCGGCCCAGGTCACGCGGCCAACGGTTGCACCGTGGCGGTCGTATTGGTTGCCCAGCATCACGCCGCGAATGAAATCGACAATCGCAGTTTTGCCCGAGCCCTCGGGGCCCCAGATTGCGTTGATTCCGTTTGAAAATGGCCCGATATTTTTCTTACCGAACGGGCCGTAGACGTCGATGTCTAAGCGTTCCAACAACATGGGTCTGGCTCCTCCTTGGCCACAATACAAACCGATTCCATCGATTTACGGGAACGTCCAGAATAACGAGCGGTCGACAAGGCACAAAGAGCGGTTTGCCACAAAATTGGTATTCCTATCAGATTTGACTCAAGTTTCGCTCCAGTAGCACCATCGATTCGCAAAACGTAAATTGCTAGCATTTGCAACCTCCTGCCCACACCAAACGCCCTCCCTGCGGTAGACGATCGAATTCGCGAGGGATTAAAACGCCAGACGCCACGGCAGGGCACTTCCGTTTGTTAAATACGGTTTGATGCTTGGGGGGGCTGGAAACCGTTTCCTATCTTGAAAATCCACGACGATGGCGCCCTGGACCCTGCGCCGAGGAGTCTGCGACGCAAATTCTGAGCCACCCTACCCAGAATCGCCATTGGACAGACCTTGCGCGATCGCTAAGCTTTAAAGCCGGTAGAAGTTTGTTCGACTCGATGAAGGAATGTTATTGTGTTTGTGGCCGTCTCTTTGGAAAGCATGCCCGATTTGTCAATTGAAGACGCGGTGGAGATCGCGGACGATTTGGAATTTGCGGCCGTTGAAATCGACCTGCACGAAGATGGAGGGCACATTCGTCCGAGCGAAATCCTTGACAATGCCGACACCGCCTACCATCGGGTGCGTTTGTCGCACCGGTTGGATATCGCCAGCTTCAGTATCCGCTTGCAATCGACCGGCAACGAACACTACGAACAGTTCGCCGAGCTATGCAAGTTCGCGAAGATGTGCAAAGTCGTCACGCTGACGGTCCCTTCGGCGGAACTAGGCACTCCGTTTAATGAAGAAGTCGAGCATCTGCAACGACTGGTCGATGTCGCGGAAACCGAAGGCTGCCGCGTCGCCGTGCGAACGCAGATCGGTCGGTTGAGCGAAGATCCCGACACGTTGATGGTTCTGTGCGACAACGTGCACGGTTTGGGGATCACCCTGGACCCGAGCGTCTTCATGTGCGGTCCTTGCAGCAACAAGAGCCTCGACCGGATCATGAAGTACGTCTTCCACGTCCACTTGCGCGATTCGAAGCCCGATGCGTTTCAAGTGAGCGTCGGCCAGGGGGACCTTGATTACGCCAAGCTGATCGGCCAACTTTCGCACGAAAAATACGACCGCGCATTCAGCATCCACATGACTCCGATCGATGGTTTGGACCACCGCGTGGAGTTGCGAAAACTGCGTCGCTTGACCGAATCGTTACTGTAATCTCTCTAACAGCGATTCCGATCCCACTCCGGTCGCCGATCACTCGGCGGCCGACGAAGTTTCTCGCGGGTCGGCAACCGAATCGATCAGTTCACCTACGGCCGCGTAAAATTCGGCCGTGGGAGAATCAAGATGCCCAAAATTCTGCAGCTCTAGGAAGCGTTTGTCCTGGGAAGGGCAAGCGTCGAACAGTTGCTTGCCCGACGTAAATGGCACGATCTCATCGATCGGACCGTGGATTTGCAACAGGGGACCGCGATAGTTCTGGATCCGCTCGACCGATGGATAGCGGTTGCGCATCAGCCAACGGATCGGCGCCCATGGATAAATCGACTGTGCCAGTTCGACGATCGAATGGAACGTCCGGTCGAGGATCAACGCCTTCGCGCCCAGATCCGACGCCAGATGTGTGGCGATTCCACCACCAAGACTGAGCCCCCACACGATCACTTCGTCGTCGGCGATCCCTGCCCGCTGGGCCAGCCACCGCTGCGCGGCCTCGCCGTCTTGAAGCACTCCCGTTTCCGTCGGTTGCCCCTGACTCTTGCCGTAGCCGCGATAATCGAACACGAAGATCGAAACCTGGTAGAGATCGCGCAGCTCCGAAATCCAGTCCCCCAGATCGGCCACCTGTTGCGCATTGCCGTGGCAAAACAGCAGCTGAGCCCTCGGCTGCGGATGCGCAAAATACCAACCGTGCAATGCGGTGCCATCGGCCGACGTAAAGTTCACGTCTTCGAATTGCAGGTCGGGACGATTCCAATTCGCCGCCGCAACCGCGGGGGCGGGGTAGACCAACGAGGTTTCCAGCCAGGTCAACATCAGCAGCATCGCCAGGTAAAGTCCCACGACGACGGCGATCGACATCCGGACACAGCGACGTGCCCAATTCCGATACGGCCGCCCAGCGGGAGCGGTTTCGTGTTGCGATTCGGATTCCATTTGCGACCGGTTTGCGATCTCTTCAGCTGGCATCTTGCACCACTCGGCGAACGTTAGCTTCATCCACCGGATCGATCACGCCACGATCGGTGATGATGGCGGTGATCAGTTCCGCCGGCGCGACATCAAACGCCGGATTGTAGACATCGACCCCTTCGGGGACCGTTCGCTTGCCAAATGCTTCGGAGATCTCGTAGTCGGCGCGTTGCTCGATCGGGATCAAATCGCCGCTAGCCAGTGTGAGATCAAACGTGCTGCACGGTGCGGCAACGTAAAACGGAATGTTGTGATGCTTGGCGAGCACCGACAATCCATACGTTCCAATTTTGTTGCACGCATCACCATTGGCCGCGATCCGATCGGCGCCGACGATCACCGCGTCGACGCGTCCCTCTTTCATCACACAAGCTGCCATCGAATCGCAGATCACCGTCACCGGGACGCCATGCTGCTGCAGCTCCCACGCCGTCAAACGCGCTCCCTGCAACAACGGCCGCGTCTCGTCGGCGAAGACGTGCAGCGATTGCCCCGAATCGTGAGCCGAATAGATCACCGCCAACGCCGTGCCGTATTCCGCGGTCGCGAGCGCCCCGGCGTTGCAATGCGTCAGCACATTTTTCGCCGCGGCGATCAACGGGGCACCATTCCGGCCGATCGCGTGACAGGTGTCGCGATCCTGTTGATGGATCGCACGCGCTTCGGCCAGGAGAGCTTCCAAAAACGCATCGGTCTGATCGAAACCGTCGCGGTCTATCACTTGCCGCATGCGGTCCAAGGCCCAGAACAAATTGACAGCTGTCGGCCGGCTGGTCGCCAAATAGTCGGCCGCGGCGTGAGCCTGCTGCTTCGCCTGATCGACGCTCTGCCGCGTCGTTTCCGCCGCGCCGATGCAAACGCCGTAGGCCGCAGCAACACCGATCGCGGGGGCCCCACGGACCGACAGCCGTTTGATCGCTGTCCAAACCTGTTCGACCGATCGGCAATCGATTTCGACAAGCTCGGTCGGCAAACGCGTTTGGTCGATCAAACGAAGAAAGCCGGTCGTCTCCTGCTGCCAGGAAAGGGGCTCGATCTTGACGGGGTTGCTCATCGTGGGGGTCTTCGAATTTCGAGTGACTAGAGGAAACGACCGACCGCACCAATCCATGCTCCGGCGATTCCGGAAGTCTTCCTCTTTGGGAAGCCTTCCCTGGTGCGGTCTTCGATCGGGGCATGATCGCCGTATTGGGCCCGCGCTTCAAGCCTGCCCCCCATCGATTTACTTCTGATAGATCGGCAGATAATGGTACTTCACCGACAGCGTCAACATCGCCAACGAAGTCGAATAGACGTGACCGATCCGCTTCTCATCGCCCCCTTCGGCTAACCACGATCCGTCTCCCAGCTGCCGCGGCAACAGGACCTTGGCAACATTCTGCTCCGCCTCCTTGGCATACTCGCCACCACGTTGATACATCCCTTGGGCGTAATAGTAGGTGCCGTAGTGGAAAAAGCGTTCGTTCTGTTTGGGCGGATGTTCCAACAACCAATCGGCAGCCCCCGCGACCAGCGGCGAATCGTATTGACCGCAAACCTGCATCGCCAACAATCCGGCGGCGGTCATTGTGAAGCTGGCGTGGCGTTGGCCGGGAGTGTAGCTGAAGCCCGCCGGCTTCTCAGCGTCGGGCAGCCCGTTCCGATCCAACTTGGCCGTGTACGATCGCTTCAAGTAGTCGACCGCATCGTCGATCGCGCTGCCGGGTACCTGCAATCCGTCGTTCTTCGCCGATCGCAGCGCCATCAACTGCCATACCGAAACCGAAAGATCGGCATCGTTGGACGTGGGCGTGTAGCGCCAGCCCCCTTGGTTCTCTTGACTCTTCTGATGCTTCTGCGACTTCAAAATCAGATCGATCGCCGCCTGACAGCGGTCGTGGATCAATTGGTCTTGCGCCGGGTCGGTTCCCATCCCCAGCATCTCGGTCAGCATCAGCGTCGTGATGCCGTGGCCGTACATCCGCGATCCATCGTGCCGACCATAATAGCCTTCATCATCCTGACGCCCGTCGGCAAGCACGTAAGCCAACCCCTTGGTGACCGCTTCGCCAGCGGGAGTTGGATCGCCCGGCAGATGTCCGACCGAAGCCAACGCCATGATCGCCAAGGAGGTCATCGTGGTGTCGTGGCTGCGATCGACAATCGCTCCATCGGCTCGTTGCTTGCCGACCAAAAAAAGAACGGCCTTGTCGACGGCGCGGTCGATTTCGTCTCGCTCAAAACTGGAGTCTGCCGCAGAGGCTGGAGTTGCGGTTGCAAACAGCAACGCCAGCAGGGCAAGTGACGATCGACAACACATGCTACGGAACCGAGTTGTAGGGGAGTGGATGGAACACCGGACCAATCATCCGCAACCGATTCGCGTTCCGGCGTCTTCTTCCGCCGGACGATCGACTAGTTCAAATCGTCCGCCTTGGCGTCGGCCAAGCTGCGGTCGTGTCGCAGAATGAAACGTTGATCATCGCTTTCGAAAACCGCAAAACGATCGGTCACTTCCACGATTGTACCCTCGATCGAACCGACTTTGAACGTATCGCCGACTTTCAATTTCAGCAGCTTGTTCTGCGTCCGAACGCGAATCCACGCACTCCATTGACCGCGGCTTTGCACCAACCCGGTCAGCACCGCCTGTTGCGATTCGTCAAACGGCGGCGGCCCCTCGGCGACGACAGGCTCCGGCGGCGGATCGCCCACTTTGAAAACCAGCATCGTTTCGATCTCGCGACTTGGCAAACCGTCGTCCCAAGCTCGCACCTTGATATCGAATTCTCCCTTCTCCTTCGGGCGGCCGATCAATTCGCCGCGGCTGAATTGCATGCCGGCGGGAAGATCGCCAACGACTTCGTATTCGACGCGGTGATCCTTATCGGGGTCATCGAACTTCAACCGCTTCGAGAAATCGGTATCGATCGATGCCGTCAATGTCTTTTCGCCACTGTAACGCGGTGGCTGGTTCGCGGGACTGAACATGTTGCGGTTGACGATCGTTTCGACCAACAGCGGCGCAACCCCATCGACTCGCGGATCGGTCGTGCTGGGAGCGGGCTGATCTCGCGCCGCATCGGCCAGGGCGATCGCTTCGACATCGATGTTCATCAACAACTTCCCCTCTTCGCTCGAGGGGCGCAGGACCAACTTCTTGGCGCGTTGCAGATAGTTCTTCTCGTGGAAAGTCGTCAGGAATTCACTGACCTTTTGAATGTTCCCCACGCCGCCGATCCGGAACGTGTAGACGCGATACAGTTTGTTCGATCCCTGTTCGCCCACATAATCGACAGCTCGATTTTGCAGTCCCGAAGCGCTAACCAACTTCTCCAGCCATTCCTTGTATTCGGCCTGAGCCCGCTGGGGATCGCTGGGGAGAGAACGTCGACGGTATTCGGCGATCTGGGTTTCCGCCTGCAAGCCGGCAAATTCCTGCTCTTGCTGATCCAGCAACTTGTCTTCCAAGTTCCGCAGCTTGTTCGCCCGCGTCTGCAGCCCCGATCGATACCCGCTGAGACTGAACTGCAGCCCCACGGCAACGACCAAACCGCCAACCAAATAGACAAGTAATTTTTCGCGTTGGTTCATGCGGACACCTCGTCGCTCTTGCTTTCGTCGCTCTCTGATGCGTCGCTATCGCTTGCGTCGGCTTTGGTTTCTTCCGTATCCGATTCGTCGGCTTTCGATTCGCCCGCGGCGGGATCTGCTTGATCGGAATCGTTTGCTGGCGTCGCGGCTTCGGTCGTGGTCGACTCTTCTTCGCCGGAACCCTCCGGCGTTGTATCCGCTTCGGTCTTCACAGGCTCTTCGGTTTTCGCAGGCGCCTCTTTCGCATCCGCCTGCGCGGCCTTGGGTTCAGCCGAATCGACAACTACCGGCGCGGCGAGTCGTTGCTCACGAACGCTTGCCGCTGGGATGCGGATCGTATCGTTGAACTGGAACTTAAAAGTCTCGTTCCGCGGATCGCTCTTCACCCCGTCGCCGGTCACCGCGTGGTCGGCGTCGCGCAATTGGCTCTCCATCGCGATCACCGCTGCCGGTTCGCGAGCGACGCCTTTGATCGACATCGTCGCGCCCCCGCGTGGATCGGCAGCGACCGTCAACTGCTCGACTTGCATCTGTTCAGGCGGACCTAAGTTTTCACTCAGGTATGCCAACTCGCCCAGCATAAAGACATCGCCGTCGAGGAACTGGTCGATGCGAGCCAGGTTTGCTTTGCTGATTTGCGCCGCGGCAACCGCATCGTTCAAATCGTTGCTGGCAACCAATGTCTGTTGGTACTTGGCATCCAAGCGACTCAGTTGACTCCACGCCAACCAACCGATCAACAACACCACCGCAGCGGCCAGCCCGCCATACAACGCGTAGCGATCGCGATTTGATTTCGGTTCGGGCGGACGACGTGGGTTCAGGAAATCGATCAGCCCTTCGCCCTTCAGCACGTCCCCTTCCAAGAGGCCCAAGAGCGGCGCGAAGCGGCCGATGTATTGTGGCATTCCATTGGGAAGCGCGGCCGGCATTTCGACCAGACTGAAGGGATCGACCGATTGAGCTTCGATTCCCAGTTGTGCGGTCAATTGCTGACGCAGTTCGGCATGATACGCGGGGTTGCCCCAGACGATGATCTGCCGTTGGCTGGAATTGCTGCCGTCGCGGCGAACGGCCATCAAACTGCGACGCGTTTCGTTGACGATCGTCCGCAGCCGAGCTTGCTCGTCCGTTGGAACGCGAACCGAACGCAAGAAGGCGGGCGTCTTGCCACGCATCACGATCAGATCGACCTCGTCGGCCAACGTATCGATCAGGATCGTCTCGCCCGAATCGGGCTGCTTCAGCAGCTGGAACAGCGCCGCGGCCGCGGTCGGACGCAGCACGATCCGCTGCAACTGCAGTTCCGATGGCTCGCAGACCCGGCGAATCTCTTCGATGTGTTCGGGAGCCAAAGCGGCCGCGGCAACTTCGACTCCCGTTTCGCTGCGAGCGATCGGCAGGTAATCGATCGCCGCCCGTTCCCCCGCGGCGGCGAACTGCCGAACCGCTTGAAACCGCACCACATCGGGAAGCTCTTCATCGGGAATCGCCGGCAGACTCAATTGGCGCAGCTCCGCCCGGCCTCGTCCAATCGCTATCAGCGTCGGCAATTTCTGCAGCCCACGCTCTGCCAATGCGTCGGCCAACTGCTTGCCAATCGCTTCGGGCTTCGCTCCGCTGATGTCGACCGTAAAGACATCGGTGACGACAAACCGATTGCCGCGCGGCCGCGCCGCGACCACGCGGATCTCGTTGTCGTCCCATTCGATTGCTAACTGCTTTGCCATGTTTCTTTGCCGTATGCTTCCGCGGTATTCTCTCGCTGCACTACTCTGCGATACTTAATGTTTGCATCCCGTCCTCGCCACGGACGCCCAACGTGCCGACGTCAAAGCCACGTCCCAAATGACTCAGGCTTCGCCAATAAACGATGTCGGGATTGATCGTCGTCGCGTCGATCACGACTTCCACCCGCGCCGACTGATTCGCCCCTTCGAAATAGCCGACAACTTGAGCTCGGTAGACATCGCCCCCGGCGGTGACCAACGGCAACAGTTGTCGCATCTGTTCCAACGTCACGATCCCTTCGACCAACGGCCAGGTCTCAAAGCGTCGGTTCTCGCTCTCGGATTGCTCGCCGCGGGCCTCGACCAACGCCAGCGCCGTCTCTTCCTCCAAGATGGGCAGACCGTAAATCAGTTCCGCCGGACATTCATTCAGATTAATCCGTCCCGGCATCGAATCGTAGTCTTTCGAGGTCAACAAGCCCATTAAATAAGGCATGTAGGTCGCCATCGCTAACGGTTCGTCCGCAAACGGCGATTGGTAGACCGTTTGATCGTTCCCTTCGCCAACGACCACGGTCGCTCCGACCAAGTCCAACAGCTGCGAGACCTCGACTTTCCCCTCCGATAGATCCAGAGAGCCCAAGGCCGAGGAGGTCCACGCTTGCCCGCCGCTCGCCTGCGACACCGCCTCGGCGGCATCCGAATCGCCCCCTGCCGTGGCCGTGGCACCCGATTGCCCGGCGACGCGGTAGGCGACGATAAAACTGGCCCAATCTTCGTTGCCCAACACGTCGGTCAGATCGGCTTGCAATTGTTCCAGATCTTCGGCGTTGACATCCACGCGGTCCGCCCCATCGGCGGTCTTGTTCCCTTCGCGGCTGTAGACCGTCAGGTACGCAGACCAGCCGAGCGATGCGGTCGATTGATCGCCCGTCGTAATGTAGGTCTGTTCGATCGGATCGATGATGCCATTGCGATTGGTGTCG